>NZ_JBKFBA010000003.1:350263-354479 GCF_053345925.1 Rhodococcus sp. C26F
GGTGAGCGGCTCGGGAAGGTCGTCCGGCGCGAACCACGCCACCTCGAGGTTCTCGTCGTCGGCGACGCGTGCGTCCCCGCCGGTCGCGCGGAGCAGGAAGCACACGTCGAGGTACTGCGCGACGTCGCCGTTGGGGTAGGTGATCGGTGCGGTGACGTCGACGCTCGTCAGCCGCACGATCTCGGCGGCGACACCCGTTTCCTCGAGCACCTCCCGAACCGCGGCGACGGCGGGCTCCTCACCGGGTTCGAGGATGCCGGACACCACGGCCCACATGCCGTTGTCGGCGCGGCGGGTGAGCAGGACGCGGTCGTCGCCGTCCGTGACGATCGCGCTCACCCCCGGCAGCCACAGGGGAGCGGTTCCTACGTGTGAGCGGAGCCGGACGACGAAATCGGGTATCGGCACGCCCTCGTTTCTATACCGGCAGGCGTGCTGCCGCCGGTCGAGCCGGCGATCAGTTCGAATATCCGTTGAGGGTGTACGTCAGGTCGGTGAGGATCGCCCGCGCGGCGACCGGTCCGGGGGTCGACCACACGTCGTCGGTCACGGAGAACAGACGGTTGTCGCGCACGGCCCCGAGGTCGAGCCACTCGTCGGTCTGCATGTAGTCCTTGCCGGCCTCGAGTCCGTCCTCACCGGCGAAGCGGACGAAGATCACATCACCGTCCGCCGGGGCCGGGTCCTCGGTGTCGACCGCCTGCCACGGCTGTCCGTCGACCACCGCGAACCGCTGGGCCGGCGGCCGGGCAGCGCCGACGTCGCCGAGCACCTGCCCCGCGAACGACGCGGTGCCCTCCACCCTGGGGCCGTCGGCCGTGAACCGGACGATCGACGCCTGTGTCTGGGACGACACGAGCTCGCGGCCCAGATCGCGCGCGGCCGTCGCGTAGTCGTCAAGCACGCGACGCGCGGCCTCCGTGCGCCCGAGCGCCTCACCGACCCGCACGAACTGTTCCCTCCAGAAGACCGGATCGGACCCGACGAGCACGGTGGGCGCGATGCCGCTGAGGGAGGCGTAGACGTCCGGGGCGGTGGAGGAGCCGAGGATCACATCCGGCTGCGCGCGCTCGATCGCCGCGACGTCCGGGTTGCCCGCGGCGCCCACGGGCGGGAGTTCGCCGATCCCGTAGCCGAGATATTCCGGCCGGCCGGTGACCTCGGCGCTCGCTCCCACGACGCGTTCCCACAGGCCCAGGGCGCACACCGCGTCGAGCGCCGCGGGGTCGAGGACGACGATCCGCTGCGGGTCGGCGGGCACATCCGACCGGCCTGCGGTGTGCAGGACCGGCCGGGTGCCGGTGGTGGGCTGTCCCGGATCGAGCGGGGAGGGGAGTGCGCACGCGGTCGACGTGTCCCGATCGATGCCCACGACCGACGCACCGGCGATGCGGGTCGTGGTGCGCACGATCTCCGATGCGTCGTCGTCGGGAGGTGTGGAGCATCCGGCCAGGGCTGTCGTCACCGCAGCGACGGCTGCGACGAGCACTGCTCGTGACCGGTGCACGGAAAACACGTCGGACCAACTCCTGTAGGACGCTGCTCGGATCGGACGGCTCAGGCTATCCGGTCGTGTGACGATCGACGCCGAAGGTGTCCGCGAGGTCGTCGAGGATACGGTGCGCACCCTGGATGCTCACCGGCATCATCCACACGCTGTCGTCGACCTCGACCTTCCGTCCCTGCAGGTTCTCCCACAGCGGATTGGTGACGAAGGGTTCGGCCGCCGCCTGCGCCTTGCCGTCCCCGAGGTCGTAGGTGGTGACGAAGATGACGCCAGCTTCGGCCTCGGTGATCAGTTCGGGGCTGATGGCGTTCATGATGCTCGACGGATCCGACGGATCGGGACCCTGGCTGGCGGGGCGGGCGAGACCGGCGTCCTCGAGCACGATGCCGCTGAACGAGGTGGTGCGGTACAGCCGGGCCGTCGGTTCACCGGCGAAGCGGACGATCGAGATCGTCGGGTTGCCGGCCTTTTCGTTGATGTCCGCACCGATGGCCGCGGCGCGCTCCTCGTACTCGGAGATCTTCTGCTCGGCGAGGTCCTCCTTGCCGATGGCCTGCGCGACGAGGCGGATGTTGTCCTTCCACGTCGGTCCGGTCGACTGGGAGAAGACGGTCGGGGCGATGGCGGACAGCTCCTCGTAATTCTCTCCGTCGCGCACCTCCGCCGAGAGGATGAGGTCGGGTTCGAGCGCGGCCACCTGTTCGAGGCTCACGTCCGCGGTCTTGCCGACGGACACGGCGTCGGTCGCATACTGCCGCGAGTCGCCGAGATAGTCGGGGAACTCGTCCGTGCGGTAGTCGACGTACCCGACGAGAGGTGCCTCGAGGAGGAGCACGGCGTCGGAGTAGCTCGTGTCGAGCGCGACGATGCGGGTCGGCTCGCTCTCGATCGTGGTGGAACCGCGGAAGTGTTCGACGGTCCGGGGGAAGCCGGCAGCCGAGTCGGACGCGGTGTCGGTGGACGCGTCGTCGGAGGGGTTGGCCGAACTGCAGCCGGCGACGAGGAGTCCGGCGGTCAGCAGTGCTGCCGCGAACCGGGCGGGTCGGGAGGAGAGAACAGGCACGGGTCGTCCTTCTGTGATTGCGGGGGGAAGTGCACCCTAACCCGGGCTGTTCGCGCGTGGTGAGGTCACCTGGCCGCGCCCCTGTATGTGAGGTGCAGCACAGCCTCGGATTGTGGTTGTCGGCTCCGCTCCAGGTAGCCTCGCGAGTCGAGTACGACAGTGAGTAGGACCCGGAGGGCGACCGTTTCGGGGAGGGTCTACGATTCGATGAGCGCAAGCCAGAGACCGTTCGCCTCCAGCCCGAGGTCGAGCGCGCATTCAGGAGGATTAGTGACTGCCGTAGCGCCCCAGCCAGTCCCAGAGATAGCTGCAGCAAGGCCGTACCCGCCGCGGCAGGGACCCAAGGGTTCGTTCATCTACAAGATGATCACGACCACAGATCCCAAGATGTTGGGGATCATGTACATGGTCACCTCGTTCGCCTTCTTCCTCATCGGCGGCCTGATGGCCCTGCTGATGCGCACCGAGCTCGCGGTCCCCGGCCTGCAGTTCCTGTCGAACGAGCAGTTCAACCAGCTGTTCACCATGCACGGCACGATCATGCTGCTGATGTACGCGACGCCGGTCGTGTTCGCCTTCGCGAACTACATCCTGCCGCTGCAGATCGGCGCCCCCGACGTCGCCTTCCCTCGCCTGAACGCCTTCAGCTACTGGCTGTACCTGTTCGGCGCGACGATCGTCATGCTCGGCTTCGTCACCCCCGGCGGTGCCGCGGACTTCGGCTGGACGGCGTACACGCCGCTCACCAGTGAGATCCACTCCCCGGGTGTCGGTGCCGACTTCTGGATCCTCGGCCTCGGCGTGATGGGTCTGGGCACCATCCTCGGTGGCGTCAACTTCATCACCACCGTGGTGTGCATGCGCGCACCGGGCATGACCATGTTCCGGATGCCGATCTTCACCTGGAACATCCTGATCACGAGCCTGCTGATCCTGCTCGTGTTCCCGCTGCTGACCGCCGCCTTCATGGGCCTGTTCGTCGACCGTCACCTCGGTGGCCACATCTACGACCCGGCCACCGGTGGTGTGCTCCTGTGGCAGCACCTGTTCTGGTTCTTCGGTCACCCCGAGGTGTACGTCATCGCGCTGCCGTTCTTCGGCATCGTCTCGGAGATCTTCCCCGTCTTCTCCCGCAAGCCGATCTTCGGTTACACCGGTCTGGTCTACGCCACGATGGCCATCGCGGCGCTGTCCATCGCCGTGTGGGCGCACCACATGTACGCCACCGGCGCGGTGCTGCTGCCGTACTTCTCGTTCATGACCTTCCTGATCGCCGTGCCGACCGGTGTGAAGTTCTTCAACTGGATCGGCACGATGTGGAAGGGCCAGATCACCTTCGAATCGCCGATGCTGTTCTCGGTCGGCTTCATCGTGACCTTCCTCTTCGGTGGTCTGACCGGTGTCATCCTCGCGAGCCCGCCGCTGGACTTCCACCTGCACGACTCGTACTTCGTGGTCGCCCACTTCCACTACGTGCTCTTCGGCACCATCGTGTTCGCGACCTATGCCGGCATCTACTTCTGGTTCCCGAAGATGACCGGACGCATGCTCGACGAGCAGCTCGGCCGCTGGCACTTCTGGCTGACCTTCATCGGCTTCCACACCACCTTCCTGGTGCAGCACTGGCTCGGTAACGAGGGCATGCC
>NZ_JBKFBA010000030.1:0-74825 GCF_053345925.1 Rhodococcus sp. C26F
CCGGAAGCTAAGCCTGTCTGCGCCGATGGTACTGCACTCGACAGGGTGTGGGAGAGTAGGACACCGCCGAACACCCGTTCCGAAAGGGGACCCACATCGTGGGTCCCCTTTCGTGTTTTCTTATGCAGAAAATGTGCCGGCCCAACGGTTTTCGAGAACAGGCACGAGCTGCTCCCCCGGTCCGCAGACGAACCGGGGGAGCAGCCGGAGAATCAGGGGCGCGGTGCCTTCGGGCGCGCGACCGGCCGCGGCAGAGCACGCGTCAGACGCGGAGCCCAACCGTGCGACGGCCAACGCTTGAGACCCAGCCGGTCCGGCGTGACGCGAGTGTTGACGAACTTGCCCTCGAGCTCTTCGTCGGCCTCCCCGACGAACCGGTAGAGGATCGTGCCGCCGTTCTCCTCCGTGCGAGCGGCCGCCTCCCACCCGGTGGCGCGATAGACGGCCCGGACGATGTTGTCGGCGACGACGATGATCGGCAGGCCGTCGATCCCACGCGCCGCCGATCCCGCCGGCCACGGCTTCGACGCGAGTTCGCGCACCGCCGTCGGCGACGCCTTCTTCGCCTCGTTCACCCGCAGCACCACGCACGGCGTCGGCAGCTCGGGCGCAGGCGAGGCCGAGTACTGACGAACGAGCTCCGCGATCGGGATCGCCGTGCGATCGGCTTCGGACTCCTCGGTGGACCCCGCCAGGTTGGTGAGGACCCAGTCGCCGCGATGCGGCTCGGTCAGTCCGAGTGCCGCGATGACCGCTTCGGCCGTCACTGCGGCGGTGTGGTCGCCATCGGACTTCGGGTTCAGCGCGTCGGCGACGACGAAGTGCTCCACCGCGTAGCCGGACTCGTAGACGGTTCGGATGCGCCGCAGAGCCGCCTCGGTCTCGGGGGTGGCCAGCGGTGTCTTCTCGCCGGCCTCGGTCAGCTTCGAGGTCTCTCCGAGCGCCGTCCAGACGAGGGTGAAGATGCGATTTCCGCGTCCGGCGCCGACGTAGAAGATGCTCCGGTCGCGAGGGTCGAGCAGGGCGTAGACGTAGGCGCCGAGCTGATCGCAGATGTTCTTCGGAAGCAGTTTCGGGCTGGGGGCGCGGTCCTCGACATGGTTCACGAGAGCCCGCAGGACGGTCAGGCGCAACGCCACGGGGACCTTGCCGGCGGAGCCGCCGAAGAGTTCGCGGTTGGCTGCGTCCACGGAGCCGAAGGTGCGTCCGATGTGACGGCTGAGGGCGCCGAGCGCGTGGGTGAACTCCGCAAGTCTCTGGCGTGGATCGTCCGCTGTATCCGGCAACTCGTTGCTGGTCAGGAACATCTGGATCTCGGGAGATTCCAGCAGAGTTTGGGCAATGTTCGGAGGAACTGTCCACACTGTGCGCATAGAGCGACTCTAGGCCACACACAAGATTGGGGAGTCGCTCCGCGCAGGCGCCGCGCCGCCGAATCCGGAGGAAGAACCCGACGAGAACCCGGGCGGGATAAGCTCGCGTGCCATGACAGCGGTGCGGACCCGTTCCCGTTCTCGGTTGTTGCGGGACACCGCGTCGTCCGCGCAGGTCGAAGCACTTCTGATCATCGCGGTCGCGACCATCCTCGTCACCCGTCTGTACCTGCATCTGACGGGTTATCCGCAGGTCGGCGGGTCGGTCCTGCACATCGCTCACGTGCTGTGGGGCGGTCTGCTCATGGTCGCCGCGTTGATGGTCTCGATGACCTTCATCGGCCGGGCGCCCGACCGCATCGCGGTGCTGCTCGGCGGAATCGGGTTCGGCCTGTTCCTCGACGAGGTCGGCAAGTTCGTCACGAAGACCAACGACTACTTCTACCGCCCCTCGGTGGCGATCATGTACGTGGTGGTCGTTCTGCTGCTCGTCGTCAATCGAGCGGTCCACCTCCGTCGCGGGCCGTCGCCCGACGAGTATCTCGCCAACGCCGCGCTCACGGCGACCGACGGACTCACCCACGGCCTGACCCCGACCGATCGCGACCAGGCGCGAGTGCAGCTCGAACGAGCCCGGGAGGGTGGAGTCGACCCCGAGGTCGTCGAACAGATCGATCTCCTGCTCGCCCGGTGCCGGGAGGTGCCGTCGCGCTTCTCGTGGGTGTCGCTCCGGCTGCCGGAGCGACTGCGGGGTGAGCGCAGCGTCCGCGTCGCGGCAGCCCTGCTCACCGTTTTCTCCATCGGCATTCTCCTCAACGCAGCCGCCACCTTGGAGGAGGACCTCGCCGCCCGGACGAGCAACGTGGTGACCGTGATCCAGCTCATCGGGTCCGGTGTCACCGTCCTGCTGTGCGTGGTGGGATCGGTGGGTTTGTGGCGCAGGCGGAGGTGGGCGATCCGTGCGCTGCGGACGGCCGCGTTGATCACCGTCTTCTTCGTCGACGTGCTGGAGTTCGCCGTCCAGGAGTTCGGGGCGCTGCTCAACGTCGCCGTGGGCGCCGCCGCGCTGTCGGTGTTCTCACACCACCTGCGGCAGATGTCCCGGCACGAGGCGCTGCCGGACACGGCGTGAGCAGGTGGGCCCCGCAACCGTGTGGTGGACGAATCACGGCACCGCTGCCCACCATGTGCGCTTCGTCGCATACCGTATAGACGTGAGCACCCCAGCCTCTGACGCCACCGGTTCCGCGTCGACGTGGCCCGCGCTACTCACGTGGCGTGCGACCGATGTGTCTCGGATGGAGTCGGTACGAGTACAGCTCTCCGGCCGCCGCATCAAGGCGTCCGGTCGCATCGTGGGTGCGGAGTGCACCGACCATCCGGCCTTCAGCGCGTCGTACGACCTGGTGACGGACGAGAACGGTGTCACCCGCCGATTGTCGGTGCGCACCACCCTCGCTTCGGGTGAGCGGCACATGTCCCTCACCCGGTCCGAAGAGGGCATCTGGATGTCCGACAACGGCATCAACCATCAGCGGTCCACCTTCGGCGGGGCACTCGACGTCGACGTGGTGTTCAGTCCGTTCTTCAACGCCCTGCCCATCCGCCGGCACGACCTGCAGGCCGGAGCCGACGACGTGGAGGTGCCCGTCGTCTACGTCAACCTCATCGATCTCAGCATCGAGGAGGCCACGGTCGTCTACAGCAGTGCGTCCGACGGCATCCACGTGCTGTCGCCGCGCTCCTCGTCGTCGGTGACCGTCGACGAGGACGGCTTCGTCCTCGAATACCGAGGACTCGCCTCCCGCATCTAGGGCTGTCCCGACGCCTCCACCGCCATGGCCACGGCGAACGCGGCCGATTCGGCGGGGTGGCTGCCGTGCCCGTGCGTGCCTCCGGTGAGGCCGACGATCTGGAGTCCCACCGGCGACGACCCGCCGTCCGGGGCCGGCACCGACACGGCCGGGACACCGAGGACGCTGAACGGGATGCACATCTGCAGCAGCGGTGCGCGAAGCTCGACGGGATCGCTCGTCAGCGGCGCCGAACGCACGCCGGTAGTGACGGTGATCAGCGCGTCGAACTTGTCCACGGTGCGGAGGCGGTGCACGACGTCGTGACGCAGTCGCGCCGCCGCCCGGGCCGCGTGGATGTACTCGTAGGCCGGCCGGTCGCGTTGCGCGGCGAGCAGAGCGGCCGTCGGAGGCTGGTAGCGGTCGGGATCGGCTTCGAACCACGCGCGATGCGTCTCGTATGCTTCCGAGCCGGTGACCACGGGATACAACTCGAGCATCTCGTCGGTCTCGGGCAGTTCCACATCGACGACGCGGGCGCCCAGATCCGTGAGGGTGCGGCACGCCGTCTCGACGGCCTCGTCGAAGACGGGCGACAGATCCCAGATGCCGCCCCGCAGGCGTCCGATGCGCAGTTCGGAGACCGGGGTGCGCAGGTGCGCGATGCCCGGAACGGCACCCCATGCGAGCGAGGCGTCCAGTGCATCGGCGGCGAGCAGACCGACGTGGTCGAAGGTCGTCGACAGCGGGAACACGCCCTGCTCGGGAAGAGCACCGAAGCCCGGCTTGAATCCGACGATCCCGCACAGCGCCGCCGGGGTGCGGACGCTGCAGCCGGTGTCGGTTCCCAGCGCGACGGGCACGACGCCCCTCGCGACCAGCACTGCGGAGCCCGACGACGAACCACCGCTGATCAGGTCCGGGTTGTGGGGATGGGGGGCCGCGCCGGACACATTGATCAACCCGGTGGGTCCGTAGGCGAACTCGTGGAGATGGGTCTTCGCCACCACGATGGCTCCGGCTTCGCGGAGCTTTTCGATGACGCGAGCGTCGCGCCGGGCCGGAGGCGCATCGGCGAGGACCGCGCTGCCGCAGCGGGTGGGGAACCCGGCGACGTCGATGTTGTCCTTCACCGCGACCGCGACGCCGTGCAACGGGCCGATCCAGTTCCCGGCGGCGATCTGCTCGTCGGCGAGGGCTGCGGCTTCGAGTGCCGCCTCGTCGTTGCGGGCGGCGACGGCGTTCTCCCAGGGCGTTCCGACGAGGGCGTCGAGTCCGGCGAGAACCGAGCGGACGTGCTCGGTCGGGGTCGTCTTGCCGGTGGTCAGTGCCGAGGCGATGTCGCGGAGGTTCATCGCGTCCACACTCCACCGCGTCGTCCGGCCTCGCGGAACGCCTCGATCCAGCCCTCGTCGCCGGGCTGCGCGCCGACGATGGGCTCGCGACGACGCTGTTCGTAGCGGGTCCGGGCCGTGTGACCGGCTCGGGTGAGTTCGGAGGTGCTGCGATCGGCCAGCTGCTCCCGGGCCGTCCTCAGCACCTCGAGCGTCTCGTCCAGCGCGACCAGCAGTGCCTCGGCGTTGCCCTCACACATCGCGTCCACCAGGGCCGGGGCCGTCGCCGCGACCCGCGTACCGTCCCGGAACGAGCCGGCGGCGAGACCGAGCGCGAGATCGCCACCTCCGGCGCCCGACAGGGCCAATGCTTCGGCGAGCAGGTGCGGGAGGTGGGAGACCCGTGCGACCGCGGCGTCGTGCTCCCGGGACTCTGCGGGCACGACGACGGAGCCGCAGTCGAGCGCGAGGTCGGCGACCTGCCGCCACACCTCGGGATCGGTGCCGTCGTCGACGGTCACCACCCACACCGCGTCGCGGAACAGGTCGGCGGTCCCAGCGGTCCAGCCGGACTCCGCCGTACCCGCCATGGGGTGTCCACCCACGAAACGCCGCGACAGACCGTGAGCGGCGACGGCAGCGGCCACTTCCGCCTTGATGCTCACCACGTCGGTGAGTGCGACGTCGGGAGCGTGCTCGGCCACCGCCTCGAGGATGCTGCCCACCGCCGGCATCGGCACCGCGATCACCACCAGGGCGTCGGTGTCGGCTGCGCGACGCAACGTGGCCGTGAGGTCGGTGGACGCGTCGAAGCCGTCGGCGACGGCGGCCTCCACGGCCTGCGACGACCTGTTGTAACCCCACGCCTGCCTTCCGGTCGCCGCGGCGGCACGCAGCAGCGAACCACCGATCAGACCGAGGCCGAGGACACAGACGGGCGGGGAAGAGACGGCTGAGGACACCTCATCAGGTTGGCATATCCCGTGCTGGGCTTCATTCACCGGACATGGCCGACTACCGTTGCGCCCATGGCTGCACAGCGTGTAGGGAACAAGAGCCCTTCCGTGACCCAGAGCGGGAACACCGCCGGGAATTCGAGCGACGACCTCGACGGCTTCGCCGTCGCCGTGACGCGGGAGGAAGGTCGTTGGAAGTGCCGGGCGTTGTCCGGTGCCGCACTGACGAGTCTCGATACCGCAGTGACCGAGTTGCGGGAGCTGAGAAGCTCCGGCGCAGTGTTCGGTCTGCTGAACGTGGACGACGAATTCTTCATCATCGTGCGTCCCGCACCTGCGGGAACGAGGTTGCTGCTGTCCGACGCGACGATGGCCGTCGACTACGACATCGCCGCCGACGTCCTCGATGCGCTGAACATCGAGATCCCCGACATCGATCCCGACGAGCTCGACGACATCGAGCCGTGGGAGGAGGGCGACCTCGGCATCCTGGCCGACATGGGTCTGCCCGAGCCGGTGTTGTCGGTGATCCTGTCGGAGACCGACCTGTATCCCGACGAGCAGCTCGACGAGATCGCCCAGCGACTCGGTTTCGACGACGTCCTGGGTAACACCCTGGACAAGCTCCGTTAGATGGGGCTGCGCGACGACGAGGCAATGATCCGGGTCGCGCTGGAGGCCGCCGCTGCCGCGCCCGCCGGTGACGTACCGGTGGGCGCGGTGGTGTTCGGGCCGGACGGCACCGAGATCGCGCGGGCGGCGAACTCGCGCGAGGCCACCGGAGACCCCACAGCGCACGCCGAGGTGCTCGCCCTGCGCGCGGCAGCGCAGGTCTACGGCGACGGATGGCGTCTCGAGGGCGCAACCCTCGCCGTGACCCTCGAACCCTGCACGATGTGCGCGGGTGCGCTGGTGCTCTCCCGGGTGTCGCGGGTGGTCTTCGGGGCGTGGGAACCGAAGACGGGCGCCGTCGGATCGCTGTGGGACGTGGTGCGCGATCGGCGCCTCACGCACCGTCCGGAAGTGCGCGGCGGTGTGCTCGAAGCCGAGTGCGCTGCGGTGCTCGAGGAGTTCTTCCGCACGCGGCGCCTCCCCGAGGAGATCTGACCAGGCGATTTCTGCTCAGGCGCTCGATCCGGTAGAGTCTTTTAGCGGTGGCGTGTCCGAGCGGCCTAAGGAGCACGCCTCGAAAGCGTGTGACGGGTAACCCCCGTCCGAGGGTTCAAATCCCTCCGCCACCGCCAGAGAGCCCCCTCACCTGTTCANCGCAGGTGAGGGGGCTTTTCTCATGTCTGGAGGTCGACGCCGGGAGCTCCGAATCATTCGCTACGGCTTTTGCTATCCGCCGCGGCAATTGCTGTAGCGGACAGCGAACTTGATCGCGAATGGACTGCGGAGTCGACGAAGCGCCCGAGGGAGTGTGGGTCGGGCTGCCTGTGTCCGCCCAGGTATTCCGATGGGTTCGCGCCTGCATGCTCGCAATCGGGAGGAACAGTGGATCGCGTCTGCTCGACGATCGTCGGACCTGCCGAATCCGACGTCCCGCCGGCCGTTCTCGTGCACGGGGTGCTGGCCTGGGGAGACGACGAGACCTACGGGTTCGGTCGGGAGCGGCCCTTGGGGGCGTCACGTCGACTGATCCTGATGGACCGCCGCGGGCACGGCGACTCGCCGGATCTCGACGGGACCCATCGCACCGATTACGAGGTGGATGCCGCCGACATCGTCGAACTGCTCGGTGACGGTGCCCACCTCGTCGGACATTCGTACGGTGCGGTCGCAGCGATGCTCGCGGCGGCGGAGCGGCCGGACCTGGTGCGGTCGCTGTGCCTGATCCAGCCCGGGTGCCTGAAGGTTGCGGAGAGCGAACCGGTGGTCGCCGAGAACCTCGCCCGCGCCCGCGCGTCACAGACGACGCTCCCGGCCGAGCTCACTGCGGAGGACTATCTGCGTCTCACCACGGAGAGCGTCGGCATGCCGCCGGCGGAACCCACCCCGAAGCGATTACGCACAGCGGCGACGTCGATGCGGGAGAGACCGTGCTGGGACGCCGACATTCCACTCGAGCCGCTCGCCGCGGTGCCGTGGCCGAAGCTCGTCGTCATCGGTGACTGGGCGGGCGCACCCGACGAGTACAAGCGACTGGCGGGAGATCCACTGACGATCACCGCGCGGGTCGTCGCCGACCGGATCGGGGGAGAACTGCTCGAGGTTCCCGGTTTCTACCCGCACGTCCAGCAGTCGGAACGAGTCAACGAGGTGCTCGAGGAACTGTGGAGCCGGGCCGACGCCCGTTGACGATAGGTCGGCCGACGGCGTCGGCGACCATCACGGCGAACATCCACAACCCCGCCGCGACACCGGCGACGGCTGCCACGACAGGCGATGCGAGACCGCCTGCCAGACCGACGATTCCGATCACCAGCATTCCCCAGCCCATGACCCGGAACATCGCGCGGCCGAAGGCCCGTGCGAAGGGAACGAAGTGCGCACCGACGACGCAGACCACCCACGCGACTGTCAGTTCCGAACGATCGAGCGACGCGAGAAGACGTGCGCCACCGACGATCAGCACGATCATGGCCGCGACCGACACGAGGTAGATCGTCGATGCCTGTTTCGAGGGCGGCTCCAACTGCTCGAAACTCCGCGGTCGTATGAGCACGGCCCAGACGAAAACAGCGATGGCGCAGAACCATCCGGCAACGACGATCCAGGTCCACGGTGATCCCAGAGCGGCACCGTTCACGAGCATGAAGGCCGACGCGCCACCCGCGCCGATCAGCGCTCCCCACACCTCGGGACGATGGGTCGCTCGGTAACCCCTCGCCGTTCCCGGCCCGAATCGCTCCGCAGGCGGTGTCGTGCGCATCCAGTTCCCCCACTCCGAGTCGACCACCGATCCGCCTGTGGACGCTAGCGGATGGGTGGCCGGTCGTCGTCAGAGTTCGCGCCAACTCCCGTCGTTCATGTCGTGTCCGTGTGCGGCCATCAACATGAGGCCGCCGTCGACGGGGATCGAGCGCCCCGTCAGGTACGACGAGCGTGGGGACGCGAGGAAGGCGACGACGGAAGCGACTTCGTTGACGTGCCCGGGACGTCCGGTGGGGTTGCCCGGTCGCTCCTCGTGGAAGGCCTCGGATTCGTCCATGCCGGTCATGGGCGTGGAGATCTCACCGGGAGCCACCGAGTTGACCGTGATGCCGTACCGGGCCCATTCGAGGGCGAGGCACTGCGTGAGCATGCCGAGGCCGGCCTTCGCCGTGCAGTAGGCGGAGGCGCCGTAGCGGGGGATGTGCTCGTGGACGCTCGTGATGTTGACGATGCGACCACCGCGACCGGAGTCGATCATGTGCCGCGCGGCGCGCTGGGAGCACAGGAACGGACCGTCGAGGTCGGTGGAGAGCATCTCCCGCCACCGTTCGAAGGACAGGTCGAGCACCTCGTCGCGGTGTCCGGTGCCGGCGTTGTTGACGAGCACCCCGAGACCGCCGAGTTTCCCGGCGAGTTCGTCGATCACGTCGGCGGTGTCCGGGCTGGTCAGGTCCTGGCGGGCCACGAAGCACCGCTGTCCGCGCTGTTCGACCGCGGCGCGGGTGTCCTCGGCCCCGGCCTCGTCGGTGTGGAAGGTGATGCCGACGTCGAACCCCTCGGCAGCGAGCAGTTCGGCGGTCGCCTTGCCCATGCCGGAGTCGGCGCCGGTGATGATGGCGAGTCTGTCGTGAGCTGGAGTGGTCATGCGTCGTGGTTACCCATGAGCGCCCGCGGCACACTGCGAACCCACGGCAGACTGTGACCCCACGGCAGACTGGGACCATGCGCCTGTTGCTGCTCGCCGACACCCACGTACCGACGCGCGCCCGCGACCTGCCGTCGCAGGTGTGGGACGAGGTGGACCGAGCGGACGTGGTGATCCACGCGGGCGACTGGATGGACGTGGCACTGCTCGACGCGCTGGGAGAGCGGTCGCGGCAGCTGGTCGCGTGCTGGGGCAACAACGACGGTCCGATCCTGCGGGAACGGCTGCCGGAGGTCGCGCGGGTGACCCTCGACGGTGTGCGCATCGCGGTGGTGCACGAGACCGGGGCGTCGACCGGGCGCGACAAGCGGATGGCCGCGGCCTATCCCGACACCGACGTCCTCGTCTTCGGTCACTCGCACATCCCCTGGGACACGACCGCGCCGAGCGGATTGCGCCTGCTCAACCCGGATTCACCCACCGACCGGCGTCGGCAGCCGTACTGCACCTACATGACCGCGACCATCGACGAGGGCACGCTCCGCGACGTCGACCTGCACCGGCTTCCGAAGAAGGGCTGACACCGGGACGCTCAGCCCAGCCGCTCGGCAAGGATCGTGGCACCCGGGCCCGACAGCTCGCGCGATCCCTCGTCGCCCCGCCATGGTCATGAGCACAGCTTCTCCCGGACCTGCGGCCTCGGGACCCCGTCCATACGACCAGCCGAGGTCGGTCGTGACGAGTCGCACGCCGCGGGCCTTCCAGAATCCACGCAGAGGCACCGCGGTGACGGCGAACGGCAACGCGACACGCAGACGCTCGGGAGGCACCGTGCGCGCGAGACCGAGTGGGCGTCGGATGTCCTGGTGGTGGATGAGGGCGTCGACGAGACCGACGCGACCACCCAACGCTGCGGTGGAGCCCTGCGGATCGAGATGGCTCCGCAGGAACCGGAGGAGTTCGTCGGGCCCGAGGTCCGCGTAATCGGCGAGTGCGGCCTCGTTGAGTCGCCACGGACGGAACCGGGTGGCCGCCAGGCGTCGCACCAGGTCGCGAGGTCCGTGCTCCTCGTAGCTGATCATGTGGGCGACGACGTCCCGCACCGTCCACCCCTCACAGAGGCTCGGGTGTTCCCACTGTTCCGGCGACAGTGTCTCCAGGAGGTCGGCGAGGTCGGCGCGCTCGTCGTGGGCCATCGCCAGGACGGACCCGGTCATGGCCACAAGGTAGGTGATTCGAGGGAGGTTGTGTTCGGATTTTCGCGAACGGACGCACACAACCTCCCCGAACTCAGTCGCTCGGGCCGATCAATTTCCGCACGACCTTCAGGAGTTCGTCGACGTCCTCGGGTGGCGTCGTGCTCGTCTCACCCGACATGGCGGCGCCGTAGTAGAGGCCGTCGCCGATGAGTGCCACCGCTCGTGCTGCCGCGGAGTCGGTGACCTCCTCCGCCAGGGCGTCGAACCAGCCCTGGTGGATATGACGCAGTGCTTGCCGGGCGCGCGGGTTCGCGGTCTGGCTCAGGCGGGTCAGGGCGACGATGGCCCGGTCGATCGGGGTGTCGGCGAAGACCGAGGTGCGGATGTAATACGCCGCCGGTCCCTCGGGAGCCGCGCGCATGCGTTCGACGTCCTCGGCGCCGAGCGCTTCGACGTGCTCGGCGAGGCCCTCGACCAGAGCATCCTTCGACGGGAAGTGGTAGAGCAGGCCACCTTTCGAGACGCCGGCGGTCGCGGCGACGGCCTCGAGGGTCGCGGCGCGCTCACCCTGCTCGAGCAGGATCGTCACGAAGGCGTCGAGGAGTTTGGCGCGGGCGGCTGGGGCGGGTGGCACGGCCCGATCGTACGACGTCGTTACTGTACCGTCCAGCTGGTACAGTAACGAGGGTTCGATTCCTCTCTCGCGAAAGTTCGATATCCGTGGCGACATCTGTGCCTGTTTCGGAACCCACCGTGACGAAGGCGGCTCCTCGGGACTGGGTCGCGCTCGCGGTGCTCATGCTCCCCGTGCTGCTCGTGTCGGTGGACAACACCGTCCTGGCGTTCGCGCTGCCCGGGATCTCGTCCGCACTGCAGCCCACCGGCGCGCAACAGCTGTGGATCATCGACATCTATCCACTGGTACTCGCGGGCCTGCTGGTGGCGATGGGCAGTCTCGGCGACCGCATCGGACGGCGCCGGCTGCTGCTCGTCGGCGCAACCGGCTTCGCCGCCGTCTCGGTGGCCGCGGCCTATGCACCCTCCGCAGAACTGCTCGTGACGGCACGCGGCGTGCTCGGCTTCTTCGGAGCCATGCTCATGCCGTCGACGCTGTCGTTGCTGCGCAACATCTTCCTCGACGCCGGTCAACGTCGCCTCGCCATCGCGATCTGGGCCTCGTGCTTCGCGGCGGGTGCCGCGCTGGGGCCGATCGTGGGCGGGTTCCTCCTCGAACACGCCTGGTGGGGTTCGGTCTTCCTGCTGGCGGTGCCGGTACTGATTCCGCTGCTCGTGCTCGCGCCGATGTTCGTTCCCGAGTCGAAGGACCCGAATCCGGGCCGCATCGACGTCGTCAGCATCGCACTGTCGATGCTGGCCCTCGCCCCGATCGTCTTCGCGATCAAGAAGATCGCCGACAGCGGCGTCGGTGCCGTCGTCATCGTTCCGGCCGTGGTCGGGGTGGTCGCGCTCGTCGTCTTCGTGCGCCGGCAGTTGCGTCGCCCGAATCCGATGCTCGACGTCCGCCTTTTCCGCGTGCCCACCTTCTCCGGTGCTGTCGCGGTGAACCTGCTGTCCGTCGTCTCCCTCGTGGGCTTCCTGTTCTTCGTGTCCCAGCATCTGCAACTGGTGATCGGGCAGAGTCCGATGGAGGCCGGCCTGAGTCTGGTCCCGGGACTGGCGGTGATGGTCGTGGCCGGGATGTCGGTGGTCGCGCTCGTGCGGTGGGTGCAGCCGTCGTCGATCATCGTCTGCGCGCTCCTGCTCTCGGCGACCGGCTACGTGCTGGTGTTCCTGCTGGCCTCACCGTCGGCGCTCGCACCGATCATCGTGGCGTTCGCGGTCCTCGGCGCGGGTATCGGGGCGGCGGAGACGTTGTCGAACGACCTCATCGTCTCCAGCGTCCCGCCCGCGAAGGCCGGTGCCGCGTCGGCGGTGTCGGAGACGGCCTACGAGATGGGTGCCGTGCTCGGTACGGCGATCCTCGGATCGGTGCTCTCCGCGTCCTACAGCGCGCACCTGCTGCTCCCTGCCGGGCTGAGCTCGGAGCAGGCGCAGGCCGCCCGCGAGACGCTCGGTGGCGCCCACGCCGTGGCCGAGACCCTGCCCGTCGACCGGGCCGACGCGTTGCTCGCCGCAGCGGGATCGGCGTTCGACAGCGGCGTCACCATCACCTCGGGGATCGGCGTGGTGCTCATGATCGCCTCCGCCGCAATCGCGTGGCTCACGCTGCGCCCCAGTAGCGTGAGCCACGCTGCGGCCGCGCCTGTGACGTAGCACCCCACACGGAATCCGACATCGTTTAAATTTGCAGAATGCGGAAACTGGTGTGGGCGCTCGTCGCCGTCGTGGTCGTGGCGCTGCTCGGCTTCTTCGTTGCCCCATGGGTATACGGGACGTTCATCGCCGAGGACGACGCACCCGCCGCCTCCGTCTCGACCGAGGGCGCAGAAGCCGCGACCGGCGAGCTCGACGGTGAGTGGACCGTCGTCGAGGGTGCCGAACCCAACCGCACCGCCGCGGGCTACACCGTGCACGAGATCCTGCGCGGCGCCGACGTCACCGTGGTCGGTAGCACCGACCAGGTCTCCGGTTCGGCGACCGTCACCGACGGCACCCTCGAGGCCGCCGAGGTCGTCGTGCAGGTGGAGGGCATCACCACCGACAGCGGCCAGCGCGACAACCAGTTCCGCACCCGGGTGATGGACACCGCGACGCACCCGACGGCGACGTTCGCACTCACCGAGCCGGTGGACCTGTCGACCCTGCCCGACGACGGCAGCATCGGTTCCGTCACCGCGACCGGCACGCTCACCCTGCGCGGCGCCGAACGGCCCGTGACCGTCGACGTCGACGTCCTGCGCACGGGTGAGCGTCTCGTGGCGTCGGGGAGCATCCCCACCACCTGGACCGATTACGGCGTGGAGCCGCCGAACCTCGGATTCGTGACGGTCGACGGCGCGGGCAGCGTCGACTTCCTCGTCACGCTCGAGCAGAACTGACGCTCTCGGTCTCCTCCGCGTGGGTCTGTTTCGGCGCCCAGCCGGGCGGGCCGAAGGCGTAGCCGAGCTTGTCACGGAACGTCCCGGCCGTACGCCAGTCGCGGGCGATCGCCCGGTACTCGTGCGTCTGCAGGTCCCAGATGTTGTACGTGCCGACGGGCTTGGTGAGCCCGTAGGTGGGGCGGTGCTCCTCGGCCTTGAAGGTGCCGAACATCCGGTCCCAGATGATGAGGATGCCCGCGTAGTTGCGGTCGAGGTAGTCGGGATCGGAGCCGTGGTGCACCCGATGGTGCGAGGGCGTGTTGAACACGAACTCGATCGGGCGGGGGAGCTTGCCGACCCGCTCGGTGTGCACGAAGAACTGGTAGACGAGGCTGACGGAGAAGCCGACGAAGACCATCCACGGTGGGATACCGATCAGGGGGAGCGGCAGCCACATGATGATCTCGCCGCTGTTGTTCCACTTCTGGCGCAGCGCGGTCGCGTAGTTGAAGTACTCGCTCGAGTGGTGCGCCTGGTGGGTCGCCCAGACCAGGCGGACGCGGTGCGCCATCCGGTGGTACCAGTACCAGAGGACGTCGATGCCGACGAGCAGGATCACCCACGTGTACCAGGCGTCGGCGGGCAGGTGCCAGGGCGCGACGTAGACCCACAGGGCCGAATATCCGACGAGGGCCAGCACCTTCCAGGCAGCGCTCGTGACGATGGAGACCAGACCCATCGAGATGCTCGCGCGTGCGTCCCGCTTCTCGTAGCCGCCGCGCGGGGGATGGGCGCGTCCGTCGGGGCCCGGCTCGACGTGTTCGAGGGTGCGGGCCGCGATCCATTCGAGGATCAGGAAGGTGAGGAAGGCGGGAATCGCCAGGGTCACCGGATCGTGGAGGGGGTCGAGCAGCGACCCCCACGATTCCTGCAGGGTTTCCCACATCGCAACGACCTCCGATAACTGTGAACAACCGTCCACATTACCGCTGGTGTGGCCTGGATCACCAGGGCCCTCGAATCGGGACCCGGGTGGCGACTCGCGTCCGCACGATTCCGGGTGGTTCGGTATTGCTGGTAGGAATTGACCCGTCCCGTCGAGACGGGCCGGCCGACGACATCAGGCAGCGCGAGAGGCATGGCATGCACATCACCGCGAGGGTCGACTACGCCGTGCGGACCCTGCTCGAACTCGCGGCGATCGAGGACGGTCGCCTGACGAAGGCGGAGACCCTCGCGACGGCGCAGACCATCCCGCACAAGTTCCTCGAGGCGGTCCTCGCCGACCTGCGTCGTGGCGGGCTGGTGAACAGTCGGCGGGGACCGGAGGGCGGCTACTGGCTCGCGCGACCCGCGACCGAGATCTCCATCGCCGACATCATCCGCACGGTCGAGGGCCCGCTGGCGTCGGTGCGTGGCGAGCGGCCCGAGGACGTCGTCTACAGCGGGGCGGCCGAGCGACTGCAGGACGTGTGGATCGCGGTGCGCGTGAACCTGCGCGCCGTGCTCGAAGAGGTATCGCTCGCGGACGTCGTCACGGGAGATCTCCCCGGTTTCGTGGAGGATCTCACGAAGGATCCGGGCGCCTGGGAGCGTCGCCGGGTGTGAAGCCCGCGATAGGCCGGGATCGCCTGTGGGCGATGTCATAAATTTGCATGACTCTGCAAACTTACAGAGCTCTGCAAAATCGGTACCTTGGATGGAGTGACCATCACTCCCGGCCTGCGCGACCGCAAGAAGGCAGCCACTCGTGCGGCTCTCGCGACCGCCGCGGCCGAACTCGCTCGTGAACACGGTCTGTCCGCCGTGACGGCCGATGCGATCGCAGCGCGCGCGGGTGTCTCGACCCGCACCTTCCACAACTACTTCGCGAGCAAGGAAGACGCCGTCCTCGCGTATCTCGAGACCCGGGTCGAGGAGTGGATCGACCTGCTGCGTGATCGTCCCGCCGACGAGGACATCATGGATTCGCTGCTCACGGTGGCCCTGGACGTCGTGCAGAACCCCGACTGGCCGTTCGATGAGATCGTCGCGTGCATCACTCTGCTCGAGGAGAGCAACGTGCTGTTGTCCCGGCAGATCGAGGTCGAGCGGCGTTCGTCGCAGTTGCTCGTCGAGATCATCGCCGAACGCACCGGCACCGACCCCGATGCCGATCTGTATCCCTCCTTGCTGAACTACGCCGCCATGGGCGCAGTGCGCGCGGCCATGGAGACACACGCGACCGGGACGACGGACCGGTCGGTCGAAGAGCTCATCCGCGAGGCGTTCGACCGGCTCCGCCGTGGTTTCCCGTAGCCGTAGTTCCGTCCGACCGCTGTCTCCGCCCCACCATCCGACCCCGCAGGATCTTCCGACATAGAAAGGGTGCCCCGTGGCGACCTACCTGTACCGGCTGGGCAAGTTCGCCCACAGACGGAAGGGCGCAGTGCTGTCCTTCTGGATCGCGCTGCTCGTGCTCTTCGGGGTCGGTGCAGCAACTCTGTCCGGGCCCACCACGGACGCGTTCACGCTTCCGGGCACCCCCGCGCAGAAGACCCAGGACCTCATGGCGGAGCGGTTCCCGTCGACCGAGGATCCGATGAACGGGCTCAGCGCGCGTTACGTCTTCGCCGCGCCCGACGGGCAGACGCTCGACGACCCCGAGAACCTGGCCGCCGTCGACGAGGTCCTCGCCGCGGTCCGCGGCATCGACCGCGTCTCGCCGCCCGCCAAGGTCGATCCCGCCACCGCCTCGCCGGAGGAACAGGCCGGCGCGCTGGTCAACCCGGTCCTCGCCGACGCCGGTCTCGTCGAGCAGATGAAGGCCGTCGCCGCGCAGCAGGGCACCCCCGAAGAGGCTGCGCTGTCCGACGCTCAGGCCCTGTCCCCGCTGAGCGCCGACCGCACCGTCGGCTTCGTCACCGTCCCGTTCGAGGGCGAGATCACCGACGTCGACCAGGCCCTGCGCGACCAGATCTTCGACGCCGCCGAGATCGGCCGTGACGCCGGCCTGACCGTCGAGGTCAGCGGTACGGCTGCCGCCGAGATGGGCATGCCCGGTGGCACCGCCGAACTCATCGGCATCGGCATCGCCGCGATCGTGCTCACCCTGACCTTCGGCTCGCTCGTCGCCGCCGGACTTCCGCTGATCACCGCACTCGTCGGCGTCGGCATCGGCAGCCTCGGCATCACCATCGCCTCCGGCTTCGCCGACCTCAGCTCGATGACCCCGACGCTGGCGGTCATGATCGGTCTGGCCGTGGCGATCGACTACTCGCTGTTCATCGTCTCGCGCTTCCGGCACGAACTCACCATCACCTCGGATCGCACCGAGGCCGCCGGCCGTGCCGTGGGCACCGCCGGTTCCGCGGTCGTCTTCGCCGGCCTGACGGTCATCATCGCCCTCATGGCGCTGAGCGTCGTCGGCATCCCGTTCCTGTCGGTCATGGGTTACGCCGCCGCGTTCACGGTGCTCATGGCCGTGCTCATCGCCGTGTCGCTGCTGCCCGCCGTGCTCGGACTGTTCGGGGAGAAGGCCTTCGCCGGCCGCATCCCGTTCCTGAACAAGCGCGGTTCCGACGACGACACCCCCAAGGCGGGCGCCAAGTTCGTCGGCCTGATCACGCGCCGCCCGGCCATCCCGCTCATCGCCGGTGTGGTCCTCCTCGGTGCGCTCGCGCTGCCCGCCACCGGACTGAACCTCGCCCTGCCGTCGGAGGCCACCTCCGACCCGGCGACCAGCGCCCGCAAGGCCTACGACCTGGTCGACGAGGGATTCGGTCCCGGACGCAACGGCCCGCTGGTCGTCGTCGTCGACACCCAGAACGCCGACGTGGAGGCCCCGGTCGCGTTCGGTGCCGTCGTCGGCAAGCTGTACGAGAACGACGAGGTCGTCAACGCCCAGATCGTCGCGGTGAACGAGGCGGGGGACACCGCCCAGATCCTCGTCACCCCGCGCAGCGGCCCGACCGATCCCGCGACGATGGACCTCGTCCAGAGCATCCGCGACGGCGAGACCGAGCTGAACGAGGAGTTCGGCCTGTCCTACGGCGTGACCGGCCAGACCGCGCTCGAGGGCGACGTCTCCGACAGCCTCCAGAGCGCACTGGCTCCGTACCTCGCGGTCGTCGTCGGCCTCGCCTTCATCCTGCTGATGCTGGTGTTCCGCTCGATCCTGGTGCCGCTCACCGCGACCCTCGGCTTCCTGCTCAGCGTCCTGGCGACCTTCGGTGCCACCGTCGCGGTCTTCCAGGAGGGCTGGGGCGGCCTGATCGCCAACCCGCAGCCCATCGTGAGCTTCATGCCGATCATCCTCATCGGCGTCGTCTTCGGTCTCGCGATGGACTACCAGGTGTTCCTGGTGACGCGTATGCGTGAGGACTACGTCCACGGCGCGAGCGCACTCGAGGCCGTCCGCAGCGGCTTCGCACACGGCGCGCGCGTGGTGAGCGCAGCGGCGATCATCATGATCTCGGTGTTCGCGGCGTTCATCGCCGAACCGGACTCGCTGATCAAGTCGATCGGTTTCGCACTCGCCGCGGCCGTCTTCTTCGACGCCTTCATCGTCCGCATGGTCATCATCCCGTCGGTGATGGCGCTGCTCGGCGACAAGGCGTGGTGGCTGCCGAAGTGGCTCGACCGGATCCTTCCGAACGTCGACGTCGAGGGCGAGAAGCTCACCCGCGAGCTCGGTGCCACCGAGCCCGCACCGGAATCCGCACGCGTGTGACGAACCCCCGGGCGGCCACGTACCCGACGCGGTGCGTGGCCGGGCTGGGTGAGACGGTCGGCGGTGCCGAGGTGGTTCGTGAAGATCGCTGCAGGGAGTCGCAGGTAGCGTAATGCCCATGTTGCTACGGCTGTTGCGCCGCTTCATGGCGCCCTATCGGGGTGCCCTCGCGGGGGTCGTACTCCTGCAGCTGGTCGCGACCGGGGGCATGTTGCTGCTCCCGAGTCTCAACGCCGACATCATCGACAACGGCGTGGCGACCGGGGACATCGACTACATCGTCCGGACCGGTCTGCTGATGCTCGTCATCAGCGCCGTCGAGGTCGGCGCCGCGACCGGTGCCGTCTACTTCGCGGCGCGTGCCGCGATGGGCTTCGGCCGCGACGTGCGGCTCGCGCTCGTCCGGAATGTGGGGCGGTTCTCGGCGCGCGAGTTCGGGACGTTCGGTGCCCCGTCGCTGATCACCCGCAACACCAACGACGTGCAGCAGGTCCAGATGCTCGTGCTGATGACCTGCACTATCGTCGTGACCTCCCCGATCATGGGGATCGGTGGCGTCATCATGGCGATCCGCCAGGACCCCGGCACCTCGCTCGTGCTGGTCGTCGCCGTCCCGGTGCTGATCTTCACCATGGTCACGCTCATCGCGCTCATGCTGCCCGGCTTCCGGGTCATGCAGAAGCGCATCGACTCTGTGAACCGGGTGCTGCGCGAGCAGATCACCGGCATCCGCGTGATCAGGGCATTCGTGCGCGACGAGACCGAGAAGGCTCGCTTCGACGGCGCCAACGACGATCTCACCGCCACCGCCTTGCGCGTCGGCCGCGTGAACTCCGTGCTGTACCCGGCGGTGCTGCTGATCTCGAACGTGAGCACCGTCGGCGTCCTGTGGGTGGGCGCCCACCGTATCGACTCCGGTGCGATGCAGGTCGGCTCCATCACCGCGATGATCACCTACATCGCCCAGATCCTCATGGCCGTGCTCATGACGTCGTTCGTCGCGATCATGGCTCCGCGCGCCGCGGTCTGCGCCGAGCGCATCCTCGACGTGCTCGACACCGAACCGACGGTGTCCTCGCCCGCCGAACCGGTCCGCGAACTCCCGACCCGCGTCACCCTCGAACTCCGCAATGCCGGTTTCTCGTATCCCGGTGCCGACGCTCCCGTGCTCAGCGGGGTGTCGTTCCGCGCCGACCCCGGTTCCACCACCGCGATCATCGGCGGCACCGGATCGGGCAAGAGCACCCTGATGCGCCTCGTGCCGCGGCTCATCGACGTCACCGCCGGGCAGGTGCTCGTCGCGGGTGTCGACGTCCGGGCACTCGACACCGACGTGCTGCGCTCGCGCATCGCCGTCGTGCCGCAGAAGGCCTACCTGTTCTCCGGCACCATCGCCGACAACCTCCGGTACGGACGCGCCGACGCCACCGACGACGAACTGTGGCACGCCCTCGAGGTCGCGCAGGCCGCCGACTTCGTCCACAAGACCGAGGACGGACTGAACACGGTCCTCTCCCAGGGCGGCACCACGATCTCCGGCGGGCAGCGGCAGCGACTCGCGATCGCTCGCGCCCTCGTCCGCCGGCCCGCCATCTACCTGTTCGACGACGCCTTCTCCGCACTCGACCCGGCGACCGACGCCCGCCTGCGCGCGGCGCTCGAACCCGAGACGCGCGACGCGTGCGTGCTCATCGTCGCGCAGCGGGTCTCCACCGTGCAGGACGCCGACCGCATCGTCGTCCTCGACAACGGCGTCATGGTCGATTCCGGGACACATCTCGGTCTGCTCGGCCGGTGCCGGACGTACTCGGAGATCGTCGAGTCGCAGAGGATGGCCACAGTATGACGACTCCGGAAGCGGCGGCACCGTCGCGTCTGCGCACCATCCGCCGGGTGCTCGGCCTGCTCCACCCGCACCGCTACGCCGTCTACTCGGTGCTGCTCTCCGCCTTCCTCGGCGTCGTGAGCATGTCGGTGGCGCCCTTCGTGCTCGGCCGCGGCACCGACGTCATCTTCGACGGGGTGGTGGGCATGCAGCTCCCCGCCGGACAGACCAAGGAAGAAGCCGTCGCCGGTCTGCGCGCCGAGGGCCGCGACCAGTTCGCCGACATGGTCTCGGGGATGGACGTGGTGCCCGGACTCGGCATCGACTTCTCGGCCCTCGGCCGGATCCTCGTCATCGTCCTGGCGCTGTACCTGCTCTCGTCCGGTCTGATCTGGGTCGCCGCCTACGGCCTCAACGAGATCGTGCAGCGCGTCGTGCGCGACATGCGGTCGCGGATCGAACGCAAGATCCACCGGTTGCCGCTGCGGTACTTCGACACGCATTCGCGCGGCGACCTGCTCAGCCGCGTCACCAACGACATCGACAACGTCGCGGCGGGCATGCAGGAGTCCATCTCCCAGCTCGTCCTCGCGGTGCTGACGCTGCTCGGTCTCGTGGTGATGATGCTGTTCATCTCGCCGATGCTCGCGCTCGTCGCGATCCTGACCGTCCCGGCGTCGGTCGTGGCGACGGCAGTGATCGCGCGTCGCTCGCGCAAGCACTTCCTCGCGCAGTGGGAGACGACCGGTAAGCTCAACGGGCAGATCGAGGAAGCCTTCACCGGGCACGAGCTCATCACCGCCTACGGCCGGACCGCGGAGGTGCAGCGACGCTTCACCGACACCAACGAGTCGCTGTACCAGGCCTCCTACCGCGCGCAGTTCGTGTCCGGACTGGTGATGCCGTTCGTGACCTTCCTCGGCAACGTCGGCTACGTCGTCATCGCGGTTCTCGGTGGTCTGCGGATCGCGTCGGGCACCGCGACGCTCGGTGAGATCCAGGCGATGATCCAGTACTCGCGTCAGCTCGTGCAGCCGCTCGCGCAGATCGGCGCGATGGTCAACCTGCTGCAGTCGGCGTCGGCGTCGGCCGAGCGGGTGTTCGCGGTGCTCGACGAACCGGAGGAGGAACCGGAGATCGCAGCGCCGACGATGCCGTGGAGCCGGCACGGACTCGTCGAGTTCGAGAACGTCGCCTTCTCGTACACCCCCGATCGGCCGCTCATCGAGAACCTGTCGTTGCGGGCCGAACCGGGTCAGATGATCGCGATCGTCGGACCCACGGGCGCCGGCAAGACCACCCTCATCAACCTGATCCTGCGCTTCTACGAGGTCGACGCGGGCCGGATCCTTGTCGACGGCGTGGACATCCGTTCGATGTCCCGCGACGAACTGCGCTCGCGCATCGGCATCGTCCTGCAGGACACCTGGCTGTTCGGCGGCACCATCCGCGAGAACATCGCCTACGGCAATCCGTACGCGACCGAGAATCAGATCATGTCCGCGGCCAGGATGAGTTACGTCGACCGTTTCGTGCGGGCCCTGCCCGACGGCTACGACACGATCATCGACGAGGAGAACGACGGCAACCTCAGCGCCGGTGAGCGTCAGCTCATCACGATCGCGCGGGCGTTCGTGTCCAAGCCGTCGATCCTCATCCTCGACGAGGCGACGAGCTCGGTCGACACCCGCACCGAACTGCTCGTCCAGCAGGCCACCGCGCGATTGCGCGACGACCGCACCAGCTTCGTCATCGCCCACCGCCTGTCGACCATCCGGAACGCCGACCGCATCGTGGTGATGGAGGACGGACGGATCGTCGAACAGGGCACGCACGAGGGGCTGCTCGAGGCGGCCGGTGCGTACGCGAGGTTGTACGACGCGCAGTTCAAGGCACTCGTGGAGTGAACGCGGGAGACTTCGGCGCGGCCTGATACAAACCATTCCGTCCTCGCGGGCGGGACGGGACACTTCTGGCCATGACGGGGGTGCGGACAACAGCGGTACGGTCACCTCTCGATCTCCTGCGCTCTGCGCGACCGGGGGTCTTCCGGGTCGACGAGACCACACCGGCGGGGTGGATCATGCAGCACCTACGACGTGGGGGACCGGCGACGCGCACGATGCTCGCCGATTTCACGGGCCTGTCGGCGTCGACGGTCAACCGGGCGGTGACGTCGTTGCTCGAGCACGGGTTGCTGCGCGACCGCCCCGATCTCGCTCCGCGGGGACGGGTGGGACGGCCGCACGTGCCGGTGGAGGTGGACACCGAACGGGGCTTCCTCGCCGGTATCCATCTGGGGGAGCGGGAGACCCGGGTGGTCTCCGGCGACCTGCTCGGACGGGAATTGCACCGGACGACCTTCGCGACACCGGCGTCGGCGTTCGACGTCTTCGCCGCGATCGGTGCGGCGCTGCGGGTGCACGAGTCCCACCAGCGGGGCAGGCAGCCGCTGTGGGCAGGCCTCGCGGTGGGTGGTCTGTACGACGAGCACCGAGGGGCGCTCGACCACCCGCGACTGGGCTGGTGCGAAGCGCCCGTGGACGTGTTGTTCCGGACGATCGTGCCCACGCCGTACACGGTCGTTCCGTACGTGGAGGCGGTCGCGGAGGTCGAATACCGCCGGTTCGAGAGCGCCTTCCGGCGACGACCCGAGAGCTGGCTGTATCTGTGTGCGGAGGAATCGATCTCGATGGCGTGGCTCGTGGACGGCCTCGCACGGTCCTCGGCCGACGACATCGAATCGTTCTGTGCTGTACTCGAACCGGGGAGTGCCGATGGCACCGACCCGTCGCCGAACCGGGCGGTGCTCCTCGGCCGTGCGGTCGCACTGGTGCGCGACGTCGTCAATCCCGACGTGGTGACCGTCGGTGGTGAGCTGTTCACCCGACATGGACGGGAGCGCGAGGACGTGTCCGACGGTTACCGGCAGCGGTCGTCGTACAACGATGTGCCGCTGCGGTTCTCGGAAGCCGATGACGATCTGCGGTCGGCGGCGGCGCTCGGTGCGGCGTCGCGGGTGATGTACGTCGACCCGATCGGCGCGATGCAGGCGCGGTGAGACGAGAGCGTCGGTGACCCGTTCGAGTCGGATGCGTGGTCCGATCGACAGGCGCTCGATATCCCGAACGGGCCACCGACGCGGTCTATTACGGTCGAACTCTAGGGACGCGCGACGACCGGCATGGTCAGCTCGCCGATCGCGGGGATGGTGAGCACGACGGTGTCGCCGGGGACGATCTGCGCGACGCCCTCGGGGGTGCCGGTGGCGATGATGTCACCGGGCTGCAGGGTGATCACCTGCGAGTACTCCGAGATCAGCTTGGCGATGCCCCAGATGAGGAAGGACGTGTTGGACTTCTGCCGCATCTCACCGTTCACGGTGAGCCAGAAGTCGAGGTTCTCCGGGTCCTCCACCTCGTCGGCGGTGAGGATGTAGGGGCCGATCGGGGTGAAGGTGTCCATGGACTTGCGCCACGACCGGTCCTCGTCGCCACGCAGCGTGATGTCGAGCAGCGGGGTGTACCCGAAGACGTAGTCGAGTGCCTCTTCGACGGAGACCCGCTTCGCCTCCTTCGAGATGATGATGCCGACCTCGGCCTCGTGGTCGAAACGCCGGTCCTCGTAGGGGAGTTCGATCGCGCCGTCCGGTCCGACGATGGACGTGACGGCCTTGAGGAAGCCCTTGCGGACCGAGACGTCGAGGATCTTGCGATCGGTGTAGACGCCCTTCTCCCCACCCATCTCCTGCTGGTGCTTGTGGTAGTTGACCGGCGCGGCGAACAGGTTGCGCGGCTGGGGCTGCGGTGCGCGGACGGTCACCGAGTCCAGTGCCTGCCCGCCGCCGGCGGTGACGCGGGACGAGACGTCGGCGGAGACGGTCGACCAGGCGCGGATGAGCGCGTTCGTGCGCTCACGCGGTTCGGTGTGCTCCGGGACGAGATCGGTGATGTCGACGAGGGTGCCGTCCGTGGCCTCGACGCCGAGTCGGTAGTCGTTGTAGACGTAGAGCTTCATGATTCCTACTCGCTGGGTCGGATGCGGCCGATTCCGAGCGCATCGATGACGGGCTTGTCGGTGTACGAGAACAGGATTGCGTCCCCGCCGGTCGGATTGTGGTGGGAGTGCTCGTACCACAACGGAATTGCGATGGTGTCGCCCTTGGTCCAGTCGATACGCCGGCCGTCGACGATCGAGTATCCGGATCCTCGGACCACGTGGTAGACGGTCGAGTGGGTGTGCCTGTGGGCGCGGGTGTCGACGCCCGGGCGGATCAGCTGGAGGTAGGCGCCGATGGTGGTCATCACCGGTCCGCCCGTGATCGGGTTGCGGTACTCGACGATGATGTCGTCGAAGGGATCGCCCTCGCGCGTACGCAGGTACTCGATGGTCTCGAGTGCATCCGCGAGCTTGTACACCAGTGGCTGCTCGACCTTTTCGGGTTCACCCCAGGGCTTGGCGAACAATCCGTTGCCGTAGGCGGCGGGGAGCGGGGCGTCCACCTCCTGGCATCCGGGGTCCTCTTCGATGATGTACTGGTTCAGCCGCGACATCAGCGGGGAGTCGAGTCCGTCGAGCCAGATCATCGGGCCTTCGCCCGTGTGGCCGTGCTCGTGCCAGTGCCCGTTGGGGGTCAGCAGGAAGTCGCCCTCGTCCATCGGGACGCGCTGGCCGTTGACGACGGTGTAGGCGCCGTCGCCCTCGACGACGAAGCGCAGTGCGGACGGCGTGTGGCGGTGTGCCGGGGCGATCTCTCCCGGGAGCACCAATTGCAGTGCGGACCAGAGGGTGTCGGTGGCTCCGGTGCGCTGGTGCGGGAGGCAGCCGGGGTTGCGGAAACCGAGGACGCGGCGGAGTGCGTCCTCGAGCGGGACGATCTCGCCGGCCTCGACCATCAGCCGCCGCGCCTGCTCGTAGCGCCAGATATGCGGCACCAGAGTGGTTTTCGCTTCCGGACCCAGGTTGCCCATGAGCTGCCAGAGCGGGGAGTAGTGGTTGTCCGCGAGTTCGGCGTAGAAGTCGTCGTGCACCGTCTCGTCGGACCGGGTGGTGTCGACACTCATCGCACGATCCTCTCTGTTCTGCATTGTGGATGTTGATTCCTCAATACAGAACTAATACGGGATTTGGGTTGGTTGGTCAAGGAATAACGGTGAATCGTTCTGTTATAAAGAATCATGGCCACTGACTCTGCGCGTCGAGACGCACCGGCATATCCGGTCGGATCGGTCGACAAGGCTCTCCGACTGCTCCTCGTGGTCGCCGAGCGACCCGACGGACTGCGGGTGGGCGATGCCGCCGCCCTGCTGGGTATCGCCCCGTCCACCGCGCACCGGTTGTTGCAGATGCTGGCGCACTACGGCTTCGCCGAACAGGATCCCGAGTCCAAGATGTACCGGGCCGGTCCCACCATGGAACGGCTGTCGAACTTCCGCGGCCGGGTCATCGACCTGGCTCGTCCGATCCTGGAGCGGCTCGTGGCCCTCACCCAGGAGACGGTGCACCTCGCCACCCTCGACGGGGATCGGGCCCTGACGCTGCTCTCGGTGGAGAGCCCGCATCTGCTGCGCGTGGGCGACCGATCGGGTCACTCGCAGCCTGCCTATTCCAGCGCCATGGGTAAGGCGCTGCTCGCCGGGATGGGCGGGGACATCGAGCCTCATCTGCCGAACGGCCTGCAACAGTCCGAACGAGAAAACCTGCTGTCCCAGCTCGAGGTGATCCGGGAGCGGGGTTACTCCGCACAGGACGGCGAGGTCGAGTCGGGTGTCAGCGCGGTGGCCGTCTCGGTGGGCGCCGCTTCCGCCGGGATCTCCGGTGCGGGCACCCCTGCCGCCGGGTTCACCGGTGCAAGCACCTCCGGCTTCGCCATCGGTATCACCTTCCCGACCGGGCGGATCGGTGTCGACCGCTGGGGCGAGGTGCTCGCCGCCGCCCGGAAGGCGGCCGACGAACTCGCCGACGCCCTCGCCGGTTCCGGACGGTAGCCCCGTCGCCGGCCGGGTGGACNCGTCCGGCCGGCGACGATGCAGGTCAGTACGGGTAGTTGCGGGTGTCGCCGGCCACCGACAGCGGCATGAACATCCAGTCGAGGTTCTCGTAGTCGGTGGGGTTGTGGTCCTTGAAGGAGTAGTTGCGCAGCGCGCGGCCGACCCCGTCGATGTGGAACAGTTCGCCGGCGACCCGGGCGAGGCGCTGGATGTTGCCGGTGTGCGGCACCCGTCGTGCCTCGAAGGTCTTGAATGCGGCCTCGACGTTCGGCTCGGTCACGAGCGCATCGACCATCGCGAGCGAGTCGTCCAGTGACTGGGCGCCACCCTGGGCGAGGTACTGGAGCATCGGGTGGGCGGCGTCGCCGATGAGGCTCACCGCGCCCGAGGTCCAGGTGGTGACCGGCTCCCGGTCGTACATCGGCCAGCGGATCTCGCGGTTGAGGTACTTCCCGGCCTCACGGACCTTGTCGCAGCACAGGCCGAAGCGGGCGTCGAGCTCCTCCTCGGTTCCCCAGTTCTCGTGGTCGGGGGAGTAGAAATCCGAGCGGAAGACGGCGACGTTGTTGTAGAGCTTGCCGCCGCGCAGGGGGTACTGGATCAGGTGCATGTGCGGGCCCAGCCAGCACAGCACCATCGGGGTCTCCACGGCGTCGGCCGGCACCATCTCGATCGGCACGGTGCCGCGGTAGGCGACGTACTCGGAGGGGACGGGCTCGTCCTCGACGATCAGCGGGCGGATCGACGAGCGCAGTCCGTCGGCGCCGACCACGGCGTCGGCGACGTACTCGGTGCCGTCGGCGCAGACCACCTTCGCGCGGCCGTCGGGCAGGTTCTCGGCGCGGAGGACCTCGCGGTTCGTCTCCAGGGTGACGAGATCGCTCGCGCGGCAGCCTTCGAGGAGCGCGCCGTGCAGGTCGGCCCGGTGCGTGACGACGTAGGGGTAGCCGTAGTGTTCGACGAACTCCGGTCCGAGATCGACGGTGCCGATCTCCTCGCCCGTCACGGCGTCCATGTAGCGCTTCTTCTGCGGGAGGACGGCGTCCTTCATGATCGCGTCCATCACGCCGAGGCTGTCGAGGACGGCCATGGCGTTCGGGGCCAGCTGGATGCCGGCGCCGACCTCGCCGAACTCGGGGGCGCGCTCGATCACGTGCGCCGGGCGGCCCTTGCGGGCGAGGCCGAGGGCCGTGGCCAGGCCTGCGATGCCGCCGCCGACGATGAGCAGGGGGACGTCGATGATTTCTGCCGAGGTGCTCATAGGGCAACCTTTCCGGTGATCACAGAGATGTTCTGTATCGAGGAATTCGATTCTGCATGACAGATTAGATTTGCAGGAATGGCTGGTCAACTCTCGACCGCTCGATTCCTGCGATTCCGAAAACGATCTATCACTGAGTGACAGTCGGCGTTGTTCGGCCGCTCCGGACGGCCCTACTCTCACGGCTACCGTCCGTCGGGAGTTCCCGACCACCGATTTCCACGAACCATTTCACTGGGTGATAGATGGGCTTCTGCGTCGCCTGGACGTCGGATTGGCTGTCATCACACCCACGACATGCAGGAGAGGTCGCCGTGACCGCAATCGAATCGTCCGCCTTCAGTCTCACGGAAGAACAGCGAGCCATCCGTAGCGCCATCGACGAGCTGTGCGAGCCGTTCGACAACGACTACTGGCGTGCCTGCGACGCCGCCGGTGAGTACCCGGAGAAGTTCGTCGACACGCTCTACGAGACCGGCTGGATGGGCATGCTCGTCCCCGAGGAGTACGGCGGAGGCGGAGCCGACATCCGCGATGCCGCAGTCGTTCTCGAGCAGCTCGAACGCAACGGCTGCCACGCCGGTGCAGCACGCGCCGGCATGTACACCATGGGCGCCCTGCTCCGTCACGGCAACGACGAACAGAAGCAGCGCTTCCTGCCGAAGATCGCCTCCGGCGAACTGCGTCTGCAGTCCTTCGGCATCACCGAGCCCGATGCCGGCTCCGACACCACTCGCATCCGCACCTTCGCCCAGCGCGAGGGCGACGAGTACGTCGTCAACGGCAACAAGATCTTCATCTCCCGCATCCAGCACTCCGACCTGCTGCTGCTGCTCACCCGCACCAAGAAGCGCGAGGACGCCTCCAAGCCGTCCGACGGGTTCACCGTGCTGCTCGTCGACCTGCGCAAGGCGATCGAGGACGGCACCATCCGGGCCACCCCGATCAAGACCATGGTCAACCACGAGACCAACGAGCTCGCCATCGAGAACCTGCGCGTGCCGGTCGAGAACCGGATCGGCGAGGAGCACAAGGGCTTCAAGGTCATCCTGTCCGGCATGAACTCCGAGCGCATCATCGTCACCTCGGAGTACATCGGTGCCGGTTTCCACCTCATCGACCGCGCCGTCCAGTACGCCAACGAGCGGCACGTCTTCGGCCGTCCGATCGGCATGAACCAGGGCGTCCAGTTCCCCATCGCCCAGGCCTACGCGAACCTGCAGGCCGCCTCGCTCATGCGCTGGCGCGCCGCCGAGATGTACGCCGCCGGCGAGAACCCTCGTTTCGAGGTCAACGGCGCGAAACTGCTCGCCTCGCAGGCACTCTGGCAGGCAGCACAGGCCGCCTTCGACACCTTCGGCGGATACGCCGCGGCCGAGGAGTACGGCATCGAGCGCAAGTGGCGCGAGGCCCGCCTCCCCTCCACCGCGCCGATCTCCAACAACATCGTCCTCGCCGGCATCGCGCACGCCACGCTCGGCCTGCCGAAGTCGTACTAGGAGAAGCACGATGGGTGCACCCATGCCGCTGCGGACCGACACCGACGGACTGACGTCGGCGCTGGCCGCCTTCGCCGCGGGCGACGAGATCGCCCGCGACGAGCACGAGGAACTTCTCGGCCGCATCCTGGTCGACACCGTCGGCTCGGCTCTCGCCTCCGCGCACGAGCCCGCCGAACGGATCCTGCAGAACTGGGCCGCGGCCGAGGGAACCTCGGGCCGGGCAACGGTATGGACGACGGGCCGCACAGCGAGCGCTGCCACCGCAGCGCTGCTCAACGGCACCGCCGGGCACCAGCTCGACTACGACGACATCTCGCCGAGCATGCCCATCCACCCCAGCACGGTGATCGTTCCCGCGCTGCTCGCCGTCGCCGANGCGCGGGGCCGACACCCGCCGGCTGGTGCAGGCGTACGACGTCGGTGCCGCCGTCTTCCGCGCGGTGGCGGACCTGCTCCCGCAGCACGTCCACTACGCCCGAGGCTGGCACACCACCTCCACGGTGGGCCGGCTCGCCGCGGTCGCGGCTGTCGCGCGCCTGGTGGAGATGTCGTCCGAGCATGCGGCGCACGCCCTGGGCATCGTGGCCTCGATGGCTGCGGGTTCGCGTCCCAATTTCGGTTCGATGACCAAGCCGCTGCACGCCGGTCTCGCCGCCCGTGACGCCGTCACTGCCGTCGATCTCGCTGAGGCGGGCTTCACCGCCAACCCGCGCGAGCTCGAAGCGGATGCCGGATTCTTCGACCGTTACGGCGATCCCGAACTGGCACCGCTCGGCGATCCGGACGAGACCCTCGCCGAACGCCTCGAGTACTGGCTGGACGCGTGGCCCACCGACTGGGGTATCAAGCGGTATCCCGCCTGCTACGGCACACATCGCAGCATCGACGCGAGCCTGGCACTGCGTGAGCGCATCGCCGGCGCCCCGATCCGCGAGGTGCGGATCACCGTGCACCCGAGGGGGACCCGTGCGCTCGTGGCGCTCCCGCCGGCCTCGGCCACGGCCGCGAAGTTCAGCGCGGAGTACGCCGTCTCGGTCGCACTGCAGCGCGGAGCCGTCGTCCTGGCCGACTTCACCGAGGACGCGTTCGCCGAACCCGAGACCATTCGCCTGATGAACGCGGTGAGCATCACCGAGAGCGCCGAGCCTCCCGCCGGCGCACCGACCTTCTCGGGCGGGTACTCGGTGGTCGAGGTGGTCACGCAGGACGGTGCGCGACACACCGAACGCGTCGACATCACCCGCGGCGACGGACGCAACCCACTGAGCGACGAGGAACTACGAGACAAGTTCGACGACTGCTGCGCCACCGGCGGACTCACCGCCGAGGCGGCATCGACCCTGCACACCGCGCTCGTCGCATCGGCGCGCGGCGGAGCCCTGCAGCAGGTCGCCGCGGCCCTGGCACCGGAATACCGTACGGAAGGACGACTGGCATGACCGCCCCACAGCGCTCGCACCCGCGGGTGGAGATCATCGAGGAAGGCATGCGCGAAGGCATGCAGATCGAGAGTGCGCACATCCCGGTCGAGGACAAGATCCGGCTGCTGGACGCACTCTCGGCCACGGGCCTGAAGACCATCGTGGTCGGCTCGTTCGTCTCACCCAAGTGGGTGCCGCAGATGGCGGAGATCGAGAAGATCGTCGAGGGATTCACCCCGGTCGAGGGAGTGCGCTACACAGCCCTGGCGCTCAACCAGAAGGGTGTCGAGCGGCGCGCGTCGTTCGCACCGAAGATCACCCCGCCGGACCCGCGCGTCGGACAGTCCAAGATCCACCTCGACGACGTCTTCGTCCAGCGCAACACCGCACGGTCGATGCAGGACGAGATCGACGCGCTCGACGGTGTCATCGCCCGCGCCGTCGAACGCGGTGCGCAGGAGGCCCAGGTCTCCGTCAACGCGTGCTGGGGATCGAACTGGACCGGTGAGATCGGCGAGGACCGCCGCATGGAGATCCTGCAGCTGCAGATCGACAAGTGGACCGCCGCGGGCGTTCCCGTCACGCGCGTCCACCTCGGTGATCCGATGAGCTGGAACACCCCCGCCGCCATGTGTTCCCAGATCCGCCGGATTCTCGCGACCTGGCCGGAGATCTGGCACTTCCAGGTGCACCTGCACAATGCGCGCGGTATGGCGCCGCTGAGCGCCTACGCCGCCTTCTGCGAACTCGACGAGCGCCACACCCTCGTCGTCGACACCGCCATCGGCGGACTCGGCGGGTGCCCCTACTGCGGCAACGGCCGGCTCACCCGCATGATCCCCACCGAGGACTTCGTGCACTTCCTCGAGAGCGAAGGCATCGATACCGGTGTCGATCTCGCGGCTCTCATCGAGGCCGTCGTGCTCGCCGAGGAGATCGTCGGGCACGAACTGTGGGGTCACGTCTCGAAGGCGGGTCCGCGACCCTACGGCAGCGACGTCTACGCGATGGACATGCCGTTCATCGAAACCTTCGAACAGGCACAGCATTTCCGGCTCGGACCGCAGGTCTACGAGGGTGCGCTCTCGCCCTGGAAGACCGAGATCCGCTCGGCCGCCCGCGACGACTTCGAACGCACGCTGCTCACCGGTGCGTCGTCCCGAACAGGAGATTCCGCATGAGCACTCCCATCCAGGAGCCCACGCCCGGTTCCCTCACCGGCCTGCGGGTGATCGAGATCAGCACCTCGGTCGCCGCGCCGTTCGGCGGGCAGATCCTCGGGGATCTCGGTGCCGAGGTCATCAAGATCGAGCGACAGGCCGGGGACGACACCCGCAAGTGGGCCCCGCCCGCATGGAACGGCGAGTCGATCGCGTTCATGTCGTTCAACCGCAACAAGAAGTCCGTCGTGCTGGACTACAAGACCGACGAGGGCAAGAAGATTCTCGTCGACCTGCTGCGCGACGCCGACGTGCTCGTCCAGAACCTGCGCCCCGGTGCGCTCGCCAAGGCGGGCTTCACGTGGGAGTACCTGCACGAACTCAACCCGCGGCTGATCTACTGCGAGATGTCCGGCTACGGCCACACCGGCCCCCGCGCCATGCAGCCCGCCTACGACCCGCTGCTGCAGGCATTTTCGGGCATCGTGTCGATGACCGGTGAGGACGGCGGCGAACCCGCCCGCGTGCCCGTCTCGCTGCTCGACATGGGCACCGGCATGTGGATGGCGATGTCGGTGCTCGAGGCGCTGCGCCGCCGCGACATGACGGGCAACGGCTGCCACGTGCAGAACTCGCTGCTGCAGACGGCACTGACCTGGATCACCTCGCCGCTCATCGGGATCGCCGCCGGCAACCCCGCCCCGCGTCGCCTGGGCTCCGGCTTCCGCGGCGTGGTGCCCTACGGCGCCTTCCCGACCGCCGACGGCCACATCTTCATCTCGGCCGGCAACGACGACATCTTCCGTCGCCTGCTGGGCGCCATCGACGCGCAGGACCTGGGGGAGCGCGAAGGCTTCACCAGCAACCCCGTACGCGTCGAGAACCGCAAGCTCGTCCAGGACGTCCTCGGCGAGCGCACCTCGCAGTTCACCCTCGACGAACTGCTCGTCCGGCTGAAGGCCGCCAACGTGCCGCACTCGCCGGTGAACACGGTCGACATGGTGTACCGCGACGAGCAGGTCAAGGCGACCGGCATGCTGCAGCCGCTGCCGCATCCTGTCGTCGAGGATCTCGAGGTCGTCAACCTCCCGGTCACCTTCGACGGGCAGTACCCGCCGCTGACCAAGTGCCCGCCCGCCCTCGGTGAGGACACCGTCGAGGTACTCGAGGCGCTCGGACGCAGCGAGGACGAGATCCGCGCACTGATCGCCGACGGTGTGGTGCGAACCGCCACCGAGCAGGCCCCGGCCTGACGAGACCGCGAAAGGAACGAAAGAGCATGACCACCACCGAAGTCGGTTCCGTCGACAACGCCGAGCCGGATTACTCCGACGAGGTCCTCTACGAGGTGCGCGGAAACGCCGCGTGGATCACGATCAACCGCCCGCATCGCCGCAACGCGATGGCGCGTCGCACCGTCAACCAGCTCACCGAGGCGTTCGTCGAGGCAGGGGAGGACCCGGACGTCTTCGCCGTCGTCATCACCGGTGCCGGGGACAAGGCGTTCTGCGCCGGCGGCGACATGAAGGAGATGGACGACATCGCCCGCTCGGGACGTCAGGTCCACGTCCCGATGACCGGCCTGTACCGGGCGCTGTTCGAGGTGATGCTCGAGACGTACAAGCCCGTCATCGCCGCGATCAACGGCCACGCCATCGCAGGTGGTTGCGAGATCGTGCTCTCCAGCGACGTCCGCATCGCCGTCGAGGGCGCCACGATCGGCCTGACCGAGGCGCGCCGCGGCATGGGCGCCAACCTCGGTTCGGTGCTGCTCCCGCGTCTGGTGCCCCGCGCCGTCGCGATGGACCTGCTCTACACCGCGCGGACCATCCCGGTCGAGGAGGCCAAGGAGATGGGCCTGATCAACCGCGTCGTCCCGCGCGAGGACTTCGAGGCCGAGGTCCAGAAGTACGTCGACGACATCCTCGCGAATTCGCCGGTGACGCTGCGCCGCTACAAGGAGATGGCCACCAAGAGCTGGGGTCTGCCGCTGCCGAGCGCTCTGCGCCTGAACGTCGGCCCCAATCCCTACCTGAGCGAGGACCGCGTCGAAGGTGTCCGCGCCTTCCTCGAGAAGCGCGCACCCGTGTGGAAGAACCGCTGACCGACCCGACGCCGCGGCGCCTGCAAGGAGCATGATGAACCTTCTCGATCCCGGCCGCTGGGCCGGCAACATCCACAACGGTGGCTGGATCCCCGGATCGGCGGGCGACCAGCCGACGCTCGAGGCCGCCACCGGCACGGAGCTCGGCCGGATCGGTGTCGCCGACGCCGACCAGGTCCGGGCTGCGGCGACCGCCGCAGCCCGTGCGCAGGGGGCGTGGGCCGCGACGAAGCCTGCCGACCGGGCTGCCGTGCTGCGCCGCGCCGGCGACCTGTTCGCCGAGCACGCCGGGGAGATCGAGGAGTGGCTGGTCCGCGAGTCGGGTGGCACCCGGCTCAAGGCCGGCCGGGAGCTCGCTGCAGCGCGTGCGGAATGCTATGAGGCGGCCGGTCTTCCGACACATCCGTCGGGAGAGGTGCTGGCCACCGACAGCGACCGCTGGTCGTTCTCGCGCCGCCGTCCCGCGGGTGTGGTGTCGGTGATCGCTCCGTTCAACTTCCCGCTGACGCTGTCGATCCGTTCCGTCGCACCGGCGCTCGCGCTCGGCAACAGCGTGCTGCTCAAGCCCGATCCGCGTACGTCCGTGAGCGGCGGTGTGGTGCTCGCGCGGATTTTCGAGGAGGCCGGTCTCCCCGAGGGTGTGCTCCACGTGCTCACCGGTGGCGCCGACGTCGGGGAGGCCGTGGTCTCCGCACCGGAGGTCGCCGTCATCTCGTTCACCGGTTCCACCGCGGCCGGACGCCGGGTCGGGGAGGCCGCATCGCGCCTGCTCAAGCGGGCCCACCTCGAGCTCGGGGGCAACAACGCGCTGGTCGTGCTGCCCGGTGCGGACCTCGACCGCGCCGCCTCCGCCGGGGCCTTCGGATCGTTCCTGCACCAGGGCCAGATCTGCATGGCGACCGGCCGCCACATCGTCCACCGCGACATCTACGACGAGTACGTGGCGAAACTGGCCGCGAAGGCCGACGCGCTGCGGGTCGGCGATCCGTTCACCGACGACGTCGACCTGGGCCCGATCATCGACGAGCGACAGCTGAAGTCGATCGACGCGATCGTGCGCGACGCGGTGGACGCCGGCGCCCGGGTGTGTGCCGGTGGCACCAACGACGGCCAGTACTACCGGCCCACCGTGCTCGCGGACCTCGACCTGTCGATGCGTGCGTGGACGGACGAGATCTTCGGGCCGGTCGCCCCGGTGGTGCCGTTCGACGACCTCGACGAGGCCGCCGCCCTGGTGAACGCGAGCGAGTACGGACTGTCGGTCGGCATCCTCGGCGAGGTGGGTCTCGCGATGCAGCTCGCCGATCGCATCGACTGCGGCAAGCTGCACATCAACGAGCAGACCGTCGGCGACGAAGCGTACGCACCGATGGGCGGAACCGGTGCGTCGGGAACGGGATCCCGATTCGGCGGTCCGGCGGCGAACTTCGAGGCCTTCACCGAAACCCAGTGGGTCACAGTGAGGTCGGAGATCGCTCCGTATCCGTTCTGAGAACGATCGACGGTGCGCGACACGGCTGTCCGGGACGGTGCGTGCGGGATGTGATTCGATGTTGTCGTACACATCCCGCACCACCCCAGGACGAGCCATGAGCAACAACGACGACGGCAAGCGGTCGGTCCTGGGTCGTGCCTTCGATATCCTCGACTGCTTCGCCGGGGGCGCCGAGATGACGGTCGCGGGGATCTGCGAGCGCACGGGGCTCCCGCCGGCCACGGTGCATCGGATGCTCGCGGCGCTGGTGCGGTGGGAGGGCGTCGAACGCCTGTCCCACGGCCGCTACCGTCTCGGACGGCGGATCTGGAGCCTGGGAATCGGTGCGCCGCAGGTGCGTCGCCTGCGGGAGCTCGCGCAGCCCTATCTCGTCGACCTGCACGTCGCCACGCGCGGCACCGTCTACCTGGGTGTGCGGGACGGATCGGACGGGATCTTCTCCGACCGCATCACCCGCGTCAAACCCACCGCCAATTCCTCCCGGGCGACCCGCAGACTTCCGTTGCACCGCACCGGAGGTGGGCGCGTCCTGCTCGCCTACAGTCCCGAGGCCTGGGACGAGCTCGTCGCCGATGCGGCGTCGGATCCGGAGATGGCGGCACGTATCCCGGAACTGCGCGCGCAGCTCGCGGAGATCCGCCGCACGGGTGTGGGGATCACCCGCAACGACGGCCTGCCCGGCCGCACTTCCGTCGCGGCTGCCGTGCTCGATTCGCAGGGCGCCATCGTCGCCAGCGTGACGGTGGCCTTCCCCGAGTCCCGGATTCCGCAACCCCAGCAGATCGTGCCGCGTGTGATCGCCACGGCGCGTGCGATTTCCCGCGATCTCGCGGCGACCGGCGAGTTCTGACCTGTGACCTGCGGGCGGCAGTAACCGCTACCGTCCCGGTCATCCGCTGCGGCATTGCGGTAGCGGATGACGAACAGGCGAGCGGAGGGCTACGCCGGGTCGAGTGTCGAACCGTCGCCGAGGATCTCGACGACGAGCTCGCGCAGCCAGTCGATCTCGAGGGACGGCAGGTCGCGCCGGATCGTGTACAGCGACACCACCGATTCCGGGACCTCGAAGGGCAGTTCGTACAGGCCGACCTCACCGAGACGGGCGGAGCGTTCGGCGTAGACGCGCGGCGCGAAACCCAGATAGGTGGTCGAGGCCAGCACGCCGGCGATGCCGGTGAAGCTCGGGAGGGTCACCGCGACGTCGCGGTGGATCCCGAGTTCCCGGATACGCAGATCCACTGCGGTATGTCCGGTTTCGACCGCGACCGACACGTGCCGTTCCGCCTCGAACTCCGTGAGACTCGGTGTCTGTCCGATGCGCGGATGGTCGGGTCGGCGCACCCCGATGTACGGCTGCGTGAACAGCGGCGTGCGGTCGAGATCCTGCCCGTTCAGTACCGGTGTGCACACCACCGCGTCGGCGTCCCCGAGTCGTAGCGCCTCGCCCGCGTGCGAGAGGGCGAGGGGAACCACGTCGACGCTCGCGAGGGGTGCCCGAACGGACAGGGCGGTCATGATTTTCGGCAGAAGTCCCGTAACACCCACATCGGACAGCACCAACCGGAAGGTCCGGGTCGTGGCGGCCGGGTCGAACGCCTCGGCGGCGTTCATGACGGCGTCGAGACGCTCGAGCACCTCTCGCAGGCGGGGGTAGAGTTCGTCGGCCAGTCGTGTGGGTACGAGTTGCTGGTGGCGGCGGACGAACAATTCGTCGCCGAATCGCTTGCGCAGCTTGCCCAGTGCGTAACTCACGGTCGGCTGGGCCACGAAGAGGTTCTCGGCCGCGAGCGTGACGCTTCTGGTCTTGTAGACGGACACGAACACCCGCAGCATACCGAGGTCGTAGTTGTTCGCCATTCGGTTGACTATAGATGCATTGAATAATGCGATCGGCAGAATCTATTGGATCTATGTGACCGCCCTAACATAGTGTGCTGGCAAGTGGTCGTCCCGACCCTACGAATTCTCTTCTCGTCCTGTTGTAAGGGGACCTCTGCATGCCCACGATTCGCGAAGTGACCTTCGAGCTGCTGCGCCGGCACGGTATGACCACGGTCTTCGGCAACCCCGGCTCGAACGAACTTCTGTTCCTCAAGGATTTCCCCGAGGACTTCGAGTACGTCCTCGGTCTCCACGAGGGCGCCGTGGTGGCGATGGCGGACGGTTACGCGCAGGCGAGCGGACAGCCGGTCTTCGTGAACCTGCACGCCGCCGCCGGCACCGGCAACGGCATGGGTGTGCTCACCAACTCGGTGTACTCGCACTCGCCGCTGGTGATCACCGCGGGACAGCAGGTGCGCGACACCATCGGCCAGGAGGTCATGCTGGCCAACGTCGATGCCGCGAGCCTGACCCGCCCGCTCACCAAGTGGAGCGCCGAACCGACCTGCCCCGAGGACGTGCCCCGCACCATCAGCCAGGCCGTCCACATGGCGACCCTGCCCGCCCCCGGCCCGGTCTACGTCTCGGTGCCCTACGACGACTGGGAGCACGAGGCCCCGGCCAACACCTCCTATCTGGCCGAACGGCGCGTCACCACGACGACCGAACCGTCCGAGGCGATGACGGCCGAACTGCTCGCCGCCCTCGACGGTGCCGTCCGTCCCGCCCTGGTCCTCGGACCGGACGTCGACGCGGAGCGAGCGAACGGCTTCGCGGTGCAGCTCGCGGAATCGCTCGGAGCCGCGGTGTGGATCGCGCCGTCGCCGTCGCGGTGCCCCTTCCCCAACACCCACCCGCTGTTCCGCGGGGTGCTGCCCGCCAACGTCATGTCCATCCACGAGGCACTGGCCGACCACGACGTGGTGCTCGTCGCCGGTGCCCCGGTCTTCCGCTACCACCACTACCGTCCGGGTCCCTTCCTGGCGGAGGGCACCCGCGTGCTGCACCTGTCCGAGGACACCGGCGAGGTCGCCCGTGCGCCCTTCGGCGAGGCCTACCTCGCGCCGGTCGGCGCGACGCTGCGCATCCTCGCCGAGCGGGTCCGCCGCCGCGACCTTCCGGCCGAGCCGGCACGGGAGGCGTTCGCACGCGGAGCCGATCGCACCGAGGCCATGCACCCCGACACGGTGTTCGCCACCATCGCCGAGATCGCTCCCCGCGACGTGGTCTACGTCAACGAATCGACCTCCACGGCGGACGCCTTCTGGCGGCACGCACAACTCGTCGAACCGGGTTCGTTCTACTCGCCGGCCTCCGGCGGCCTGGGCTTCGGCCTGCCCGCCGCCGTCGGCGTCCAGCTCGCCCATCCGGAGCGTCGCGTGGTCGCGACCATCGGTGACGGATCCGCCAACTTCGGGATCACCGCACTGTGGACCGCGGCCCGCCGCGACGTGCCGGTGGTGTTCGTCATCCTCAACAACGGCACGTACGGTGCGCTGCGCCGGTTCACCCGCGCTCTGGACACCGGCGACACCCCGGGACTCGACGTGCCCGACATCGACTTCGTCAAGATCGCGGAAGGCTACGGCGTGAAGGGCGAACGGGTCACCGGTGCCGAGGAACTGAAGGCGGCCCTGCACCGAGCCTTCGAAGGCACCTCCCCGGTGCTGATCGAAGCCGTCACGTACTTCGAGTAGGACCCGACACCCGCCGGAAAGACAACCTGAGGAACCACTATGAAGATCACGATCGAGAACCTGCAGCTCCGCTACGGGAAGTTCACGGCCATCGAGAACCTCAACCTCGAGATCGACGAGGGCGAATCGGTTGTGCTCCTCGGCAAGTCGGGTTGCGGCAAGACCAGCACCATGCGGTGCATCGCCGGCCTCGAGGAACCCACCGCCGGTCGCATCACCATCGGCGACACGGTCGTCTTCGACGCGGCGAAGGGCATCAACCTGCCGCCCAACAAGCGCAACGTCGGCATGGTCTTCCAGTCGTACGCGGTGTGGCCGCACATGACCGTCTTCCAGAACGTCGCCTACTCGCTGAAGCTGCAGAAGCTCCCTGCGGCGGAGATCAAGTCGCGTGTCGCGGAGGTGCTCGAGCTCGTCGGTCTGTCGGACTTCGCGCAGCGTGGCGCGAGCCTGCTCTCCGGTGGGCAGATGCAGCGTGTGGCACTCGCCCGCTCGCTCGTGATGCGCCCCTCGGTGCTCATGCTCGACGAGCCGCTGTCGAACCTCGACGCCCGCCTGCGCGACCGCCTGCGGGTGGAGCTGCGTGAGATCCAGCTGAGCCTGGGCCTGACCACGGTCTACGTCACGCACGACCAGCAGGAGGCATTCGCACTCGCCGACCGCATCGCGCTCATGCAGGGCGGACGGATCGTGCAGATCGGCGGCCCCACCGCCATCTACAACGAGCCGGCAAGCGCGTCGATCGCGCACTTCCTCGGTGTGTCCAACATCTTCGACTGCACCGCCACCGTCGGCGCCGACGGTTACGTCACGGCCGTTCGCGACGGGGGAGAGGTGATCCGCACCGAGCAGCGCGGCCTCGCCGCCGCCGACGACTTCAAGGCGTGCATCCGGTCCGAGGACCTGGTGCTGTCGACTGTGTCCGGCGGTGGCACCAACGAGTTCTCGGGTCGCGTCGCCGTCACGAGCTTCCAGGGCTCGAGCGTCCGCTACGCCGTCACCCTCGACAACGGGGGTGAGCTCGACATCTTCGCCCCGACGAAGGGTGCCGAGCGCTTCGAGATCGGCGATCGCGTGTTCGCTTCGGTCTCTCCGGAGAACGTCCAGGTCCTGCCGGCCGATGTGGCACGACAGGCACGACTGCAGGAGGTCGCGGCATGACCCAGCTGGCCACACCCCCCGAAACACGTCCGGTCGACGACCTCGAGCCGGAGGCCCCGGTATCGGCGCCGTTGTGGCGCAGGGGAATCCTCCGCAAGAACGGCGCGGCACTTGTGGTCCTCGCCGTCCTGGCCGTCCTGGTGATCATGCCGATGATCCTGGTGCTCGTGGCCGCGATCGCCACCGAGGTGCCGCGGCCGGGCAACAGCGGTCTCGGTGCCCTCACACTCGACAACCTCAAGGTGCTCACGAGTCCCGACGCCGTCAAGGGTCTGGTGAACTCCCTCATGCTCGGCCTCGGGGCGACGGTCATCGCGCTCGTGATCGGTGCGTCGCTCGCCTTCATCTGTGCTCGCACCGATGCGCCCTGGCGCCGGTTCATCTTCTTCATCGGAATGGCGCCGGTGTTCGTGCCGGCTCTCGTCGGTGCGCTCGCCTGGTCGCTGCTCGCTTCTCCCAGTGCCGGATTCGTCAACATCCTCCTTGCCGACCTGGGCCTGGGTATGACGATCAACATCTACAGCATCCCCGGCCTGATCTTCGTTCTCGGCCTGTTCTACGCGCCGTACGTGTTCATGCTCGTGCACAGTTCGCTGTCGATGATGAACGCCGACCTCGAAGAGGCCTCGACCGTGCACGGCGCCTCCCTGAAGACGATGTTCCGGACGGTGACCCTGCCGCTCGCCATGCCGGCCCTGCTCGGTTCGGGCATCCTCGTCTTCGCGCTGAGCATGGAGAACTTCCCGGTCGCGGCGGTGCTCGGTAACCCCGCGGGGATCGAGACCCTGCCCACCTACATCTTCCGGCTCATGGGTGCGGCCCCGGCCCAGGCGAACGCCGCCGCCGGTATCGCCATCCTGCTCACGCTCGGCCTGGTCTTCGTCACCATGGGCCAGCAGTGGATCGTCAACCGCCGCAAGTTCACGACGATGACCGGCAAGGGTGCCCGTCCCCGTCAGGTGCCGCTGCGCGGCTGGCGTTGGCCGGCAACGATCTTCGCGCTCGTGTACTTCCTGCTCGCGATCGCACTGCCGATGGGCGCGCTCTTCCTCGCCGCCACCCAGGACTCGCCGTACCTGTACAGCATGTCCCAGATGTTCCAGGGCGGAACGTCGTTCGACAACATCGTGGAGGTGGCCTCGGCGGCCGACTTCCAGAAGGCGCTCGTGAACTCGGTGGTCGTGGCCGTCGTCGCCGCCTTCGCCGGTACGACGATCAGCTTCTCCGCCTCGTACATCCGCTACCGGACCAAGAGCCGCCTCGGCGCCCTGCTCGAGCAGATCGCCACCGCACCGCTCGCCATCCCGTCGATCGTGCTCGGCATGGGCATCCTCTGGACCTGGCTCAGCCTGCCGATCCCGATCTACGGCACGTTGATCATCCTCGCCGTCGCCTGTGTCGCCGTGGCGCTGCCGCAGGGCTACCGCTCGATCTCGTCGTCGATGCTGCAGCTGCACAGCGACCTCGAGGACAGTGCCGTGATGCTCGGCGCCCGCCGGTCGCGCGCCATCGTCAACGTCACCGTGCCGCTGATGCGCGTCGGTATCGTGTCGACCTTCCTGCTCCTGCTCATGCTGGCGATGCGCGAACTGTCGGCTTCGCTGTTCCTGTTCACCTCCGACACCCGGATCCTGTCGATCCTGGTCTTCGACAACTTCGAGAACGGGCAGACGGCGGTCGCGGCCTCCATCAGTGTGCTGTTCGTCCTGGTGATCGCCGTGCTGGCCGTTCTCGCCCAGCTCGCCGGCAACCGGGAGAAGAAACAGCTCGCCGAAGCGTCGGACTCCGGAACCAATTCGCTCTGACCGGACTTTTCGAGAAACGAAGGGCCTCACCATGAAAACGCGCAAAGTAGCGCTCACCGCTCTGTCGGTCGTCCTCGCCACGACACTCGCGGCGTGCGGTGGCGGAGATTCCGACGGCGTCACCTCCCAGGCCGAGGTCGACACCTCGGCGGGCCTGGTCATCGACGGCGAGACGATCGCCGACAAGGAGACCTACGAGGTAGCGAAGTCGCAGACGCTGAGTCTGTACTCGAGCTACCAGGAATCCAATGAGCAGGCCTTCATCGAGGCGTTCACCCGCGACACCGGCATCAAGGTCGACCTGATGCGCCTCGTCCCGGCCCGTCTGGCCGAGCGCGTGCTCTCCGAGCAGGGTGCAGGCCGTCTGAACGCCGACGTGATCCGCACCTCCGACTACGACATCGTCGACAGCTTCACCGATGCCGGCGTGTGGAACCCGTACGTCGTGCCCGGCACCGAGGAGCTCGAGGAGGTCGTGATCCAGGACGGCAACTTCTCCCGGGTCACCAACGTGGTGCAGACCTTCGGTTACAACACCCGCGCCGTCACCGAGGAGGAGGCGCCCACCTCGTGGGCCGACCTGCTCGACGAGAAGTGGCGCGGCAAGATCGGCATCTCGCAGGGCGCGACGGGCGGTTCCAACGTCGCACTCAACTGGTTCGTCGAGGAGAAGCTCGAGGACGGCTACTGGGAGAAGCTCGCGGCACTGCAGCCGACGATCTACGACGGTGCCGGTCAGAAGCTGACCGCCTTCGCCCGCGGTGAGGTGCCGGTCGCGACCACCGGTTCGGCGTCGGTGAACGTCACCGCCACCGAGGACAAGGCGCCCATCGACTTCGTCGTGCCCGAGGAAGGCTTCGTGACCTTCGACTACTACCTGGGCAGGACCGCCACCGCCAAGAACGCGGAAGCGGCCGAGGTGTTCATGAACTACAACTTCTCGAAGCGCGGCCAGGAGCTGTTCACCGAGCTGGGCGACTACAGCGTGCGACCCGACGTCGCACCGCCGACCGCGCTCGGCCGTGAACTCCCGCCGCTCGACTCCGACAAGGTCTGGCGCATGCCGCTGACCGAGGTGGGGCGTCAGGCCGAGTACTCGCAGCACTGGGCAGAGGCGTTCAACTACTGATCCGCATCACGACGAGAGCGGCCCGAACCGGAGCGATCCGATTCGGGCCGCTCCCGTTTCGGAAGGTCGGGTTCCGGGAGGTCAGTGCAGCACTTCGCGCGCGGTGCGACGGACCGCACCGGTCAGCGCGTCGAGCACGGGGGAGTCCAGCCGCCACCGCTGCCAGTACAGCGGCACGGCGATCGGGTCGTCCGGGGCCAGGCTCACGAGATCGGTCGTGTCGGCGACCATCGCGTCGGGGAGCATGGCCCAGCCCAACCCCAGCCGCGCGGCCTCGACGAATTCGAGGGCGCCCGGAACGTAGTTGCGCGGCGGATTCAGCCGCCGCCGGGTCCGCTTGCGGACGAAGCGATCCTGCATGTCGTCCTTGCGGTCGAAGGTGAGCATCGGGGCCTCCCGCAGTTCGGTGGGGGTCATGCCCTCGGGGAACCAGCGTTCGGCGAAGTCCACGCTCGCCATCGCGTGATAGCCCATGGCGCCGAGCTTCTCGGACGTGCAGCCCTGCACGGGTTCGGGGACGGAGGTGACCGCTGCCATGGCGGTGCCGTCGCGCAACAGATCCGTGGAGTGGAACTCGTCCTCGCGGTGCAGTTCGAACAGGGCTCGGTAGCGCACGGGCATCCGGGCCAGGGCGCGCAGCATCCAGGTGGACATCGAGTCGGCGTTGACGACGAGCGGGATGGTGGCGTAGCTCCCGGTGTCGGCGCCGAGGCCGAGTTCCTCGGAGGCGTCCTGCTCCAGCCGCGCGACCTGCCGGGCGAGTCGCATCACCACTTCGCCGGCCGCCGTCGCGCTCACGGGCCGGGTCCGTCGCAACAGCACCTGACCGACGTGTTGTTCGAGCGACTTGATGCGTTGACTCACCGCGGACGGTGTGACGCGAAGAACAGCCGCCGCACCCTCGAAAGTGCCCTCGTCCAATACCGTTGCAAAAGTGCGAAGTTGAGCGAAGTCCAGGTCCATATTAAGAAACTCTAATGTAGGTACAGCAAAATCAACTGTTCTTATCTCGACAGGATTCCTAGCGTCGATGCCATGTCACTCGTCGTCGCCGGATTCGTCACAGGTCTGTCCCTCATCGTCGCCATCGGTGCGCAGAACGCCTTCGTCCTGCGCATGGCCATCGCGCGACGATTCGTGCTGCCTGTGATCGCGATCTGCGTGATCTCCGACGCCGTGCTCATCACCGCGGGCATCGCCGGGATTGCGACGATCCTCGACCGCGCACCCGGAGCGATCGACGTGATCCGTTGGGCGGGTGCCGCTTTCCTCATCTGCTACGGACTCTTCGCGGCACGTCGCGCGCTGAAGCCGTCCGCGCTGTCCGCCGCCCCGGGCGGTGCCGTCACCATCGGCGCGGCTCTGCTGACCTGCCTGGCGCTGACCTGGCTCAACCCGCACACCTATCTCGACACCGTGCTGATGCTCGGTTCGGTGGCCAACCACTACGGCAACCCCGGCCGGTGGTGGTTCGGTGCCGGGGCGATCACCGCGAGCGTCGTGTGGTTCGCCGCCCTCGGGTACGGGGCCCGCTATCTGCGCGCCTGGTTCGCCAAGCCGTCCTCGTGGCGCATCCTCGACGGTGGCGTCGCGGTGCTGATGCTCGGCCTCGGTGCCGGACTCGTCGCCTCGGCCTGATCACCTCACCTGCGTCCCGTGGGGGTGCGGTCCGGCTCGAGATGGCTGAACACCACGACGCCGGGCAGCGCCTCGCCGAGATCGGCCTCGATGCGGTCGAGCAGGTCGTGCCCGGCCCGCACCGTCCAGTCGCCCGGCACCCGCACGACGAGGTAGACGAAGCGCTGACGTCCCGACTCGCGGGTGCGCGGCGGCAGGATCGTCACCACCCCCGGTTCCCGGTAGCGGTCGAGGACGGCGTTCACCGCCGTCACGTCCTCCGGGGGAAGAACCGCGTCGAGCATGCCGACGACCGCCTGCCGCACGAGCCCGAAACCGATCCGCAGGATGTTCAGGGCGACGAGGATTGCCACGATCGGGTCGAGCACGTCCCACCCGGACAGCGCGACCAGCGCGACGCCGACGAGCACGCCCGCCGACGTCCACACGTCCGTCAGCAGGTGTTTCCCGTCGGCGACCAGCGTGATCGACCGGTGTGCCCGACCCTGCCGGATGAGCAGCAGACCGACCACGAGATTGAGCGCCGACGATCCGGCCGACAGGACGAGACCGAGTCCGACCTCGGTCACCGGCTGCGGTGAGATCAGGCGCTCGACCGAGGTCCACAGAATCACCGTCGCGGCGGCGAAGACCATGGTGCCCTCGACCGCGGCGGAGAGGTACTCGGCCTTCCCGTGCCCGAAATCGTGGTTCGCATCGGCCGGCTTCGCGGCGAGACGTAGCGCCGCGAGACCGACGAGCGCCGCGACGAGGTTGACCCCGGATTCGAGCGCGTCCGACAACAGACCCACGGATCCGGTGATCCACGCCGCCGATGCCTTCAGCAGCATCGTCGCGAGCGCGGTCGCCACCGACAGCAGCATGAACCGCATCAACAGGCGGTGCTGCTGCGCAGAGGGCGCCACCGGTCAGCGCTTGACGAGCTTGAGCTGCATCCCGGTGAGGTCGGTGGCCGTCAACGCGACGTAGTCGTATTTCGGGGTGGGAACCCACGGCGACAGTCCGAGGGCGTCGATCCGCGCCGCGTCGTCGAAGCTCCGCAGGATCCGGGCGTGTCCGTGCAGCACGACGCTCCATGCGGAGTCCTCGCGGATCTCGTCCACCTCGAAGGCCACCTGCGGGTGCACCGCCAGTTCGGAGAGCTTGCTGCCCTCACCGCTGCGGAAGTACACCGTGCGATCGTCGGTGACGTAGTTGACGGGATAGATCTCCGGTCGCCCGCCCACGACGGTGACGAGGCGGCCCACCTTGCCCGTCGCGAGCAGGTCCCAGCACTGGTCCTCGTCGAGCGGGACGACAGGATCATCGGTGTTCGGGTTGTCGCTCATCGCGTTCACTCCTCCGGTTCCGCTGCCGTATCCAGCACATCACGAACCGGCTTCCGGCGCAGTGGAACGCTCCGCCGGTTACGGTGAAACCGGCCGTCAGGACCGTGTTCGCCCGATCCGCCGAGAGCAGCCCGAACGAGGAGTGCCGATGTCCGCACAGGCTCCCGCGACCACCTCGAGTTGGCACACCCGCGCCGCGACCGACGTCGCCGAGGCGTTCGAGGTCGATCCGCAACGAGGACTGAGCGCGGACGAGGTCGGACGACGGCGCGGCGAATACGGCCCGAACCTGCTCGACGAGGCGAAGAAGGTACCGACCTGGCGGCGCGTGCTGTCGCTGCTCGTCGACAGGATGACGCTCGTTCTGGTCGTCGCGGCGGTGGTCAGCGCCACCGTCTCCCGTGAGTGGGAGACCCCCGTCGTCATCTTCGCGGTGATCGCGCTCAACACCGTGCTGAACTACGTGCAGGAATCCCGGGCCGAGAGCAGCCTCGCGGCACTGAAGAACATGTCGGTCTCCACCAGCCGGGTGCTGCGCGACGGTCGCGGGACGGAGGTGCCCCGCGCCGAACTCGTCCCCGGCGACGTGGTGCTCCTCGAGGCCGGCGACACCGTCCCGGCCGACGGCCGACTCGTCACCGCCGTCCGGCTGCAGGTCGCCGAGGCCGCCCTCACCGGTGAATCCCAGCCCGTCGACAAACAGGTCCACGTCGTCGACGATCCCGACGCACCCCTCGGCGACCGCACCGACATGCTGTTCATGAACACCGAGGTCACACGCGGTCGTGCCGCGATGATCGTCACGGGCACGGGCATGCGCACCGAGATGGGAGCCATCGCAACCCTTCTCGGATCGGCCGGTGTCGAACAGACACCGCTGCAGCGGCGCATCGGCCAGCTCGCCCAGGCCCTGACGATCATCGCGATCGTGACGGTGACGCTCGTGTTCGTCCTCGGCCTGCTACGGGGACAGACCTGGTCGGATCTCATCGTCACCGCGGTGTCGCTGGCGGTCGCGACGATCCCCGAAGGGCTCACGGCCGTCGTCGCCTTCACCCTCGCGATGGGCGCCTCGCGCCTCGCGGCCCGCGGCGCGATCGTCAAACGGCTCGCCGCGGTCGAGACGCTCGGCAGCACCACCCACATCTGCACCGACAAGACCGGCACCCTCACCCTCAACGAGATGACGGTGCAGCGACTGCTCGTCGCGGGTCGTGCCTTCCGCGTCACCGGCACCGGGTACGGAACCGACGGCAAGATCCTCGTCGGCGACGGTCTGCCCGCACCGGACTTCACGGACGCACTGCTCGGGATGGGCCTGTGCAACGACGCGACCGTCCGCAACGGAGTGCTGGTCGGCGATCCCACCGAGGGCGCCCTCGTGGTGCTCGCCGAGAAGGGCGGTATCGACGTCGAGGGTGCGCGGGCCGCGCTGAACCGTATCGCGGAGGTGCCGTTCGACTCGGATTACAAGTACATGGCCACCTTCCACACGCTGCCGAACGGCGGGTACCGCTGTTTCGTGAAGGGCGCACCGGGTGTGCTCCTCGACCGGGCCACGACGATCGCCGGCCCCGACGGGCCGATCCCGCTCGGCGACGACGGTCGCTCAAGGATCCACCGGGCGGTGGAGGCGCTCGCATCGGAAGGGCTGCGGACCCTCATGATCGCCGGTCGCGACCTCGACGCCGTTCCCCGCGGTGACACCGATGCCCTGCAGGAGAAGGTGGCCGACCTGACGATCCACGCGATCGTCGGCATCGTCGACCCGCCGCGGACCGAAGCCGAGGATGCGATCGCCGTCGCCCACGAGGCGGGCATCTCGGTGCACATGATCACCGGCGACCATCTGGTGACGGCCTCCGCGATCGCCGAGGAACTCGGAATCCGCGGGTCGGCTGCCTCCGGTTCCGATCTCGACAAACTCACCGACGACGAACTGCGGCAGAAAGCAAAGGAATTCGGTGTCCTCGCGCGCGTGGCGCCCGAACACAAGATCAGGTTCGTCGAAGCGCTGCAGGCCGACGGGCAGATCGTCGCGATGACGGGTGACGGCGTCAACGACGCTCCCGCGCTCGAACAATCCGACATCGGTGTGGCCATGGGCATCACGGGCACCGACGTCTCCAAGGGCGCCGCGGACATGATCCTCACCGACGACAACTTCGCGACCATCGTCGCCGCCGTCGCCGAGGGACGCGGAATCTACGACAACATCATCAAATTCGTGAAGTTCCAGCTCACCACGGCGTGGGGCTTCGTCCTGATCTTCCTGACGGCCGGTGTGCTCGGACTCGCGGGTGGGGCGCCCTTCAGCGCACTGCAGATCCTGTGGGTGAACATCATCATGGACGGACCGCCGGCGCTCGCCCTCGGTGTCGACCCGACCGCCCCCGACGCGATGCGACGACGACCGCGGCCCGCGAACGAGGCCCTGCTCGAACGCTCCCGGGTGCAGCGCATCCTCGGCCTCGGCATCGTGATGACGGTGGGCACGATCGCTGTGCTGCACTCCGGCCCGGAACTGTTCCCCGACAGCGCATCCGACCCACTCTTCGCCACCACCCTCGCGTTCACGACGTTCGTCTTCTACCAGGTGTTCAACCTGTTCAACGTGCGCTCGGATCTCGGATCGGTGTTCTCGGCACAGACGTTCACCAACCACACCATCTGGATCGCGATCATCGCCGTCGTCGTCCTGCAGATCTGCGTCGTGCAACTCGGCGCCCTGCAGGGATTCATGGACACCACCTCGCTCACCTCCGAACAGTGGCTGCTCGCGGTCGCCGTCGGCTCGTCGGTGCTGTGGGTGGACGAGATCGGCAAGTTCGTCGCCAGGAGGATCGAGGCGCGTAGGGCCGAGCAGGCGGATACGACCTTCCTCACCTGACGATCGGGAGATGGCGGAACTCACGTCGACACGGGGAGAAGTGCGAGGCCGGACTGCCCCAGAATGGAGGCTGCCCCCGCGTCGCTCCCCGAGCGCGCCCGCGTCCCGGCCCGCACGACCTCCGGCTCCGGGACCCTCGACAGATCGAAGGTTTCCTCACCGATGACCACCACGGCTTCCGGCCGCCCACTCGACGATCCTGCCCACACCGACTCCGGACATCCCGCGCGCACGCTGGTGATGTGGGCACTCGCCCTCGGCGGGTTCGGGATCGGAACCACCGAGTTCGTCGCCATGGGGTTGCTCCCCGAGATCGCGACGAGCATCGGGGTCTCCGAACCCACCGCGGGTCACGTCGTCTCCGCCTACGCGGCCGGTGTCGTCGTCGGTGCCCCGCTCATCGCGACGATCGCCGCCCGCGTGCCGCGCAAGACACTGCTGGTCGCGCTGATGGTCGCGTTCACCCTCGGCAACGCCGCCACGGTGCTGGCCCCGAACTACGGTCTGCTCGTCGTCTCCCGGTTCGTCGCCGGCCTGCCGCACGGCGCGTACTTCGGGGTCGCCGCGCTGGTCGCGGCGCATCTCGCCGGACCCGGTCGCCGCGCGCGGGCGGTGTCGCTGGTGATGATGGGGCTGTCGGTGGCGAACGTCGTCGGCGTGCCCGCGGCCTCGTGGCTCGGCATGGCCCTGGGCTGGCGCGCGGCGTTCGTGCTGGTCGCGGTGATCGGAATCGCGACCGTCGCGGCTCTCGCGGCCTGGGTGCCGACACTGTCGATACCGACGACCAGCGTGCGGGTCGAACTCGGGGCGTTGAAGAGCAGCACCGTCTGGCTCACGCTCGCCGTGGCCGTCATCGGCTTCGGTGGTGTGTTCGCGGTGTACACCTACATCAGCACGACCCTGACCGACGTCGCCGGAGTGTCGAGATCGCTCGTGCCGGTCGCGCTGATGCTCTTCGGCGTGGGCATGGTCGTCGGCAATGCCATCGGTGGTCGCGTGGCCGATCGCGGTGTGATCCCCGGCGTCTACGCGTCGATCACCTCGCTCGCGGTGCTGCTCGCGCTGTTCGTCGCCGCGGCCCACAACCCGTGGACCGCCTTCGTGATGGTCTTCGGTCTGGGTGTCGGGTGCGCCGCGGTGGGTCCGGCCCTGCAGGTGCGGTTGATGGACGTCGCGGAGGACGCCCAGACGCTCGCGGCATCGCTGCACCACGCCGCGTTCAACCTGGCCAACGCGTTCGGTGCGTGGATAGGCGGGGTCGTGATCGCGGCCGGATTCGGCTACACCGCTCCCGCCGCGGTCGGCGTGCTGCTGGCGCTCGCCGGTGTCGCCGTGTTCGCGATCTCCGTCCGCCGCCGTGAGAAGGCCGTCGGCGCTCGCCGCGAGAAGGCCACCGATTCCCGACGTGATTGGATACGGAAGTGACCGATTCCAGCATTCCGACCCCGCCCGATCCCTTCTTCACGGTCGGAGCGCGTCTCGACAACGGACTCGGCCGCACGGGCACGATCCACACCCCGCACGGAGACATCCGCACCCCGGCCTTCGTCCCGGTGGGCACGAAGGCGACGGTCAAGGCGGTGCTGCCGGAGACGATGGCCGAGCTCGGATCGCAGGCGCTGCTCGCCAACGCCTACCACCTCTACCTGCAGCCCGGCTCCGACATCGTCGACGAGGCCGGTGGGCTCGGGAAGTTCATGAACTGGCCCGGCCCGACCTTCACCGACAGCGGCGGCTTCCAGGTCATGTCGCTCGGAGCCGGGTTCAAGAAGGTCATCGCGATGGAGTCCGTCGGCGTCCAGAACGACGACGTCATCGCCAAGGGCAAGGAACGGCTCGCCCACGTCGACGACGACGGGGTGACCTTCAAATCGCACCTCGACGGGTCGCGGCACCGGTTCACCCCCGAGGTGTCGATGCGCATCCAGCACGAGCTCGGCGCCGACATCATGTTCGCCTTCGACGAACTCACGACCCTCATGAACACCCGCGGCTACCAGGAACGCTCCCTCGAGCGGACCCAGGCGTGGGCGGTGCGGTGCATCGCCGAGCACGAGAAGCTCACCGCCGAACGTGCCCACCGTCCCTACCAGGCGTTGTTCGGGGTCGTGCAGGGCGCGCAGTACGAGGACCTGCGACGACAGGCGTGCCGGGGCCTCGAGTCCATCGTCGGCGAGACCGGCCGCGGGTTCGACGGCTACGGCATCGGCGGTGCGCTCGAGAAGCACAATCTCGGCACGATCGTGCGGTGGTGCACCGAGGAGCTGCCCGAGCACAAGCCGCGGCACCTGCTGGGCATCAGCGAACCCGACGACATCTTCGTCGCGGTCGAGCACGGCGTCGACACCTTCGACTGCGTCAATCCGTCGCGGGTCGCGCGCAACGCCGCGATCTACCATCCGGACGGCCGGTTCAACATCAACACCAGCCGTCACCGGCGCGACTTCACGCCGATCGACGAGAACTGCGACTGCTACACCTGCCGGAACTACACGCGGGCGTACATCCACCATCTGTTCAAGGCGAAGGAGATGCTCGCCTCGACGTTGTGCACGATCCACAACGAACGGTTCACGGTGCGGCTCGTCGACGACATCCGGACGAACATGGAGAACGGCACCCTCGCCGAGTTCAAGGCCGAGACGCTCGGCCGGTTCTACGCGAGCCGGCGCCAGGCCTGAGTCGTCACTGAGTCGTCAGGAGTAGGAGGGTTCGCGCTTCTTGACGTACGCGATGACACGGTAGGTCACCGGGAGCACGACGATCTCGACCAGCGTCTTCCACAGGAACCCGACGATCACGAAGTTGACGAAGTCAGCCCAGGTCGTGATGCCGATGGCCCCTGCGGCGATCGAGCAGAAGATGAGGGTGTCGGCGAACTCGCCGACGACGGTCGACCCGATCAGACGCGCCCACAGGTGCTTCTCCCGGGTGCGTTCCTTGATGCGGACGAGCACGTACGAGTTGAGCAGCTGCCCGACCGCGTACCCGGCGAGCCCGGCGATCAGCATCCGGGGCACCACACCGAGCACGTTCTCGAAGGACTCCTGACCGGCGTAGAAGTCGGCCGGGGGCAGCTGCTGAGTGATCCAGAAGCACAGCGCGGACAGCGCGACCGCCCCGAAGCCGTAGAAGACGGCGCGGCGGGTGGCCGCGAAGCCGTACACCTCGCTGAGCACGTCGCCGAGGATGTAGGCGAGGGGGAACAGGAAGAACCCGCCGTCGGTGATGATCGGCAGGATCTGCAGCGGCCCGACGGTGAGTTCGGAGCCGGTGAAGAACGCGATGCCCTTCGTCGCGGAGATGTTGGAGATCATCAGCACCGCGGTGAACAGCACGACGATCCCCGTGTACGGGCTGCGGCCCACGCGCGCGAAGGCGGCGTGGTCGAAGAGGGCGGGGGAGGTGTTCGATCTGTGCTCGGTCACCCGGACATCCAAGCATCACCACGGGGCGATCACGAAGTTGCGGACCGTCTGTACGTGCGCGAACACCCCATATGCGACGAACGGGTCCCGTCCTGACGAGGACGGGACCCGGAGCGCGCGGGAGATCAGGACTTGCGTACCCGGGTGCCGCCGGCGAACTTGTCGTGGAAGCCCTGCTTGTTGCCGTCCTGCTCGATGGTGACCGCGATACCGATGTATGCGGCGAGCGACAGCAGACCGGCGAGGAAGCCCAGCAGCGGGACGCCGGTGAGGATCTGCAGCGCGACGAAGGCGTTGCGCTTGGCGGCCTGCTCGAGGGTGGGGTTGCCACCGGCGGGGCCGGCGACCGACAGGCCGAGGAGTTTCTTGCCGACGGTCGCGCCCCGAGCGGACTCCATGTACGTCCAGTAGCCGAAGGCGACGACACCGCTGGCGACCGTCATGAAGAAGTTCACGAAGCCACTTCCGCCGCTCGCGAGGAGCATGATCGCGGTCAGGATCCCCATGGGGATGCCGACGATGAGACCGTCGATGATGCGGGCGCCGAGACGCGGGAGCAGCTCCCCCGGGGTGCCGGTGCCGAAGTTCGGGCCGGGGAATCCTGGGCCTCCGAACCCACTGCCCTGCGGCGACCCGTACTGAGGTGCACCGTACTGGGGAGCGCCGAACTGGGGCGCGCCGTTCTGCGGGGTTCCGTACTGCGGTGTTCCGTACTGGGGAGCGCCGTACTGAGGGCCACCGTTCTGGGGAGCGCCGTACTGAGGAAACTGCTGGGTGTAGTCGGGCGGGGTGGCGCCGTACGAGGGGGCGCCGGGATGACCGCCCGTCGCCCGAGGATCCTGCTGAGGGGGTGGATAGCCACCAGTGGTCACTTGTGTCTCCCTTGTCGCGATCGGCATGGCAACGCGCCACGGTACAGCGTGCCGTGGCGCGTCGGTAGATGCCTCCGGATGCGACGGGAGGGTCCCGCCGGGGTTGTGTCAGGCCGCTACGGGACCACCCGTGGTGACCCGGTAGGCGTACGTGACGGCGATGATCGACACCGGCACGGTGACCAGCAGGCCGATCAAGCACAACAGGGCACCGAGGAGGTTGATGCCGAGCAGTGCGAGGGCGAGCAGCACGAGCGTTCCCGCATTCGATCTGACGGCATTGAAGCTCGACTTGATCGCGGTGACGGCATCCTGATTGCGATCGATGACGAACTGCATCGTCCACCACGCGAAGAACGCGAACACCAGGCCCGGGAGGATGCACAGCACGAGACCGATCGACGTGCCGATGCCCACGAGCAGACCCGCGACGATGACCGCACCGATCGGGCCGATCTGGAGGAACGTCCCGAAAGCGGGTCGCTGCCCGTCGGTTTCGGCCAGCGCACCGCGCACGAAGGCGGCCTGGATCAGGTATCCCACGATCGCCGAGACGATGCTGCCGATGGCGCTCAGGAGGGTGAAGTCCGTCGCCTCACCGGTGAAGTCGAACCCGTTGAAGATGCCGCTGATCAGGCCCTGGATGACGAACGCGGCGAGCATGAAGACGATCCACACGCCGGCGTTGCCGCTGAACTTCGACCAGCCGTAGGAGATCGCGTCGCCGACACTCAGCTGATTCGGGGGCGGACCACCGAAGCTCCCGGCGCCGTATGCACCCGGCGGGGGCGGGTAGTCACCACCCGACGGGGGAGGCGGATAGTTCCCCGGCGGCGGGTAGGACCCACCCGGCGGCGGGTAGTTGCCACCCGAGGGCGGGGGATAGTTCCCCGGAGGGGGGTAGTTGCCGGGCGGCGGATAGTTCCCACCCGGCGGGGGAGTGCCACCGCCCGAGGGCGGCGGATAGTTTCCGGGTGGCGGATAACCACCCGGGTTCTTCGGATCCTGATTCGGGTCGTAACCACCGGTGGTCATGGCTGCCTCTCGTCTCCGGGATCGGACACTTCCGAGAGAGTACGGACATCACCTCGGGTCCGCATCCGCTATGTCCGCATCGTGTCCTATCGGATGCCTTCCTCGGACGGCGTGAACACCCACGGATCCCGGGGAAGCCGCACGGGATTCCAGCGGTCCAGCAACAGGTCCGGCGACACGGGCTCGCCGGGGTCGGCGAGCCGCAGAGACACGGCGATCGTGCCCAGCACGTCGGCGGCCGTGTGACCGAGCGTGAGCTGATCGGCCAGTGTCACCGCGCCGTCCCGTTTGGCCAGTCGCTTGCCCTCCTTGTTGAGCGCGAGCGGCACGTGCGCGTAGACGGGTTCCGACAGTCCGAGAAGGTGTGCGAGACAGGCCTGCCGGGGCGCGGAGGTGAGCAGGTCGTCGCCGCGCACCACCTGATCGATGCCCTGGTCGGCGTCGTCCACCACCACTGCGAGGTTGTACGCGGGGGTTCCGTCGTTGCGGCGCAACACGAGATCGTCGACGATGCCCGTGAAATCGCCGTGCAGCAGGTCGTGGACGGTGAACCACTCCTCGGTCGCCCGCAACCGGATCGCGGGGGCGCGGCCGGAGGCCCGGCGCTCGGCCCGCTGCTCGTCGGTGAGGTTGCGGCAGGTGCCCGGATAGGCGCCCGCAGGGGCGTGGGGTGCGGAGGTGGCCTCGAGGATCTCGCGTCGGGTGCAGTAGCACTCGTAGGTCAGACCGGCCTGCTCGAGCCGCGCGATCGCCTCGTCGTACAGGCGCCGGCGGCGGGACTGGTGGACCACCCGGCCGTCCCAGTCGAGACCGATCGCCGCGAGATCCGCGAGCTGGCGTTGCTCCGCGCCGGGACGCACCCGGTCGAGATCCTCGACGCGGACCAGGAACCGACGGTTCGTCGACCGCGCGAACAACCACGCCAGGACGGCGGTGCGCAGATTGCCCAAGTGCAGGTCGCCGGAGGGACTCGGTGCGAAGCGACCCGCTCCTGCTTCGTCCTCGTCCGAAAGTGACACCCGTGCACTCTATCGAGCGACCCCCAGGAGCACCTCTCGCTGGGCGTGCACGACTTCCCGGATCGCCGCGACCGCGGCCGCGACCTCCGGCCGCCGCAGCGTCTCCGAGCGCGCGACGAGCCAGTAGGCCAGACGCGCCTCGACCTCGCCGGGCAGGACCCGGACGAGATCGGGGTGCCGATCGGCCATGAAGCACGGCAGCAGACCGAGTCCTCCGGCGGCGCGGGTCGCCTCGACGTGCACGAACACGTTCGTCGAGCTGATCGAATCCTGCATGTCGGGGGCGATGCGCCGCGCGACGTCGAGATCGTCGACCTGCAGCATCGAATCGATGAAGTACACGAGGGTGTGCTCACGCAGGTCGCGGACCGACGACGGGGAGCCGTGCGTGGCGAGATAGTCGCGCGAGGCGTACAGGCCCAGGTTGTAGTCGGCGAGGCGGTGCGCTTCGGCCCGATGCACCTGCGGGCGTCCCACCACCACCTCGATGTCCATGCCGGACCGCTGCTGCGAGGCGCGCCGGGTGGTCGCGACGATCTCGACGGAGATACCCGGATGGCGTTGCCGCACGAGCGCGCCGGCCGGGGCGGCGATGTAGGCGCTGAAGCCGTCGGTGGCGGAGATACGCACGACGCCTTCGAGGCGGCGCTCGCCCCGGGGGTTCCGCAGACTCCCGACCGCGGCCTCGACGCGTTCGGCGGCCTCGAGCGCCTCGCGACCGCGGTCGGTCAGTTCCCATCCCGCCGCCGACCGCGTGAGCACGCGACCGCCGAGGCTGCGCTCGAGCGCGGCGATCCGCCGGGAGATCGTGGTGTGGTTGACGCCCAGGTCGTCGGCGGCGCTGGTGAACCTGCCACTGCGCCCGACGGCGAGCAGGACGAGGAGGTCATCGGCCGAGGGCACGCTCATGTGTGCAGTTTTGCAGATCGCATCTGCGAATCGCGTCATTGTGGATGCATATGTGCGTACCGATACTCGGCATATGTGTTTGGAAGTGTTCCCCGTCACACAGTGTCCCGGGAGGGTGCAGGCATGAGCGTCGAACAGGCACGAACGGATGGACCGGAGAGTTCACCGTCGGCATTGCGCAGGGTCGTCGGTGCGTCCATGGCGGGCACCGTCGTCGAGTGGTACGAGTTCTTCCTCTACGGCACCGCCGCGACCCTCGTCTTCGCCAAGGTCTTCTTCCCCGACGGCGGCAACGAACTCGACGCGATCATCGCGGCGTTCGTCACCTACGCCGTGGGCTTCGTCGCCCGGCCGCTCGGTGGGATCGTCTTCGGCCACTTCGGTGACCGGTTCGGACGCAAGCAGCTGCTGCAGACCAGCATCATCATGGTCGGCGTCGCGACCTTCCTCATGGGCTGCCTGCCGACCTTCGGTGCCATCGGGTACTGGGCGCCGGCGCTGCTCGTGACGCTCCGGTTCATCCAGGGCTTCGCGGTCGGCGGCGAGTGGGGCGGCGCGGTACTGCTGGTCGCCGAACACAGCCCCAACCGCTCGCGCGGATTCTGGTCGTCGTGGCCGCAGGCCGGTGTGCCGATGGGCAATCTCCTCGCGACGATCGTCCTGCTCGTCCTCACCACCACGTTGCCCGAATCGGCCTTCCTGTCGTGGGGCTGGCGAGTCGCGTTCTGGCTCTCGGCCGTCATCGTGCTGATCGGCTACTACATCCGCACCAAGGTCACCGACGCCCCGATCTTCCTCGAGGCGCAGCAGGAGGCCGACAAGCTGAAGGAGACGTCGTTCAACGTCTTCGAGGTGCTCAAGCGCTACCCGCGCGGCGTGTTCACGGCCATGGGCCTGCGGTTCGCCGAGAACGTCATGTACTACCTCGTCGTCACCTTCTCGATCACCTATCTGAAGATCGTCGTCGGTGCCGACACCAGCCACATCCTGTGGTGGATGCTCGCCGCGCACGCCGTGCACTTCGTGATCATCCCGATGGTCGGACGACTGTCGGACACGCTGGGACGCCGTCCCGTCTACATGATCGGTGCCGTCACCGCCGGCGCCTGGGGCTTCCTCGCCTTCCCGATGATGGACACCGGCAACAGTGCGTGGATCATCTCGGCGATCGTCATCGGACTCGTCTTCCACTCGTTCATGTATGCGGGGCAGCCGGCGATCATGGCGGAGATGTTCCCGACCCGCATGCGCTACTCGGGCGTCTCGCTCGGCTACCAGGTCACCTCGATCGTCGCCGGGTCGCTCGCCCCGATCATCGCCGCGAGCCTGCTCAGCCGCTTCGAGTCGTCGGTCCCGATCTCCTTCTATCTGCTCGGCTCGTCGCTGATCACGATCGTCGCGGTGATCGTGGCCCGGGAGACGAAGGGCATCTCGCTGCGCGACATCGACGCCGCGGACGCGGAAACCGTCGCCCAGGAGAAGGCCGCCGAGAACGCCAGGATCTCGGCATGAGGGCCCGCACCGCACTCGTGACCGGTGGTGCCGGCGGGATCGGGGCGGCCTGCGCCCGCGCCCTCGCCCGGCAGGGAGTCCGCGTGACCGTCGCCGACGTCGACGAGGTCGCCGCGAAGACGCTCGCCCACGAGATCGGGGGAGAGGCGTGGGGTGTCGACCTGCTCGACACCGACGGCCTCGACGGTCTCCGCCTCGACGTCGACATCCTCGTCAACAACGCCGGCATCCAGGTGGTGCGGCCGGTGGAGGACTTCGCCCTCGCCGACTTCCGCCGCATCCAGACGCTCATGGTCGAGGCGCCCTTCCTGCTCGTGAAGGCCGCGCTGCCCGGCATGTACGAGCGGGGCTTCGGCCGGATCGTGAACATCTCGTCGGTCCACGGGCTGCGGGCGTCGGCGTTCAAGGCCGGGTACGTCACCGCCAAGCACGGCCTCGAGGGGTTCTCCAAGGTCGTCGCGCTCGAAGGCGGTCCCCGCGGCGTGACGAGCAACTGCGTCAATCCGGGTTACGTCCGCACCCCGCTGGTGGAGAAGCAGATCTCGGAACAGGCCCGCGCGCACGACATCCCGGAGGATCGCGTGCTCTCGGATGTGTTGCTCACCGATCAGGCGGTGACCCGGCTGGTCGAGCCGGAGGAGGTGGCCTCGCTCGTGTCGTGGCTGGCCTCCGACGAAGCCGGGATGGTCACCGGCGCGTCGTACACGATGGACGGCGGCTGGTCGGCCCACTGACAGGACGGTCCGACTGCAATCACCGACCCGCGTCCCGGATTCCGGGGCGCGGGTCAGTGCGCGTCGGCGCCGTCGAGGACGAGCTGGACCTGGGCGTGCAGAGCGTGGGTCAGATACTCGCGCGGGTAGAGCTCGGGGCTCGCCGCCGCGTCGAGTGCGAGCCCGTTCGCGGCCGAGAGCAGCAGAGCGGCCCGGGTCTCCGGGTCGGGCGTACCGGCGCGGATCAATACGCGCGCTATGCCCGTGCGGATCGTGAACAGGGTGGCGGTGCGGATGGCGCTCAGCGTGGGGGAGGTGACCGCCCGCACGGCGAACGCCGACATCACGTGCACCTCGCTGCCACGTTCCTCGTCGAGGGGGAGCAGCTGGCTGAGCGCGGAGAACAGGGTGCGCGCCGGATCGATGTCGGGATCGACGTTCGTCAGCCGGTTCAGCACCCGGTCCGAGAGGGTGCGGAACGAGTACGCGAGCATCTCGTCCTTGGTCGGGAAATGGTGCTGCACCGCCCCGATCGAGACCCCTGCCTCGTTGGCCACCTCCCGCACGCTCGCCGCGTCGAGACCGTTGCGTGCGGCCACGTCGAGCAAGGCCGCAGCGAGCCTGGTGGGACTGGTGGTGACGTAGGGACGCGTGCGCATGGGGAGCACCGTAGCCGAGCTCTCCACCGTACGAACGTACGGAGAGGTGGGAATCACACCCCGCCGGTGAGCTCGCGATCTGAGAGGAAACGGACCGACACCGTCAGCGCGGCTGCGAACGCCGCTGCGATCCACAGGGCGTGCAGCCCCAGCACCCGGTGGGCGAGCGCGCCGAGAGCGGCGCCCGTCACCAGGCCGCCCCACAGGCCCAGATAGGGCAGCCAGCTCCAGCGCGGACCGCCGAAGAAGGCCGCCGCGATCCGTTGTCCGATCTTGACCAGTGCACCCGTCATGTAGGTCAGGGCGACGGTCGTCTCCCCGTGCCGCCGGAACACCGAGTTCTCCGTTCCCATGGCCAAGGTCATCGCGATCACGGCGACCGGCGTCCAGTCCACGAAGACGGCCGCGGCGGCGATCGTCAGCAACACCGTCACCGTCGCGAGGACGGCGGTCTTGCGGGTCCGCCGGTCTCGGTCGGTCAGTTCCGCTACCACGCTGCCGAGAATCACTCCGAGCACGAACAGCGCGAGCACACCGCCGATGAGGGCGACCGTCTGCCACGCACTGTCGGCCGCCCCGACCGCGAAGCGCGTGGAGTTGCCGCTCATGAACGACACGAAGACGCCGCCCAGGGTGATGAAACCGAGGGCATCGATGAACCCTGCGAGAGAGGACAACGCGATCGCAAGTCCCTGCAACTGCCTGCCGTAACCGACCACCAGACGATAGTAGGAACCGTTCCTGCCGGATGCCGACGACGTCGGCTCCCGGATACTTACGCGGTGTAACGACCGGGCGTCGTGGGCGCGATGAACCAGGGGAGCCGTCCGGCGCCGTCGTTCTCAGGAGTTCCCTCGATGTCCTTGCCCCGCTTGTCGTCCCGGCTGTCCCTGCTCGTCGTCGCGACGGTCGCGGGTCTGACCCTCACCGGTTGCGATTCGACCACCGAGGACACTTCCGTCGCTCCGGCGGCGACTTCCGAACAGTCCCCGGCGCCGAGCTCCGAAACCCCCACGACGACACCGTCACCCACCACGACGCGCTCCACCTCGACGACCGCACCGAACCCGGCAGCGTCGGCGGATTCGTCGGAGGCCCTGGCCCGGCTGGCGACCCTGCCGATCAAGGGGCGCGCGCCCAAGACCGGGTACAGCCGCGACCTGTTCGGCCAGGCGTGGAGCGACGACGTGTCGGTGGAGTTCGGGGGCAACGGCTGCGACACCCGCAACGACATCCTGCGACGCGACCTCGTCGATATCGTCTACCGGCCCGGTACCCGCGACTGCGTCGTCGCGTCGGGAACCCTGAACGACGTGTACACCGGTACGACGATCGCGTTCACCCGCGGGCAGGACACCTCGACCGCGGTGCAGATCGACCACGTCGTCGCGTTGTCGGACGCGTGGCAGAAGGGCGCGCAGCAGCTCGACGCGGGCACCCGGGCCGATTTCGCCAACGACCCGCGCAACCTCCAGGCCGTGGACGGGCCGACCAACCAGCAGAAGAGCGACGGCGACGCCGCGACCTGGCTGCCGCCGAACCGCGCGTACCGCTGCACGTATGTCGCGCGGCAGATCGAGGTCAAGGCGATCTACGGCCTGTGGGTGACGCAGGCCGAGCACGACGCGATGGCGCGGGTCCTCACCGAATGCGGAGGTGGGGCTCCCGCAGCTGCACCCGCGCCCACCACGACGACGCGCCAGGCGCCCACACCTGCGCCGGCACCCTCGTCGGCTCCTGCGCCGGCTCCTGCACCTGCGCCCGCCCCCGCCGAGCCGGCCCCTGCTCCGGCGGAGGTGTATTACAAGAACTGCGCGGCGGCCCGGGCCGCGGGAGCTGCGCCGCTGTATGTGGGAGAGCCCGGCTACCGGCCGAAGATGGACGGTGACGGGGACGGCGTCGCCTGCGAGTAGCGCGCCGCAGCGTCTGCGAGTAGCGCACCGCAGCGCCTACGAGTAACGCACTGCCGCGATCTCCCGGTCAGCTGAAGCGGTCGGTGAGATTGCGGCGCATGCGGTGCAGCTCGCGGAGCTGGGCGCCCAGCCGCTCGACCTCGGCGTCGAACCGGCGCGCCCGGTCCACGGCCCCCACCCGGTGTTCGGCGAGGGCCTTCTGTTCGGTCTTCTCGATGGCTGCGGACACCTCGTCGATCTCCCGGTCCAGCATCTCCACCCAGACCGAAGCCTGCTCGTGGTCGGCGTCGCCGGCGAGCGGGAAATTGTCGTCCGCGGTCACGAGACGCATCGTGCCCGAGATCGGCCCGGTACGCGAACAGGGGGACCGGAAAAGTAGAAACCCCGTGGGNNNGCGCCCCACGGGGTTCCGTGGCGGAGGATAGGGGATTTGAACCCCTGAGGGCGTTAACCCAACCCGCGTTCCAGGCGAGCGCCATAGGCCACTAGGCGAATCCTCCGTGGGGAAGCATACCGAATGGAGACCCCAACTTGCCAAACGGGCACGTCGCACCCTGATTCCGGGGGTGCTGCGGGGGCGGGTTCGCCGCCGGGGCGCTCGTTCCTCTACACTTGCCGATGGATCCCGCGCGGCGCGCATCCTGTGAACTCCCCCAGGGCCGGAAGGCAGCAAGGGTCAACGGGCTCTGCCGGGTGCGCGGGGTCCTCTTAATTTCCGCCGATGCCCGTGTCACCGTGCACGGTGAAAGGTCCCTCCGCATGCCTACGCAGACCCAGTACGGGTTGATGAGCCATGAGGAACTCGTTGCAGAGCACGAGCGCCAGTCCGCCAACTACGAACGGTTGAAGTCGGAGAAGCTGACGCTGGACCTGACCCGCGGCAAGCCCTCGCCCGAGCAGCTCGACCTCTCCGCGGAGTTGCTGTCGCTGCCGGGCGCCGACGACTTCCGCGACGGCAACGGCACCGACACCCGCAACTACGGCGGCCTCACCGGCCTGCCCGAGCTGCGCGCGATCTTCGCCGAGCTGCTGAACATCCCGGTCGAGAACCTCGTCGCAGGCAATAACGCGAGCCTCGAGATCATGCACGATCTCGTCGTCTGGTCGCTGCTGCACGGCACCGTCGACTCGCCGCGCCCGTGGTCGCAGGAGTCGGTCGTCAAGTTCCTGTGCCCGGCGCCCGGCTACGACCGGCACTTCGCGATCACCGAGTCGCTCGGCATCGAGATGATCCCCGTGCCGCTGCGCGAGGACGGCCCCGACGTGCGGTTCATCGCCGATCTCGTCGCGAACGACCCGCAGATCAAGGGCATGTGGGCCGTGCCGACCTACTCGAACCCCACCGGCGCGGTGTACCCCGAGGAGATCGCCCGCGAGCTGGTGTCGATGCCGACGGCCGCTCCCGACTTCCGCATCTTCTGGGACAACGCCTACGCGGTGCACCCGCTCACCGAGCACCTCGCGCCCGCGATCGACATCCTCGGTCTGGCCGCGCAGGCCGGTCACCCCAACCGTGTGTTCGCGCTGGCGTCCACCTCGAAGATCACCTTCGCCGGTTCGGGCGTGAGCTTCTTCGGCAGCTCCACCGAGAACCTCACCTGGTACCAGAAGCATCTGGGCATCAAGACCATCGGCCCCGACAAGGTCAACCAGCTGCGTCACCTGCGTTTCTTCCGCGACGCCGAGGGCGTGCGTGCCCACATGGCCAAGCACCGCGAGATCCTCGCGCCGAAGTTCGCGCTGGTGCGCCGCATCCTCGAGGAGCGTCTCGGCACGTCGAAGGTCGCGTCCTGGACCGAGCCCGAGGGCGGCTACTTCATCAGCCTCGATGTCGTCGAGGGCACGGCGGCCCGCGTCATCGCCTTGGCGAAGGAAGCGGGTATCGCGCTGACGGGTGCCGGTTCGGCGTTCCCGTACAAGAAGGACCCCGAGGACAAGAACATCCGCCTCGCCCCGAGCTTTCCTTCGCTCGGCGAGCTCGAGAAGGCCATGGACGGTGTCGCGACCTGCGTGCTGCTGGCCGCAGCGGAGAAGGCGCTCGCCGACAAGTAGTGCGTGGGTAGGTACGCAACGCGAGGACGAGGCTCGCAACATCGGCAGTCACTGCCGGCGTTGCGAGCCTCGATTCTTTGTTGCGTACCTCCGTCGACAAGAATCTGAACTCCGAGTGTGAGTTTGTTCCCAACCTGTGGATAAAGTTGTGCACAACACGTGGACGGGCGGTGGACAACTCGGATCGTCCCTGGTCGGGGCATTACCGGTGCCCGGCGTCCCCACGACTTGCTTTCCCCTACCGACCTGACATACTCGCTGGTCAGGGTCGCCGCATACCGTGCGGCGGGTTCGGAAGTGGTGAGTGTGATGGAAAACCGCGCTCTCGTGAATTCCGGAGTCGGCGCATCGGCCGTCGGATCTGTCACGGGGTGTCTCGGTGTGCTGAAGGTGTTCCTCCTGGCGCTCGACATCGAGGCGGCGCCCGAGACGCCACCGCGGGTCCCACCCGTCGAGAAGGTGGAGCCCTTCCTGCCGGCACGCATCGCCGAGCAGCCCGAGACGGACCACGGTGTGCGTCCGCCGTGCCTGCTCGCGTTCCGGCACGTCGTCGACCCGACACGACCGGAGATCTCGTTCGGTGCGTCGACGGGGTCGCTGCGTGAGGCGCCGGACGCGACCAGACCGTATGTGGGACACCCCGCGACGTGCGTGTCGCTGTGGGACGTCCCCGGCCACGGTCTCGTCCTGGCGCTGGAATCGCTGTCGGACCACGGTTCCCCGCTCGTCGACTGGCGCAGCGACCCGCTGCAGGACCGCGACGGCGCCGGTCTGCGCCCGGTGCTCGGTGAGTTCCTCGCGCCCTTCGAACTGACCGCCGACGCCTGCCTGAACGACGTCTTCCCCGGACTGAACAGGCGGTTGTGTGCGCCGACGACCTATCGGCCCCTGCACGAACTCGTCGTCCACCGCCACCGGGGAGTCGGCGATCGCGAGGTCGCCGAGGGCATGGTCGTGGAGGTGGTCTCGAGCGGCGGCGAACGCGTCCGCTCGCTCGTCGACGGCCCGCGCATCGGACCGGAGGCCCGCGCGGCGGCACGGTCCTGGGGTGTGTTGTGGAAGTGGGACCGGGTTCCGCTGGTGGACCGGCCCGTGCAGCCGGGGGCCGCCATCGCCGTGCGGGAGGACTCCGGTGCGGTACTGTTCGACCTCGAGGCCACCGCCCTCGGCAGCGACTATGTCGGGCACGGCACCCGCGAGATGATCTACGGGCTCATCCCGTGGGTGGCGGTGCGGGCACGGGCCTCCGCCGACTACTGGACGACCATGGAGCATCTGCGCCACCCCGACGGGCTCGGCGGCGATCGGCTGGCCACGGTCCTCGACGACATCGCGATCATGCAGGCGCGCCGGATGGAACGGGCCCTGCTGCGCAAGGAATCGATCCACGACGACCGGTTCCACTCGTGGACGCAACCCACACAGCTGCGAGCACTCATGGCCGGCCGGGTCGCCGACGACTTGGCCGAACTCGACGCGGAACTGTCCGAGGCCGTGGACATCGTCGAGCACGCCCTGCTGCGCAGTGCCGAGTTGCGCGGTGCGAGGCATACCCGCTTGGCCCAGGGCTGGTCCGCGGCGGCGTCTGTCATCGCCGTCGTGGCGTTGTTCGCCGCCCTGGCCGCCGTTCCGGACACCTCGCAACCGACGCTCTTCCCGCACTGGCTGCATGCTCTGACCACGTCGATCGCGCTCACCCTGGGCATCGTGATCGCGGTGGTCGTGTGGCGCCGCCCCTGACGCGCAGGGCATGATCGTCTGCATGTCATCGACGCTGAACCTGGTCGGAGATCCCGACGCCGACGCACTGCTGGCCGAGAACCCGCTGGCGCTTCTCATCGGCATGCTGCTCGACCAGCAGGTGAAAGTACCATTACAACCATGACCGTGCAACGGCAAGCGCTACGCGCCCTCGTGGGCGCTCGCGTGTCAGTAGTCCAAGGACCCCAGAAGGTGTCGCACCTGGCCCAACTCGAGACCGCTACCAAGTGGGCTGAGGCCAGGGGATACGAGATCGTCGGAACGTTCGAGGATCTCGGTGTGTCAGCGGAGAAACGGCCGGAGGAACGGCCAGACCTCGGGCCGTGGCTCAGCGATGAAGGTGCGGCCAAGTGGGATGTGATCGTTTGGTCGAAGATGGACCGGGCTTTCCGGTCGACCCGTCACTGTGTCGACTTCGCCCAGTGGGCGGAGGAACGGCAGAAGATCGTCGCGTTCGCCGACGACGGACTCACGCTCGACTACCGGCCTGGAGTCACCAAGGGCATCGACTCGATGATGGCTGAGCTGTTCGTCTACCTCGGTTCGTTCTTCGCTCAGCTCGAGCTGAACCGGTTCAAGTCCCGCGCCCAGGACTCGCACCGGGCTCTGAGGCAGATGGATCGATGGGCCTCGGGTGTCCCTCCGCTCGGGTTCAAGGTGGTGGAGCATCCGAGTGGCAAGGGCAAGGGCCTGGCCACCGACGAGGTCGGTTACCGGCTGCTGCATTCGATGGCACGTCGTCTGCTCGACGGCTGGTCATTTATCAGGATTGCGGCGTGGCTGAACGCGCCGTATGCGGACCAGCGTTGCACCGGCACGCACGTCCCAGGTTGCGAGTGCCGCGACAGCGCGGCTCTGACGAATATGGACCGTGCTCGAGTGGCCAAGGGAGTGCCGGCCAAAGCTCGACCGTGGACGGTAAACACCGTGATCGAGGCCCTGACCTCGCCACGAACGCAGGGGTTCAAGATGACCGGTCGCGGCAAGAAAGCCATGGTCGTGCTCGATTCCGAGGGTAATCCGATTGTTCTAGCTCCTCCTACGTTCGACGCTGCCACCTGGACGCAGCTCCAGGAGGCTGCCCAGCTCCGCAAGCTCAACCAGCGGACACCGACAGCGTCCACAAACCCGATGCTCGGAGTTGGCGTATGCGGGTGCCGGGGGTGCCCCGCGTGTGGTGAGGGCGGTTGCGGGGCCTCGCTGGCCCAGCAGAAGTCGAGAACCACGACGAAGTCGGGCAAGGTCAACGAGCACCGGTACTACCGATGCGGACGAACTCCGTTGAACTGCAACGGAACCGTGGTTAAAGCCGACGTGGCTGACGCCGCGATGGAACGGCTGTTCCTTGATAAATGGGGAGACGAGAAGGTCACCCGACGCGTGTTCGTCCAGGGGGAGGACCATTCTGTCGAGCTGGAGCTCGTCAACGCGACCATCGACCGGCTGAGGATGGAGTCCGACGCCGGCCTGCTGACGACACCGGAGGACGAGCAACGATGGCTCGCCCGAATGAAGGCTCAGGTGGCCAAACGAGACCAGCTCGCCGCCAGGCCGTCGCGTGCATCTGGGTGGGTGACCGAAGAGACCGACCAGACCTACCGGGAGGTCTGGCCGACCGCAGACAAGCGTCAGCTCATGATCGACCACGGGGCTCGATTCGTTCTGTACCCGACAGGTGCAGAGGATGGACTGCGTCAGATGGCAATGCTCGTGCCCCGAGGCCTCGCCGATCTGAGCCCCGATCTCAGTCTCGATGACCTGCCCAAGCCTGACGCGGTCTCGATCGAATTCGGCAACGGTTAGGCTCCTCCTGGCCCTTAGGTCGATGCCGAGGTGAGCTTGGCTGCCTTGCTCAGCTCGTCGATCTTCTGCAACAGCTCACGGGCACTCGCTGTCGCCTCGCCACCTTCTCGTCCTTCTAGTGCTTCGCTGAGGTATCCCTCGCGACGAGCACGCATGATGTGGCCCTTGACTGTGGGCACTGGCTTGCCCAAAGCGTCCGCTATCGCGGTCGACACGCCACGGCCCTCTGGAAGGAGCGCCTCGTACGCTACCGCCAGGCGGGCCAGGTACTCAGTGGAGATGCGGCCCTTGCCGTTGTTGTAGGTGACCACGAGGTCGTCAAGCGCCTTCGCCGCTTCCGCTGAGTGCGGGTAAGCAACGACTTTGGTTTCGAACGGCTCGACAGTATGAGTGCGAGTCTTTCGGAAATGGTCCAGTATCTGCCGCGTGGCTTCACGGATCTCGTCGTAGCTCAGCTCTCCGCCTTCGACAGCCCTAATTGTGACCTGGACTAAGCGCCCGTCCACCTCACCTTTTTCGATCACGTACGGCGCATTCAGCGTCTCGATCTCCATTCGCTCAGCGTAGCTCTTGTGCATACGGCGTAGCAAACCGTATGTACAGTATGATATGGTCACCTCCTGCTCGGATAGAGCGAACCATGGCAGCGGGACGAGCTGCCACGAATACTGAGGGAGAACAAAGAATTGTCCAACGACATCGACTCTTGCCTGTTCGGCGAGGTTGAGACCTCGGCATCGGGCATCCAGTTCGTCCGCCCGCTGAGCAACGCAGCCGCCAAGTCGGTGCCGAACCACGTCGACAAGTGGCGACGCGAGAACCCGAACCATGTGGTCAGGCAAGAGGTGAAGTCGACCGGCGGAACCTGGGTCCAGTTCTGGGGATTCCGCGTCTACTACGGCCCGTGCGCTGACTGCGGCGGCCTCGTCCACACTCGCCGGTACATCGCGGACAAGAAGGACGGAAGCACCGACACCGGTCGGTGGCCGAAGTACTGCACAGGGTGCAGCGAAGCGCGGCACGTGGCACACAATGCCGGTGCGAAACAGAGGATGGCGGCGTTACGCAAGAGTCGGAAGGAAGTCCAGCTTGAGCAGTTCCGTGCCCGAGGCATGGAGCCCCCGCAGCCGGGTAGGCCGAAGGGGTCGTGGAGCACCTCGGCCAGCGAGCCGCGTGGATCCTGGATCAGAACCGTCCCAAATGTGAGTTACCTCGCTTAGGGAAGCCTAAAAATGTGTTCCGTATTTCTACTATTGTTCGCACAGGGAAAAGACATCCCTTGAACGTGCGAGCTTGAGCCCCGGTGGGGTCGGTGCTCGTTCGCATCCCGACGAGCCCCCGCCCGTCGGAGGTCGGTCGGTCGGCGACTCTCTCCCTACCGACCGCCTGAACTTCCCGAGGTTGGCCATTCCTCGGTAAGCCGCTGATCCGTCAGCGGATAGGGACGGCTGGTAACCGTCCCCTCCCCGTGGAGGGGAGTTGCTTGATCCGCTCCCCGGCCTATGAGGGTAGGCCGGGGAGCATTCCCCATCTTCTGGTCAGAACATCAAATACGTTCTGACCCTTTTTCTTTGATTTGGTACGTACCCGCATACGAAAGGAGGGCACTATGCCCGCCGCTACAAACCAGTGCCCTCGGGGGCACGACACCCGCACTCGCGCCGACCGCGACACCCAGGGGCACTGCCGCAGGTGCAAGGCCGATGACGAGAAGCGCCGACGGATCGCCAAGTCAGCAGCTTGGACCGTCGTCCGCGCCTTCGAGAACGCAGGCGTCCAGTTCCAGCACGACGGCGTACCCGTCGATCCAGCCGAGGTAGCCCAGCAACTGGCTGAGGCATACGCAGCCGGGGCGTTCGACACATACCCCGATTGATCTACCCATCACGAGGCCCGTTGGGGCCTCATCTACACCCACATCGCCCAGGCGGCGAGACATCACCTTAGGAAGGAACCCACATGACACCTCCCGCGTACACCGACCTCCCCGAGTACTGGCAAGAGCACATCAAGCATCTGCGCCAGGACCGCGCCAAGCTGCGGAGGATGGAGAAGCTCACCGACCTGCCTCTGGGTTGGCAGCGCACCATCAAGCAATTGCGATCTGACTGCAAGACATATCGTCTGCACCTCCGAGCTGCCGAACAGCGCATCGCCAAGCTGGAGGCCGGTCGCAATGCCTAGTCGAAACCTGGTTCGGCACCACGGCAAGCGCGGAGCCCACGGACCTAACGGAGGCCAGTTGTACGCAGGAATCCCTATGGAGCTTGCCCGTGACGGCAAGCTCTCGTACACAGCCCGGTCGGTGGCCCTGTACGTCTGGTCCCATGACGAGAGGTGGCAGCAGTCGGCCGCAGCCGTTGCGGAGGACCTCGGAATGAACCGAGGGACCGTAGGTAAGGCTCTGGTCGAGCTGGAGGAGCGCGGCTGGTTGGTTCGAGAGATCCACCAGATCATCGGCGAGAGCGGCAAGCTTCGCACCGCCTGGGAGCGGTGGCACCTGCAGATGACCAACCGCCGGTTCACCCCGGACGAGGTTCAGGAGCTACGCGAGGCAGGAGACGTGCTCATGAAACCAGCACGTTCTAAGCAGACGTGCTTGCGAGGCCAGCACCTAAGTGCCGGTGAAACCAGCACCCCACGTGCTGGCCAGACCAGCACCATAGAAATGGAACCCAGGAATGCACCAGAAGTGCATTCCAGTAATGCAAGTGCTGATCAGGACGAGACCGGCCATGGGGGCCGGTCTCTTGCGGTTGCGGATCCAGAGGCAACTGCAGAGGATCGGCCGGCCACAAGTAGGCAGGCCGGGCCAGACGCTGAACCTGCATCTGCGGATGTCCTCGAGACATCCGAGGAGGCGAACCGCCCTGTCGGTCTGCAACCGCTGGCCCGGTCATCCATGACCGACCCGTTCGCCAGCGAGCCCGCATGGCGAGCCGAGGCAGCCGCCCGCGAGAAGCGAGTTACACGTCTGCTCGAACCTGCAACTGCATCCCACCGGGTCCCTGATCCGTGGTCGAGCTGACGTCATCCCCCAACCCGGCCCCGTCAACAACGGGGCCTATGCATTACCAATAGGAGAGATATGCAGAACCAAAACACCCCTGTCCCTGTCCCCGTTCCTAGCCCTGGCCCTGGGGGCAACGCTGACGGACTTTCTACCGATTCCGCCTCGGTTACCCCCGATACTTTCCAGGGTCTCAGGGAAGCCAGGGACCGATATCGCATCGAACGCGACGCCAGTCGCCAGGAGCTGACCGCCGCTCAGGCTCGTATCGAACGGATGCAGCGCGCTGAGGTCGAACGAGTCGCTGGCGAGCATCTGGCGATGCCTGGCGACCTCTTCTCGCTCTCGGGCAACGAGCTGGCGGACTACCTCGACGACGACGGCAATGTCGACCCCGAGAAGGTAGCGGCTGATGTCGTCGCCGTCCTGACCGAGCGTCCCGGTCTGCGGAAAAACGCTCCCGCGTTCGACCCGACCCAGGGCACCGGAGGCGGCAAACCGAAGCCTGGAGAACCATCGCTCGCCGCGATGATCAAGGGCACCGTCGCTGATCCCTGGTCGGCCCGCCGGTAACTGAACTCCCGCTCTGCACGTCGTCCGTGGCGGCAGTGGAGCGATAAAGCCTCTGCGAGGCAACGGGATCCGAGCTTGTGGCTCGGTGACTTCCAACATCAATTCGGGCCTCTGGCGATGCGCCAGGGGCCTTTCTCATGTCCACAGGAGGACACGTGACCGTTCTGAATTCCAACCTCGCCAATGCCTGGACCCCCGAGGATTATGGCAAGGCAATCGATCTGGTAGTGGATGCCGAGTCCATCGCGTTCCTGGTCGCGACCGTGACGAACACCGACAAGCACACCATCCGGTTCCCGATCCTGGTCGACGACGCCGCGACCGGCTGGGTGCCGGAGAAGGGCGTCATTCCGTTGACGGATCCTGAGACCGACGAGCTTGTGGTGACCCCGACCAAGGTCGCTGGCCGTGTCGAACTCTCCAACGAGTCCGTCATGGACTCCGACCCCGAGGTTCTGGACGAGACCGCCAAGGGCCTCGGGCGCAGCCTCGCCAAGCGAATCGATGGCGCGTTCTTCGGTGACACCGTCACGAACGGCCCGAGCGGCCTGCTGTTGCTGGCGGATGCTCAGGTGGTCGACGCTGGCGCGTTCATCAACCTGGATCCGTTCCACGACGCGAAGTTGGAGGCGTTCAACAACAACGCCGAGCTGACGCACTTCGTGCTCGCCCCTGATGTCGCCAACACGCTGGCGAAGGTCAAGACCGCCAGTGGATCGAATGCTGGCCTGCTGGAGACTGTCGACGACGGTGTCCGCCTGGCTGGTGTTCCGGTGTACGTCTCCCGCGCTGTCGCGCCCGGCAACGCTTGGGGCTTGGACAAGCGCCAGATCCGCACGGTCCGCCGCCTGGGAACGACCATCGTGGCCGACGGCAGTGCGTCGTTCGACTCCGACGCGACCCAGCTCCGCGCTACCTCCCGCGTCGGGTTCGGGTTCGCCAACCCGGCTGGCATCGTGCGCCTGTACGACGCGAATTAGTCGAATTCGACTAATTCGCAACTAACACAAAGTGAAGGGTCGTCCCACCAGAGTGGGACGACCCTTCATTGCCTTCACAAGCAGTCAGGATGGCGTCACTTCATCCACGTCACCTGTACTCGACTCGGGACGTATCCTAACTATTGACCTCGGTATCGCCGCCTTATAGTGCATCGCATATGTGAAGTAAGTTGCCGCCAGCGCGCCAATAATAATGAAGGCCATCAAAGGCATCATCCAAATCTCCCCCTGAATCGAGGTATTCCCAGCCTCACGTACCGCTTTGGAAAAAGATTTCTGGCCTTCCAGGGTGGTCAAGTCATATCCTGAAGCATCTACATACTCAGGCTTACCGAATACATCTGAAGCGAGTTCGTATACTAGGAACCAGCCGATGCCCATCATGACGAAATTCATTGCGGTAATTGGAGAACCAGCTATAACAATCCGAGAGAACCACCTCGCGGCGACCGCATCGAGGTCTCCTGGAGCGAGCCTGGCCGACTTTCCGCTGGGCACAGCAGCGCCCCGTATAGTGCCAACCAATTTTGCTGGCGTGGGACTCCCGTGAAGAAGTTCCACTACAAAGCCGTCAGACGCATCCAGGAAATCGAAAGACAGAACCACCGCTGTAGGATCGTCAGGATCAATTTTACACTTGACATCAATCTGTTCTCGACTCATCGAGATGAGTCGGACGTGTAGGGCCAGGTCGTTAGAATCAAGTTGCAGGCGCAACTTATCTGTCGGCAGAATGTCCGACCCTCTCACGGTGTCCCCGCGGGCATTCCATATCGCAATTCGCGTTCGACTTACGCTCCGGATCTTGTTGCCGTCAAAGTCCATATGCAATCGGTCGAGGATGCCATCTTCGGACTTTATGATGATGTCGAAGTCGGTTGCCGCTCGGAGGTCAGGCCGCTGACGACCACGGCGGCCTACGAGCCATCCCAATAGGGCGGCGCCGATGGTCACGGCGAGTCCTATCAACGTCAGTACAAGACCGAGTTCCATGTCCACCTCGTCGTTTACCTCATTCCAACCCGCGTAAGAGTGCCACAAGGTGCACCCAGGGGGGATCCCCCTGGGCCCATCTTGGACCGGGTGGTTATACGTCTGAGCCATCGTGTGAGGTTTTCAGAACCTGATTTTTTCATCAGATGCCCTGCTCAGGGCCTATTTCCTACTTCAGATAGAGGAGTTGAAACGCCTATGCGGCCACGAATGCCGAAGGGTTTCCGGTCGGCAGGCCAGAAACTCTGGAGAACCGTCCTGGACGAGTACGACCTCGACAACGAACCAGCCAAGCTGGAGATCCTCGCCCACGCCTGCCGTGTATCCGACACCATCTCCGAGCTGGACCGGGCGACTGTCAACGAGCCGCTGACCGTCAGGGGAAGTGCCGGCCAGATGGTCATCCACCCGCTGATCTCCGAAGTCCGCGTTCAGCGGGCGCTACTCGCTCAGCTCCTCGCCCGACTCAACTTCGCACCCGCAGAGGAGGACTAGTCATGCCCCGAGGAACCGGGATGTCGCCCACCAGGCGACGTAATTGCAAGCCGAAATCCCAGAGCCCGGAGGCTCTGGCTGCCGTTCTCCCGGACGATCTCCGGTCTCTCGAGGGTCTACGTACCCCCAGCGACTACCAGGCGCTGAGACGCAACATCGTCGACTGGCTCAGTCACGCCCACCACGGCCACGAGCTGGCCACTCCCGTAATGAACGCAGCCGGTCTATCGGCTGCCGACTTCTACCGAAAGGCACTCACATGGCATATGCCGAAGCGGCTGACGTAATCACGCTATGGGCCAGGGAACCCGAGCCCGAGGTACTGGCGTTGATCGAGCGCCGACTCGAACAGGTCGAACGCATGATCGTTCGACGGATCCCCGATCTGGCCGACAAGATCGCGGCCGGAGACATCGACGAGGCCGACGTGGTCGACATCGAGGCCGAAGCGGTGTTGCGGGTCGTCCGCAACCCCGAGGGGTACGCGTCGGAAACCGACGGCTGGTACTCGTACCAACTCAACGGCGAAGCATCCTCGGGCAAGCTCAAGATCCTCCCCGAGGAGTGGCAGACACTCGGAATCCGACCGAGCAAGATGTGCACCATCGTCCCCAACCTCATTGCACCCGTAGGAGGTTCGCTGTTCAGCTCAGGGGGCTAGCCCCTGTTCAGCTATACAGCTATACGTGACCCACGTGACCACGTGTGGACGTCCTCTCGCACGAAGACACCCCAGGCCGTTGACCTGGGGCTCCTTCGACTACTCGACTACTCGACTACTCGACTCCTCGACTACTCGACTCCAGGCAGAGCCATGTCATCACGTGATTACTCGATCACGCGGTGGCACGGTCGGCCGGGAACACATCCGAGCGCGGAAGCGGCCCACTCGGAACCACCGTGGAAATGCCTCCATTCACCTCAGAGGTAGCAGCTGGTGCTCGACTAATAGCGGTGGCGGACGCCATCGCCTGCCGGGCAAGGTCGGCTAGTGCCCGATCTCGCTCTGCCGGATCTTCGATTAAAGCAACGAGAAGCAGCGCAGATTCCCGATTGTTGTCCTGCTGCACCGTGTCCGCTAGGAGCTGCAAGTTCTGCTGCGAATCGCCTTTCGCTTTCCGCGCTTGTGAGAACACGAGAGCCGCAGCACCCTCGACCACGGCGCCGACGACCGCCGCAAGGATGCCGGAGTCCAGCGAGCCCCCATACACCATGACAACGCCGACGATCATGATTATGAAACCTAGAAGTCCTACGAAGTAGGAGAGGTAGGCGTACATCCGACTCTGACTTAGCGCATTTGAGTAGTGGTCGGTGAGCACCTTATATGACGTCGAAGTGCGAAGACGCATGTCTCGTACGTGGTCTGGTGGGACACCTCCTGCTTCCACCTCGTCGACTTGATCGGAAGACACCTCGGCTTGCTTGAGGCCCTCGGTACCAAGACTTTCTGTGCCCCACCAGGCCTCTCGCAGGGAATCGATCTGGCGTGCTTCTTCTGTCCGCTGCTTTCGTGATTGGGTGATGAACCCAAATGCTGAAGAAATAAGCCCGGTACTTGCGACAATCCCGATGCTCCCCACAAGCACGCTCCACAAGACGGAGCTGTCCCCGATGTCAGCCGCCAAGACTGCTTCTGATCCCATGCGCTGATTTTCACACGTAAACTCGATCAGGAGGAGAACTTGATCACCAGGCCGAAGTAGAGGCTGCCCGCAAGTCCGGTCGGGTACGTGAAGGGCATCACACAATGAAGCCACGCAGTTGCTCTAGGGATCCCCTTGTCTCTCGATTACGTGGGCGAGGCATCGCTGTCCGACGCTAAGCTATCGCCTCCGGATGCGAGTTAGGACGTCGCCTCAATCCATCCGGTGGGCGAGGTGTAGAAGGTGCGAGCGTTGTCGTAGGACATCGGGAATGTCGTAAATCGCTCGCCAGAAGGCTGCATCACCTTTTTGGTTATTAGCCTCCCGTCGATCACGAAGTCGAGTTCCAAGTGCCATATCAGGGGCTCGTCCCCTGCTTCGGCATACACATCGAACTTCTCGGCGGCGTAGGGCTCGATCCGGAACTCAAGAGGAATTGGCGTTACTGAGCCAGGTTGGCTCTCCGGTGGAATGCACTGGATCGACCGACTGTCGAGATCGACCCGCAGATGAAATCCGGCTCTACGCACTTTGCAGGGGCGTGATGCTGTCCGACCCCGTGCCGTGTCGGTGATTGAAAAAGGGCCCGCGCCCTTGTGAGCTGGGTGTTCTTCAGGCAACCAGACCAGCAAGGAACGCGGGCATGCTCCACAGTAGTGGCTCACTGCTGCTCGATCTCGACGGCATCGTCGTCGAGTCGGTGCAGCGCATCGACGACGGCAACCGGATCGTCCGGCTCGGCACCGACCCGAGGTGGGCCGGCGTGTGCCCACAATGCGGGCAGATATCGACCCGATCGAAGGGCTGGGTCACCACCCATCCCCGGGATGTGCAGATCGGTCCGGACCGCCCCGTGCTCGAATGGCGGAAACGGAAATGGTTGTGCACCAATAGAGTCTGTGATCGCAAGGTGTTCACCGAGTCGGTGCCGGGCATCCCGGCCCGCGCCCGCATCACCCCGCGGGCGAAGACGATGATGGCCGCCGCCGTCCTCGACGAGGATCGCTCGGTCGCTGCCGTCGCCGCCGAGTACCGGTGCGCCTGGCACACCGTTCATG
>NZ_JBKFBA010000031.1:0-4838 GCF_053345925.1 Rhodococcus sp. C26F
GAGCGCTTCGCGCTCGTGGCCGAGGCGCAGGCGCGTCTGGATCTCGCCCGACGGGCAGCCGGTCGTGGCGATGATGCCCTCGTGATGGTGGGCGATGAGCTCTTCGTCCATACGGGCCCATTTGCCGAGCTGGCCCTCGATCGATGCGAGCGAGGACAGCTTGAACAGGTTCCGCAGACCCGTCGAGTTCTCGGCGACCATCGTCATGTGGGTGTAGGCACCCGAGCCGGAGACGTCGTCGGACTTCTGTCCGGGATCGCCCCACTGCACACGCTTGGTGGAGAAGCGAGACTCCGGTGCGACGTATGCCTCGATGCCGATGATCGGCTTGATGCCGAACTTCTTGGCGACGTTGTAGAACTCGCTGGCGCCGTACATGTTTCCGTGGTCGGTCATGCCCACGGCCGGCATCCCCAGCCGTTCGGCCTCCTTGAACAACGGTCCGACCTTCGCGGCACCGTCGAGCATCGAGTACTCGGTGTGGGTGTGCAGATGAACGAACGAGTCAGCCACGCGTGCCTCTCCCGGGATGTCTGTGGGCAGAGACGAGTCTAAGCCGCGCGAGGCTCCGCAGTGACCACGGCACGCTGACGACGGGCCCGCACGAGCGCGTCCGTGCTGTACACCGCCAGTGCGATCCAGATCAGGACGAAACCGATCCACCGCGAGGCGGGCATGTCCTCCCCGAGCACCACCACACCCCACGTCATCTGCAGGCTCGGCGTGAGGTACTGCAGCATGCCGAGTGTCGCGAGCGGGACCCGTTGTGCGGCCGCGCCGAAGAGCAGCAGCGGCACTGCGGTCACCAACCCCGCCGACACGAGCAGGGCGGTGTGATCGACGCCGTGCCCGAGGAAAGTGCCGGTGCCGGTCACCGCGAGGAAGATCACGTACCCGAGCGCGAACGGGGCCGCGACGATCCCCTCCCCTGTCAGGGACGTGCGCGGATCGAGCGGCACGACCTTCTTGATCACCCCGTAGGACGCGAAGGACAGCGCCAGGGTCAGGGCGATGATCGGCGGTCTGCCGTAGTCGACGGTGATGACCACCACCGCGCACACCGCGAGCACCAGCGCCGCGATCTGCGCCGGCCGCAGTCGTTCCCGGAAGAACAGGACACCGAACACCACGCTGACGAGCGGGTTGATGAAGTAGCCGAGTGCGGTCTCCACGACCCGGCCCGAGACGACGCCGTAGATGTAGACGCCCCAGTTGACCGCGATCGCGGTGGACGCCGCGGCGACCAGGCCCCAGGTGCGGGCCGACAGGCCGCGCAGGGTGCCGAGGCGTCCCATGACGCCCAGCACGATCAGCATGAGCACGAGGGTCCACAGCACGCGGTGCGCGAGGATCTCGACGGCGCCGGCGGGTTCGAGCAGACCGAAGTAGGCGGGGAACAGTCCCCACAATCCGTAGGCGCCCAGACCGCACAGCACCCCGGTGCGCACGATGTTCCGCTGCCCCGAGTCGTTCCGATCCCCCGAGTCGCTCACCGGCTCACCCTACGGCGTCGCCGGTGCACTGTCGTTCCGAGACACTGTCGTTCCGAGACACTGTCGTTCCGAGACACTGTCGTTCCGAGACGGGATCCACCGCACCGTCACACCTCCCCGTCGTCCGGGCCGGGCACGACCGTCTCGACGTGGGTGGGCAGCAGCGGGGTCACCGCGAAGCGTCCCGCGATCGCGTCTGCGGGCAGGACCTCCACGGCCCGCACGTCCGGGGCGTCGGCGACGGCCCGGAACTGTGAGGGAGTGCCACGGAGCACCGCCGCGACGACGCAGTCGCAGCCGTCGGCGAGCCGCTGCGCGGAGACCGCCCCGACCCGCGCGGCGCGTTCGGTCCCGAACTCCACCAGGCTCAGCCGGCCCGCGGCGACCGAGGGGGCACGACGTACCGCCTCCGGGTTCTCCGGCACCGCGACCGGCACCAGTGGTGTCTGGACGCGGTCGATCGGCACACGGAACAGCACCTGCGCCACGCGCACCTCGTCGGTGAGTTCGACGACCCGGTCGATGCCGACGGCGTCGGTGAACGACACCAGTCCCCAGTGCTCGAGGTCTCCGTCCGCTTCGGCCTCGGTCAGGCTGTCCGCGGCCCGTGTCAGATAGTCGGCGACCGCTTCCCCGTTGTCGGGACCGAGGGTGTCGCTGCCGACCGGGGCCGGCCGCGGCGGTGAGGTCCACCCGGCGACGAGCACGGCGACGACGAGAACGACGACCGCCGCCCAGGGCAGGACGCGTCCCATCGGTCAGGCGTTGCGCAACACGGCGAGCGCGTGTTCGAGATCCGGCGGGTACTTGCTGGTGATCTCGACCCAGTGCCCACGCGTGGGGTGCGAGAACCCGAGGGTGCACGCGTGCAGCCACTGCCGTTCGAGACCGAGACGCGCCGCGAGACGTGGGTCGGCTCCGTAGGTGAGGTCGCCACAGCAGGGGTGACGCAGTGCCGAGAAGTGCACCCGGATCTGATGGGTGCGGCCGGTCTCGAGATGGATGTCGAGCAGGCTCGCGGCCTGGAACGCCTCGATCGTGTCGTAGTGCGTCACGCTGGGCTTGCCGTCGGCGGTGACCGTGAACTTCCAGTCGCTGCTGCGGTGGCGGCCGATCGGTGCGTCGATGGTGCCGCTGCTCGGGTCGGGATGCCCCTGGACGAGCGCGTGGTACCGCTTGTCGACCGTGCGTTCCTTGAAGGCGCGCTTGAGGACGGTGTAGGCGCGTTCGGACGTCGCGACCACCATGACGCCGGAGGTGCCCACGTCGAGCCGGTGCACGATGCCCTGGCGTTCGTGGGCGCCGGACGTGGAGATCCGGTAGCCGGCGGCGGCGAGGCCGCCGATCACGGTGGGTCCGGTCCAGCCGACGCTCGCGTGGGCGGCGACACCCACGGGCTTGTCGACCGCGACGATGTCGTCGTCGGCGTAGAGGATCTCCATGCCCTCGACGGGCTGGGCCTCGATGGTCAGGGGGCGGGGCGGCTCGGGCAGTTCCACCTCGAGCCAGGAGCCGGCGGACAGTCGGTCGGACTTGCCCACCGCAGCGCCGTCGACCACGACGGCGCCCTCCTCGGTGAGCGTGGCGACCACGGTCCGGGACAGACCGAGCAGGCGCGCGAGGCCTGCATCGACACGCATCCCGTCGAGCCCGTCGGGTACGGGCATCGCGCGGGTTTCCCTCACTGGTGTGATTCCTTTCTCGTTTCGTCCGCACCCGGCGCTGCGTCCCGGCCCTTCGAGGCACCGCCGTCGGGTTCGACGCCGAAGACGGTCAGGGCCACGAGCAGGATCGCTCCGCACACGATGGCCGAGTCGGCGACGTTGAACACCGGCCACCATCCGACCGACACGAAGTCGACGACGTGGCCCTGCAGCGGTCCGGGCGAGCGGAACAGACGGTCGGTGAGATTGCCGAGCGCTCCCCCGAGGACGAGGGCGAGGCCGAGCGCCCACCACCTCGATCTCAGGGTTCGGCCGATCTTCACGACGCCGACGACGACGGCGATCGCGACCAGCGTGAGCAGCCAGGTCATGCCCGTGGCCATGGAGAACGCGGCACCGGGATTGCGGACGAGTGTCAGGGTGACCGTGTCGCCGACGATCGAGATCGGGTCGGCTGGGTCGATGTAGTGGACGGCGAGCACCTTCGTCACCAGATCCGCGACGTAGACGACGAGCGCCACGAGCAGCAGCGGCCGCAGCATGCGCCGGCCGACGGAGGGGGACGGCTCGCCGGCACGACCGGGAACCGGCGTCTCCGCGTCGCGGTCGGGTCGGGAAGCTTCGTTCGTCACCGCTCCATCATCCCCTACCGGACGACCGCGGCGGTTCCCCCTCCCGTCGTGGCTACCCTGGGTGGCGTGCCTGCGCTGTCCAGATTCCCCCGCTCGGGGCCGTGTGCCCTCGCGGCTGTGCTGTCCCTCTCCGCTCTCGTCGCCGGTTGCGGTGGTCCTTCGGACGGCGCGCCCGCCGTCACGGCAGCGACATCGACGGAGGTGACGGTGCCGGTGTCGGCGGTGACCACGACAGTGCTCGACCCCGGTGCCGAACCCCGATCGGTGGTGCGGCTCGTACCGGAGGCCGGGGTGCAGCAGGGCGTCGTCCTCACCACCCGGTCCGAGGTGTTCCAGCGCGTCGGCGACGACCCGCAGCAGGACTTCTCCACTCCCGAGCTGACCCTTCCGCTCTCCGCCACGGTCGAGCGGGCGGTCTCCGACGAGGACCCGAGCACCGTGGTCGACATCACCGTCGGATCGGCGACGTCGCCGGACGAGACGCTCGGATCGGCACTGTCCGATGCCGAGGGTTCCGGAGCCGGACTGACGATCGGCCCCACCGGCGCGATCAGTGCGCTGCGCCTCGAGCCCACTCCCGATGCGGCGAACATCGCACGGTCGGCGATCGAGCAGGCGTTCTACCAGGCCGTCTATCGCATCGTCTCGTTCCCGGAGGAAGCCGTCGGGGTGGGCGCGGTGTGGGAGATCCACCAGCAGGTGATGAGCGCGGGCATCACCCTCGACCAGGTCGGGACGGCGACACTCGTCGAGCGGGAGGACGACCGCATCACGGTCGACGTGAAGGTCGAACAGACACCGCGCGAGTCCACCTGGGTGCTGCCGAACGGGCAGGGCCGTCTCGACATCGAGCAGTACACGATGGCCGGTGGGGGGTCGATGACGATCGACGCGTCGCTTCCCCTGCCCGTCGGCGGAGAACTGACGGTGCGCGGCGATCAGACCTACGTCGAGCCGGACGGCGGAACGCGCCTGTCGCAGTCGCAGGTCGACCGGGTGGGCTGGAACACCCCGGACCAGTAGTCCGGGAGACGGACGAACGCCGACGG
>NZ_JBKFBA010000031.1:4846-25335 GCF_053345925.1 Rhodococcus sp. C26F
CCGTCGGTTCGTTCGGGACGAGTACTACATCACGCGCAGGCCGGGGACTGCAGCTGCGCCATGTTGATGACGATGGAGCACGCGTAGTCCTTCGACACCTTCCAGGTGTCGTCCTCGGCGACGAAGTCGACCGTGCCGAAGGACGGCTGGTCGCTGCCCGCGAGCGCCATCTCGACACCGGCGGTGATCGTGCCGTTCTCGTTGTCGGTCACGTCGACGACGTTGACCTGCACACCGGCGTCGTTGGCCGCCTGGGCGACCATGTTGATCAGCTCCGGATCCTCCTCGGCACCCTGAACCAGGTCGGTCTTCTCGGCGGCCGGGACGCTCAGGTCAAAGGCGCGCGCGAGGTCGGCGTTGAGCTCCTCGACGGTGGGCACCGGCGGGTAGTCGACGGCCGGAGCCGCGGCGGTCGTGGTCGTGCTGGTCTTCGCGGTCGTCTCGGAGGAGCTACCGCCGTCGTCCGAGCTGCAGGCGGACATCGTGAGGGCGGCGGCGAGCGCCACGGTGGCGACGGTGATCTTGCGAAGCTTCAACTTCTCGTCCTTCTCGTTCGGTCGTGCACGATGTGTTCGTCGTGCTCGGTCATCCGGCAGCGGATCGCCCGCAAGAGTACCCGGCGGTAGTAAGAAGACCATGAGGGCGCCGGGAACATGTTTCAGTTCAGGCTCGCGAGCGGGTCGGCGACGGTGAGGTCGGGATCGTTCTCGTCGAGCGTCCGCGCTGGTCCCGGACCCGTGCTGCGTGTCTCGAAGCGGACGGTGACCACGCCGTGGCCCGCGCCCTGCACCCATCCGTGCCCGAATTCGGGATGGCAGACGTCGGCGCCCGGCGTCCACCGGGTGGCCGGCCCGCTCGCCGCGATGCGCTCCTCGTCGTCCTCCTCGGCCGGTCCGGTCTCCTCGGTCGTCGTCCGGTCGAGTTCGGGGAACAGGGTGTCCTGCGCGATCGCGGACAGCCCCGCATAACCCACCCCGACGAGCCGGACGGGGCCGATCTCGAGGGGATCGAGCGCGAGGCGCTGGGCGGCGGCGGTGAGCACCTGCACGTCCTCGGTGGCGTAGGGCAGGGTCGACGACCGGGTGAGCACCGACATGTCGGCCTTGCGCAGCTTGAGCACCACCGTGCGGGCGGCACGCCCGTCCTTGCGCAGGCGTGTGTGCGCGGCGGTCGCGGACGCGGCGATCGCCCGTCGCAGTCCGGGCATCGCGACGATGTCCGTGGGAAAGGTGGTCTCGGCGCTGACCTGTTTCGCCTCGGCGCGTTCGGCGACGGGCCGGTCGTCGAATCCGTTGGCGAGCCGGTGCAGTCCCGGCCCGATGGTGCCGCCGAGGATCGACGCGGCCTCGGCGACGGGCAGCGCCGCGAGATCGCCGATGGTCTCGATACCGAGTCGCCGCAACCGGTCCTCGGCCACCGGACCGATCCCCCACAGCTTGCGCACCGGCAGGCTGTGCAGCAACGGGAGTTCGCCTTCGGGCCGGACGACGAGCAGCCCGTCCGGTTTCGCGAGACCGGACCCGATCTTCGCGATCTGCTTACCCGATCCGGCTCCGATGGAGGCGACGAGACCCGTTTTCTCCCTGACGTGTTCGCGTAGCTCCGAACAGAAGCGTTCGACCTCGTCGGCGTCGGCGCCGGCCAGTTCGAGAGGTTCGGCGAACGCCTCGTCGAGCGAGAGGGTCTCGAGAATGGGGATCCGAGCGCGCAGGGTGTCGAAGACGAGTCCGCTCAGTTCGCGGTACAGGATTCCGCGCGGAGGCAGCACGACCGCCGCCGGTCCCACGAGGCGCCGTGCCCGGCTCATCGGCATGGCCGAGCGCGCACCGTAGACGCGGGCCTCGTAGCTCGCGCCGGCCACCACCCCGCGGGCACCGAGCCCACCGACGAGGACCGGCCGGCCCCGCAGGGTCGGCCGGGTCAACTGCTCGGCGGACGCGAAGAACGCGTCGAGATCCAGGTGCAACACCCAGCGCCGACTCACGGAAGCGGGCACGTGTCGAGACTAGTGCGCCGCACCCACACGTCCGGTGGGAGGCCGCAGACCGGTGCTTCCGGAAGGACGCTCGGTCCTCCCGGGAAGCACCGGCCCGGTCACGCCTTGACGATGCACGCGCGGGTTCCCTCGCCGAGTTCGATCGCCTCGCCCTCGGGGGCACCGAGTTCGAAGGTCGTGGCGAGGATCTCGCCGGCGATCAGATCCCGGTGGCGGGCAGCCCATTCGGCGCGTTCGGCGGGAACCTCGAACCGCACCGAGATGCGGTCGGAGACCTCCAGGCCGAGGTTGCGGCGCGCGTCCTGGAACTCGCGGATGCGGTCCTTGGCCCAGCCCTCGGCCTCGAGTTCCTCGGTGACGGCCGTGTCGAGGACCACCAGGCCGTTGCCACCCGGCAGCGCGGCGGTGGATTCCGGCTCGGCCGCGACCAGACGGCTGGTGTACTCCTCGGGCAGCAGGGCGATGCCGGCCGCGGTGACCGTGCCGTCTTCCGCCTGCGTCCAGTCGCCCGCCTTGACGGCCTTGATGACCTTCTGCACGTCCTTGCCGAGACGCGGACCGGCGGCACGCGCGTTGACGACCACCTCGAACCGGCCGTGGGCCTCGACGTCGTCGGTGGTCACGACCCGTTTGACGTTGACCTCGTCCTTGATGAGGTCGACGAACGGATCGAGATGCGCCGAACCAGGCGTCGCCACCGTCACCTCGGGCAGCGGGAGCCGCACGCGCAGCTTCTGGGCCTTGCGCAGCGACAGCACGGTCGAGCACACCCCGCGCACCTCGTCCATCGCCGCGACGAGCGCGGGATCCGAGGGCAGGTCGTCGGCCGCCGGCCAGTCCGCCAGGTGCACCGACCGACCACCGGTCAGACCCCGCCAGATCACCTCGGACGCCATCGGCAGCAGCGGCGCGGCCAGGCGCGTGACGACCTCGAGCACCGTGTGGAGGGTGTCGATCGCGTCGGTGTCCTCGTCCCAGAACCGGTTCCGCGAGCGGCGCACGTACCAGTTGGTCAGCGCGTCGCAGAAGGCGCGCAGCTCGTCGCACGCCCCGGCGATGTCGACGGTCTCGAGTGCCTCGGTGATGACGTCGCGGGTCTGCGCGAGCTTGGCGAGGATGTACCGGTCGAGCACGTTCGTCGAATCGGTCCGCCAGGTGCCCGGCTTCGACGCGTACAGCTGCAGGAAGCTCCACGCGTTCCACAGCGGCAGCAGCGCCTGTCGCACCCCCTCGCGGATACCTTGTTCGGTGACGACGAGGTTGCCGCCGCGCAGGATCGGCGAGGACATGAGGAACCAGCGCATCGCGTCGGAACCGTCGCGGGCGAAGACCTCGTTGACGTCGGGATAGTTGCCCTTCGACTTGCTCATCTTCAGGCCGTCGTCGCCGAGAACGATGCCGTGGGCGGCAACGCATTTGAAGGCGGGACGGTCGAACAGCGCGGTGGCCAGGACGTGCAGCGTGTAGAACCAGCCGCGGGTCTGGCCGTTGTACTCGACGATGAAGTCGCCCGGGTAGTGCGTGTCGAACCAGTCGCGGTTCTCGAAGGGATAGTGCACCTGGGCGAACGGCATCGAGCCGGACTCGAACCAGCAGTCGAGGACCTCGGGGACGCGACGCATGGTCGACTTCCCGGTCGGGTCGTCGGGATTCGGCCGGGTGAGTTCGTCGATCATCGGCCGGTGCAGGTCGGTGGGCCGCACGCCGAAGTCGCGTTCGAGTTCGTCGAGCGAACCGTAGACGTCGACGCGCGGGTACTCCGGGTCGTCCGAGATCCATACCGGGATCGGGCTGCCCCAGTAGCGGTTACGGCTGATGTTCCAGTCGCGGGCACCTTCGAGCCACTTGCCGAACTGACCGTCGCGGATGTGTTCGGGCACCCACGTGATCTGCTGGTTGAGCTCGACCATGCGGTCGCGGAAACGGGTGACGGCGACGAACCACGACGGCACCGCCATGTAGATCAGCGGCTGACCCGACCGCCACGAGTGCGGGTAGGAGTGCTCGATGGTCTCGTGCCGCAACAGCTTTCCGGCGGCCTTGAGGTCCTTGATGATGACCGGGTTGGCGTCGAAGACCTGCAGGCCCTCGTACGGCGGCACCATCGAGGTGAACTTGCCGCCCGGATCGAGCGGCTGTACGAGCTCGATGCCGTGGCGCTGGCAGTACTCCATGTCCTCTTCACCGAAAGCCGGTGCGAGGTGGACGATTCCGGTGCCGGACTCGGTGGTGACGTAGTCGGCGGCGATCACCTGATGGGCGTTCTCGCGGCCGGTGAAGAAGTCGAAGGGCGGCTCGTAGGCGAGACCGACGAGGTCGGTGCCGCGGTAACGGCCGAGCACCTCGGGCTCCTCGCCGAGTTCGCGGGCGTAGTGGCCGAGACGATCCTGCGCGAGCAGGTAGGTCTCGTCGTCGGCCCCGCGCACGGCGACGTACTCGATCTCGGGGTGCACCGCGATCGCGAGGTTGGACGGCAGGGTCCACGGCGTGGTGGTCCAGATGAGCGCGCACGCGCCGTCGAGTTCGGAGCCGGGGGCGCGCAGCACCATGTCGACGGTGACCGCCGGGTCCTGACGCATCTTGTAGGCGTCGTCGAGACGGGTCTCCTGGTTCGACAGCGGCGTCTGCTCGTACCAGCTGTAGGGCAGCACGCGGAAGCCCTGGTAGATCAGGCCCTTCTCGTACAGCGACTTGAACGCCCACATGACCGACTCCATGAAGTCGAGGTCGAGGGTCTTGTAGTCGTTGTCGAAGTCGACCCAGCGTGCCTGGCGGGTGACGTAGTCGCGCCACTCACCGGTGTAGCGCAGCACCGACTGCTTGCAGTAGGCGTTGAACTCGGCCAGGCCCATCGAGTCGATCTCGGACTTGTCCTTGATGCCGAGCTGCTTCTCCGCCTCGAGCTCGGCGGGCAGGCCGTGGCAGTCCCAGCCGAAGCGACGGTCGACCTTCTTGCCGAGCATGGTCTGGAAACGCGGGACGACGTCCTTGACGTAGCCGGTGAGCAGGTGCCCGTAGTGCGGGAGTCCGTTCGCGAAGGGCGGGCCGTCGTAGAAGACGAACTCGTCGGCGCCGTCGCGGTTGCGCAGCGAGGCCTCGAAGGTGCCGTCGGAGGCCCACTGTGCGAGCACACATTCTTCGAGCGCCGGGAAGTCGACGCCCGAATCGCGCGGCAGGTCGTAGTCGACGCGCGGATATCCGGCAGTACTGCCGGCGGTTGCTGCGGTGGGATCCGGTGCAGCGTGGTTCTCGGTCACAGCGTGGCTCCTCCGTGCCTGGATACGTCTCGGCACGGGGACGATCGCCGTGCGCGTGCACGGCCACCGCGGTACCACCCCGCTTGCACGTCCCGAGGGACGGCCACTCGTACGGGCTGTGACGGGCCCACCCGTCCGGTTCTACTGGGCGACCGGCAAGGTCGCCGTTCTTCCGGAGGCTCCCCGGTGATGGCCGGATCGACGCCGCCCGCGATCGCGGGATCGAGCTTCACGCTCGGTGATGCATATTGTAGGACGCTTCAGCGATCCGAAGAATTCCGGTCGCCGGGACGCCGGCGCGGTGCACGCCGACCGGGACGTCCGCCCGAGGCTCCGGCCTGCCCGACGGAACGGGGATCGGCCCACTCACCTTCGGCCGAACTCCGTCCGCCGAGCGCGCTCGCCAGCAGGAGCACCGCTCCCACGACGCACACCGCGATACAACCCCATGCCCAGAGCACCGAACCGGTCATCAACGCGATCACGAGAAGACCGAATCCGACAGCTGCGAGTACCAGCGTGACGACGAGCACGACGCTCCTCCTCTACCGAGGTACAGCACCAGGCCGTACAGCACCAGCCGGAGAGACCGTCGGTCAGCTGTTGCCCTTCGCGAAGGACGACGATCCGAACGACGACGACGAGTTGGACTGGTTGAACACTTCCTGTCCACCGTCCACCGGAACGGCGGAACCGCGCTGCTCGAGCTCTTCGAGCTGTGACTCCAGATAGGACTTCAGGCGCACCCGGTATTCACGCTCGAACGTCTTGAGCCGCTCGATGCGCTCCTCCAGCACCGAACGCTGCTGGTTGATTGTGGCCATGATCTCGGTGTGCTTCTTCTCCGCGTCCGCCTGCAGCGCGTCGGCCTTCTCCTTGGCCTGACGCAGCTGGGTCTCCGAACGGGTGCGTGCATCGGCGAGCATCGCGTCGGACTTCTGCCGCGCGTCGGCGATCATCGCCTCGCTGCGGGTGCGGGCGTCGGAGACGAGTTGCTCGGAGTTGGTCCGGGCGTTGCGCACGAGTTCCTCGGCCTCGGCCTTGGCGTCGCCGGTGAGGCGGTCGGCCATCTCCTGCGCGAGTCCGAGGACCTTGGCGGCCTGCATGCTCGCGTCGCCGCTCGACGGCGCAGCGGCGACCGGGGCGGGTGCCGGAGCCGGCGCCGGAGCGGGTTCCGGCTTGGGTGTCTCGACGACACGCGCGGGTTCGGGTTTGGACGGGGCCGCCGGCGCGGACGACGACGCGCTGCGCGGCGCCTTCTTGGCTTCGGCGAGCTCCTGGTCGAGTTCGGCGACCCGCTGACGCAGGTCGGCGTTCTCCTCGATGAGGTTCGTCAACTCCTGCTCGACGAGATCGAGGAAGGCGTCGACCTCGTCCTCGTTGTAACCACGCTTCCCGATCGGAGGCTTGCTGAACGCGACATTGTGCACATCAGCTGGTGTCAGCGGCATGGAAGGATCCCTTCACGCGTCGAGTAAGCGGTCAAGCAGGCGTTCTGAGTAATCGACAGTGCGTTACGCGTATCAAAACCCACTGTATATGGCACTCCATTGTGGCACACGGCAGCTCCGGGACGGCCCGACACGACGTCGGACGCAGGCATCATGCTGCGCCGCCCCTGGGCAGGAATGCCATGAGGAAATACACGATGAACAGCAAGACCATGATGGACAGATCGAGCCGTACACCACCGAGATTGAGCGGCGGAATCAGTCTCCGCAGCAGCTTCACCGGCGGATCCGTGACCGTGAAGATCGCCTCGAGAACGACGACCACGAAGCCGGACGGCTTCCACTCCCGCGCGAAGGTTCTGATGAACTCGACGATGATCCGTCCGATCAGCAGAAGCCAGAAGATGAACAGCAGGAACCACAGCACCTCGAAAACGGCCACCTGCCCACAATGCCCGACGATGACGGGTCGATCAAAACCGAAACGCCCGGCCTGCAGTGATCTGCATCATGGCCGGGCGTGTCGGAACGCTCGAGGGACGGCGACGGGCATGCCGCGACGGACGTGCCGGGTGCACGCCCGCGCAGCGCGCGTCGACTACTGCTGGTTGTAGAAGCCGGTCTCGGCGATACGCCGCCGTTCCTCGGCGGAGACGTCGATGTCGGCGGGCGAGAGCAGGAAGACCTTCGTGGCCACCTTGTCGAACGAACCGCGCAGCGCGAAGGCGAGCCCGGCCGCGAAGTCGACGAGTCGCTTGGCGTCGGCGTTGCTCATCTCGACGAGGTCCATGATGACCGGCGTTCCGTCGCGGAAACGCTCACCGATCGTGCGCGCCTCGCTGTAGTCGCGGGGACGCAACGTGGTGATCTTGGACAACGGACCTCCCTCGTCGAAGAGCGCACCACGCCGGGGCTCGGCGCGCTCGAGCCGGCTCTCCGCCGTCAGTGGTGCACGGCTGGGAACCGCGCGGGCCGGGGTGGGCGCCGGACGGGGGCTGCGGGCCGTGATGGGTTCGACCCGCGGACGCGGTGCCGGCTCGTACCGGTCGAACTCGTCGTGCTCGAACTCACGAACCGGTTCCTCGCGGTGCGACGGGGCGTACTCGTCGCGATGCGACGGCGCGTAGCCGCCATAGGTGGCCTCGCCGTAGTCGCGATCACGGTCGCGGCGGCCACTCGCCGGATCGTCGAGGTACTCGTCCTCGTAATCCTCGAGCGGCACCATCCCGAAGTACGCCTTGAACTTGTGGAGTGTGCTCATCGATCGCCTTTCCCTCGCGCGGCGGATGTCATTCAGGCTAACGGTCGATACCCCAAGACCGCCGTTCCGACACGCACGCACGTCGAACCCCATCGAACCGCGTGCTCGAGGTCACCCGACATGCCCGCGGACAGCTCCACCGCCGCCGGGTGGTCCTGCAGCAACCGTGCATGCATGGCGTGCAGCTGCTCGAATGCCCGCTCCGGCTCCCACCCGAGCGGCGGCACTCCCATCAGGCCTCCGAGTTCGAGGACCTCGGACGCGGCGACCGCCTCGGCGAGGGCGGGAAGATCCTCGGCGACCACGCCGCCGCGCTCCCGGTCGCCGTCGAGGCTGACCTGCAGCAGTGCCCGCAGCGGTACGGTGCGTTCGCCGGCGTCGAGGGCGGCCCGCACCCCCTTCTCGAAGGCCTGCACGAGACGGAGACTGTCGACCGAGTGCACCGTGTGCGCCCAACGGGCGACGGCACGGGCCTTGTTGCGCTGCACCCGCCCGATCATGTGCCACTCGACCGGCGCGTCGACGCTCTCCCGGAACTCGGCGATCTTCGCGCTCGCCTCCTGCTCGCGGGACTCGCCGAAGCGTTCGCATCCCAGCTCGTGGAGGAGCACGGCGTCGGAGGCGGGAAAGAACTTGGTGACCGTCAGCAACGCGACGTCCGACGAATCACGTCCGGCGGCGCGCGCCGCGGCGTCGAGCCGCTCGCATACGGCGGCGAGACGTCCGGCGAGTTCGTCGCGCCGCTCCTCGGAGGTGGGGGCGATCACGCCGTTCCCTCCTCGCCGGCCTCCTCGAGCCAGACGACCGAGGCGAACCGCCCCGTGGGTGCCGAGCGCCGGTGGCTGAACAGCGAGGTGTCCTCGATCGTGCAGCGCGGATCCTCCACCACGGCGGTCACGCCGTGATCGGCGAGCTGGCGGCGCAGTCCGGCGCGCAGGTCGAGTCCGGGAGTACCGCGGTTCGTGCGGGTCGCGCTGCCGGGCAGGTGTGCCTCGACATCGGCCCTCATCGCCGCGGGCACCTCGTACTGCCGGCCACTCGCGGCCGGTCCGAGCAGCGCACCGATACGATCGGGGCGGGCGCCGAGATCGACCATGACGTCGAGCACGCGCGGGAGGATCCCGATGCGCGCCCCCACCCGGCCGGCGTGCACCGCGGCGATCACCCCGGCCACCTCGTCGGACAGCAGGATCGACACGCAGTCGGCGCTGAGGGTCACGAGCGCGAGCCCGGTCTCGCGGGTGACGAGCGCATCGGTGGCGGGAACGGGTTCGGACACCGGCCCGTCGACCACGGTGACGTTGCGGCTGTGGATCTGTTCCATCCAGACGAACCGCTCGGGCGGCAGCCCGATGACGGACGCGAGCCGCCGCCGGTTGGCAGCGACTGCGGCCGGGTCGTCACCGACGTGGTCGGCGAGGTTGAAACTGTCGTACGGAGCTGCGGACACCCCGCCGGCTCGTGTGGTCACGACCCGGCGGGCGCGCAGCAGGCGGTGCGGAGCCGTCAACGGCGCATGAAGATCGGCACGTCGACGTCGTCGTCACCGTCGTCGTCGATGTCCACGCTGCGGGGTGCGTTGCCGCCTCCGGCCGGCGGCTGGTTGCCGACGGGGGGCTGCTCGCGCACGGGGGTGGGTTCGACGGTCTCGCGCTCGGGACGGCCGAGTTCGCCGGCGCGCGCGACGCCGATCGCACCGGGCCGACCGGCCGGCTGCTGCTGCGGGGGCTGCTGTTGCGCCTGCCCCTGCTGCTGGCCAACCTCGACGGGACGGCGGGCAGGCGTTCCGCCCTCGAAGCCGGCGGCGATGACGGTCACGCGGACCTCGTCGCCGAGCGAGTCGTCGATGACCGTGCCGAAGATGATGTTGGCGTCGATGTGCGCGGCCTCCTGCACGAGCGAGGCAGCCTCGTTGATCTCGAACAGGCCGAGATCGGATCCGCCGGCGATCGACAGCAGCACGCCGCGCGCGCCTTCCATCGACGCCTCGAGCAGCGGCGAGTTGATCGCGGCCTCCGCGGCCTTGATCGCACGACCCTCACCGCGCGACGAGCCGATGCCCATCAACGCGGAGCCGGCACCCGACATGACGCCCTTGACGTCGGCGAAGTCGACGTTGATCAGACCCGGGGTGGTGATGAGGTCGGTGATGCCCTGGACACCGTTGAGGAGCACCTCGTCGGCAGAGCGGAAGGCGTCCATGAGACTGACGGCGGCGTCGCCGAGCTGGAGGAGCCGGTCGTTGGGGATGACGATGAGCGTGTCGCAGGACTCGCGCAGCGTCTGGATGCCGGTGTCGGCCTGACTGCCGCGGCGCTTGCCCTCGAACGAGAACGGACGCGTGACGACACCGACGGTGAGCGCGCCGAGCTTGCGGGCGATGCTCGCGACGACGGGAGCGCCGCCGGTACCGGTTCCACCACCCTCGCCTGCGGTCACGAAGACCATGTCGGCGCCCTTGAGCACTTCTTCGATCTCGTCCTTGTGATCCTCGGCGGCCTTGCGGCCGACCTCCGGGTCTGCGCCGGCGCCGAGTCCGCGGGTCAGTTCGCGGCCGACGTCGAGCTTGACGTCGGCATCCGACATGAGCAGGGCTTGCGCGTCGGTGTTGACGGCAATGAACTCGACTCCCTTGAGTCCCTGCTCGATCATGCGGTTGACCGCGTTCACGCCGCCACCGCCGATACCGACGACCTTGATTACGGCGAGGTAGTTGTGCGGGGGCGTCATGTGCTCTCGCCTTCCTGAAGTTCCGGGTGGTGCATGGTGTCCGGGTGGTGCTGGGTCTGGGTCTGGCTCGATGTCGGTCACGTCCGCCGGTCGGGCGGACGGCTCCGCAGCGCGCTGCCCCGACAAACCCTCAACCACAGCTTGAAGGTTATGTCAAGTAACGCGACTGTCCGAAACGCTATGGCACGGGTACCGGGATTAGCCAGTAGACGCGCCGGACACGCCGGACGAATTTCGTCGATCCCTCACCTCACCGTCGGCAGGTCGGGACTCGCCACGTCGAATCGCTCCCCCGGCTGTGTCAGCAGCGGGCCGACGACCGCCGCCTTCCGCTCGGAACGATCGGTTCCACCCCACACCACGACACGCCCGTCGGTGAGGACGATCGAGATGTCGGACGGGGAGGGCGCTTCGACCGTCTCCACCTGCACGCGCAGGTCGGGCGGCAACTTGTCGAGCACCTCCACGGCGGCGCGGGTCGCGGGATCGCCGGTGCCCGGCGTCGGGGTGACGAGACGGGGAGTGAACATCGGAGGCGGCTCGACCGCGAAGTCCACTCCCTCGATGTCGACAGAGTGGGTGCCGTCGGGGGCGTCGAAGAAGACCATCGCCTCGCGCTCGGTCACCGTCACCCGGACGGTGGAGGGATAGACCCGCTGGACCCGGGCCGACGCCGCACGCGGAATCGTCGCGACCCGCTGGGCCGCCGCGGCCGTGTCGACCCGGAGCAGCGGCGTGCCCTCGGCGACCGCGAGCGCGTCGACCACCTCGTCGTAGGTGACGACCTCGATCCCGTCCACCTCGATCACCCGCACGGACAGCAACGGCGACAGCCAGGCCACCGCGATGGCGCCGAGGAGCACCGCGACGACAGCCGCCCCGAGCAGTACCGTCCGCAGGCGCACCGACCGCCCGGACGGGCGGCGGGCGGTGCTGCGTTCGCGGGCTTCGTCGGGCTCACGCGGTTCGCGTGACGGTCGTCCGCGACGGCGGCGTGACGAGACGGCGGCGGGCGTCACGAGCCGATCGGCCCCGGTCCGGAACCGCCTGGTGCGCGGAATCCGCCGGGCTCGGGAGCCGCCCCGGCCGGACGGAAACGACCCGGTTTGCTGTGGAGCGCGTCGAGGATCTGCCGGCCCAGCATCGTGACGTCACCGGCACCCATCGTGATCACGACATCACCCGGCCGGGTCAGACGCGCGACCTGCCGCGGCACCGCGGACAGATTCGGCTGGTAGTGCACAGGCTGGCTCACCGCCCGCGCGACCAGCGCACCGCTCACACCCGGGATCGGTTCCTCCCGGGCGCCGTAGACGTCGAGCACCACGACCTCGTCGGCGAGGTCGAGAGCCTGTCCGAACTCGGTGGCGAACGCCTCGGTGCGCGAGTAGAGATGCGGCTGGAAGACGACGATCACGCGGGGCCGTTCGGTGCCGGTCTCGGTGTAGCGCAGCGGCTCTCCCGCCACGAGTTCGGCCGCGGCCGCGAGGACCGCGCGGACCTCGGTGGGATGGTGGGCGTAGTCGTCGAACACCCGCACGCCGTGTTCGCGGCCGGTGTACTGGAACCGCCGGTGCACACCACCGAAACCGGCGAGGCCCTCCAGCGCCTCGTCGACCTGCGCTCCGGCTTCGAGCGCGGCGAGCAGCGCGGCGAGAGCATTGAGCGCCATGTGCCGGCCGGGGACGGACAGTCGCACGGTGCGCGGCGAATCCTCACCCGCGAGGTGGAACTCGGCGACGCCGCCGACATCCTTGGCCTCCCAGCCGAGCAGCCGCACCCCGACGGGAACGCCGCGGTGGTCGCCCGCGGTGCCGATGACGTCGGCGGTGCCGTAACCCTGCACCCGCAGGTCGTCGCGGCCGAGGGCGACGACGCGCTCGGCGAGGGCCGCCGAGCCGGGGTCGTCGAGGCAGACGACGAGCAGGCCGCCGGGGGCGATGCGGGCGACGAACTCGTCGAAGACCGCCGTGTACGCCTCCGGCGTGCCGAAGTAGTCGAGGTGATCGGCCTCGATGTTCGTGACGATCACGGTGTTCGGGTCGTACTGCAGCAGCGAGCCGTCGCTCTCGTCGGCTTCGGCGACGAAGACGTCCCCGCTGCCGTGGTGGGCGTTGGTCCCGGATTCGTTGAGTTCACCGCCCACCGCGAAGGACGGATCGAAGCCGCAGTGCTGCAGCGCGACGACGAGCATCGACGTCGTGGAGGTCTTGCCGTGGGTGCCGGAGACCAGGAAGGTGCGGTTCCCTCGCATCAGCGAGGCGAGGACCGCGGGTCGCAACAGGATCGGGATGCCCCGCTCGCGGGCGGCGACCAGTTCGGGATTGTCCTTCGGGATGGCCGCGAACGTCGTGACCAGGGCGGTAGGACCACCCTCGAGCAGATCGAGAGCCTCGGCGGCGTGGCCGATGCGGACCTGCGCGCCGCGGGCCCGCAGCGCGAGCACACCGCGGCTCTCCTTCGCGTCGGAACCCGATACCTGTCCCCCACGGGCGAGCAGGATCCGGGCGATGCCCGACATCCCGGCACCGCCGATACCGACCATGTGCACCCGCTCGAGCTCGGCGGGTAACTGCGCACTCATCGTTCACTCCTGTTCGGTTCCACTCCGGCAACCTCGAGCACTATGCGCGCCATCTCGTCCGCGGCGCTGCGGTGACCGGCGGCCGCGGCGCTGCGCCCCATCTCCACGAGTCTCCGCTCGTCGCCGAGCAGCGACACCACTTCCGTGGCGACATAGTCCGAACTCAGGTCGCCGTCGGCGACGATCCTGCCACCGCCGGCCTCGACGACGGGGCGGGCGTTGAGTTCCTGTTCACCGTTCCCGTGCGGGAGCGGCACGTACACGGCGGGCAGACCCACCGCCGAGACCTCCGCGACCGTCATGGCCCCGGACCGGCAGACCACCGCATCGGCGGCGGAGTACGCGAGGTCCATCCGTTCGAGATAGGGCACGGTGACGTACGGGGCGCGGGCGTGACCGGCATGGGCGGGGATGTCCACGGTGTTCTTCGGTCCGTGCGCGTGCAGCACCGCGATGCCGGCCTCCGCGAGTGCCGAGGACGCACCGGACACGGCCTCGTTCAGCGAGCGTGCACCCTGCGACCCACCGAAGACGAGCAGCACGGGTACGTCGTCGGGCAGACCGAAGTGCCGGCGTGCCTCCGCGCGCAGCCCGGCGCGGTCGAGACCGGTGATCGACGAGCGGACCGGGATCCCCACGATCTGCGCGTCACCGCGCCGGACGATTCCCGAGCGCGGGACGGCGGCGAGCACGCGCTCGGCCCGCAGGGCACCGATGCGATTGGCGATGCCCGCACTGGCATTGGCCTCGTGGACGACGACCGGGATGCGCCGGCGTCGACGCAGCGGACCGGCCCCGGCCGCGAGATAGGCGGGCAGCGCCACGTACCCGCCGAAACCGACGACGACGTCGGCGTCGACCTCGTCGAGGATCTGCCGGGTGCGGCGCACCGACGAGACGACCCGGCCGGGAAGTTTCAGCAGGTCCACCGTCGGCTTGCGGGGCAGCGGCACCGGTGGGATGAGTTCGAGGGGATACCCGCGGCGGGGCACCAGCGTCGTCTCGAGTCCCCGTTCGGTGCCGAGCGCGGTGATCCGCGCGTCGGGCACGAGTGCGCGGACGGCGTCGGCCACCGCGAGTGCCGGTTCGATATGACCGGCCGTGCCGCCTCCGGCCACCACCACCGACAGTGCCGGCCTCTCCCCACTCACCTACGGTTCCCTCTCTCTCCGCTTCGTCCGTTCGATCCGCGTGTCGTGCGGTTCGTCTGCTGCCGGCCGCGAGCCGGTTCGCGTGCAGGTTGTGTACGCCGGGCCCGGCCGGTCCCCTCCCGGGGTTCCGTCCGGCCCGCCGATGTCCGGCGGTCCTTCGCGGCTCCCCGTTGCCGCTCGTTGGGCACCTGGGGCTGCCGCTTGCGCGATCCCCCACCACCCGACGCGGGGCGGGCACTGCGCTCGGGCGCCGCGGCCCGCGCTCGCGGCTGTCGTGCTGCGACCGTACGCGCCGCCGAGGAGCGACCGGCCCGGTAGGCCTCCGGCTTGCGCAGACGCAGCAGTCGCGCGAACCGGCCGTCCTGCCCCGCGTGCAGCGCGGCGATCGCCTCGGGTTCGTGTCTGGCCGCGTTCGCGATCAGACCGAACATCAGCAGGGTGGTCGCTGTCGAGGTGCCACCGGCCGACACGAGCGGCAACTGCAGGCCGGTCACGGGCAACAGTCCCACAACGTAGCCGATGTTGATGAAGGCCTGGCCGATGATCCACGTCGTCGCCGTCGCAGTGAACAGGCGCAGGAAGGGGTCGGCCGAGCGCATCGCGATCCGCAGTCCGACATAGGCGAACAGGCCGAACAGGCCGATGACGGCCACTCCACCGAGGAAACCGAGTTCCTCACCGATGATCGCGAAGATGAAGTCGTTGTGGGCGTTGGGCAGATAACTCCACTTCGCGCGGCTCTGACCGAGCCCGCGACCCCACAGGCCGCCGTCCGCGAGGGAGAACTTCGCCTGTCGCGCCTGGTAACCGGCACCCTGCGGGTCGTCGCCGGGGTTGAAGAAGGCCCGCACACGCTGCGAGCGGTAGCCGGCCGTCAGGGCCAGGATCACCGCGAGTGTGGCGGCCGTGCCGACGATCCCGAGGAACACCTTGAGCGGCAGTCCCGCGAACCACAACAGGGCGATCACGATGATCACGATCGAGACGGTGGTGCCGAGGTCGGGCTGGAGCACGATCAGGCCGGTCACGAGCAGGGCGGCCGGGACGAGCGGGACGAGCATCTCGCGCAGCGTCGAGTTCTCCCCACGCCGGGAGGCGAGCAGGTGCGCACCCCACACGGCAAGGGTGATCTTGGCGATCTCCGCCGGCTGCAACGAGATACCGGCGATGACGAACCACCCCCGGGTGCCCTGCGAGACCGTACCGATGCCCGGTATGAGCACGAGCACGAGCAGTACGACCGAGAACGCGAACGCCGGGAAGGCGAAGCGTCGCATCAGACGGACCGGGATCTGCAGCGCGATGTAGAAGATCACCATGCCGAGGACGGCGAAGATCACCTGCGAGGTGAACAGTCCGTAGGCCGATCCCGCCGCGGCCACCGCGCCGACGCTCGACGACGACAGCACCATGACGAGTCCGAGCACGGTGAGCAGGACGGCGATCGTCACCACGAGGTGGAAGGACGCGAGCGGTCGCGCCATCCAGGCCCCGAAGCGCCCGCGTACTCCGACCACCGGTTCGTCGGTGGCCGCCCCTGTTCGGGTCGCTCCTGCCCGAGGGGTCACGGTTGCGTCCCGCCCCCGCGGAGTTCCTCGACCGCGGACGCGAAGCTACGGCCGCGTTCCGCGTAATCGGCGAACATGTCGAGCGATGCCGCGGCCGGCGCGAGCAGCACCGTCTCCCCCGGCGAGGCGAGAGCGGCCGCTTCCCGGACCGCCACGCGCATCGCGGCAGGGCCGTCGGCTCCCGGCGCCGCAACCCTCCTCACCGAAGCCGTGCCTGTCGCGCTCACCGAGGCGGTGTCGGTCTCGCTCGTCGCATCGGTCATCGCTTCATCGTCGCCCGTGTCCACGACGACGACCGGGACCTGCGGGGCGTGTCGCGCCAGCGCGTCGGCGATTTCGCCGGCGTCGCGGCCGAGCAGCACAGCTCCGGACAGTCGCGGCGCAACCTCGGCGACCAGGTCGTCCACGCGGGCGCCCTTGAGCAGACCACCGGCGATCCACACCACGCGGTCGCGGGCGAGCAGCGAACTGCGGGCCGCGTGCGGATTGGTCGCCTTCGAATCGTCGATGTACTCGACGCCGTCGACCTGCCCGACCGGCGCGGCGCGGTGCGGACCGACGCGGTGCCGTCGCAGGCCGTCGTGCACCGCCGAGGCGGGCACGTCGATGGCCCGGGCGAGGGCTGCGGCCGCGAGTGCGTCGGACAGTCCGGCGGGGCCGGGCGGCGTCACGTCGTCCACCCGGGCGAGCACGGCGGAATCGGCGAACGCCCGGTCGACGAGCAGTTCGCCGCTGATCCCGAGTTCGCCTTCCTGGGGATAGCCCAGGGTGAAGCCCACGGTGACCACGGCACGGGACCGGTCGCCGAGACCACCGGCGATCGGGTCGTCGAGACCGATGACCCCGACGGCGCCGGTGAGCGCACCGAGTTTGGCCTCGATGTAGTTCTCGATGCCGCCGTGCCAGTCGAGATGGTCCTCGGCGATGTTGAGCACGACGCCGGCCTCGGGCCGAACCGAGGGCGCCCAGTGCAGCTGGAAGGACGACAACTCGACGGCGAGTACGTCCGCCCGCGGCTCGTCGCGGCGCAGGGCGTCGAGCACGGGAAGACCGATGTTGCCGCACGCGACGCTGCCGAGACCGGCGGCCTCGAGGATCGCGTGCAGCATCATGGTCGTGGTGGTCTTGCCGTTCGTCCCGGTGACCACCAGCCACCGACGGGCCGGTCCGTAGACCTCGGCGCGGTCGATACGCCAGGACAGTTCGATGTCGCCCCAGATGGGGATCGCCGCACCGGCCGCACGCGAGAGCAGCGGGGCGTCGGGCGGGAATCCGGGACTCGTGACCACCAGGGCGAACTCGCGCAGCGCAGCGGGGTCGCCGACGAGGCTGTCGAGGTCGACCGTCCGGGCGCCGAGCGCCGCGCACTCGGCCAGTGCCCGCTCGTTGCGGTCGGTGACGGTGACGTGGGCGCCGAGATCGGTGAGGGGTTCGATCGTCGCGCGGCCGGACACCCCTGCCCCGGCGACGAGCACCGCCCGTCCTCTGAGCCGTTCGAGTTCGTCGTTCACGGTCAGTCCCCGATCGCCGCGAGGTATTCGCTGTAGAAGAGGGCCAGACCGATCGCCGAGGCGATGGCGGCGAGCAACCAGAACCGGATGATCACCGTGGTCTCGGCCCATCCACCGAGTTCGAAGTGATGGTGGAAGGGTGCCATCCGGAACACCCGCCTGCGGCTGGACCGGAAGACCGCGACCTGGATGACCACCGAGGCGGCCTCCGCGACGAACAGCGCGCCGATGACCACCATGAGCAGCTCGGTGCGGGTCGTGATGGACAGACCGGCGAGCATGCCGCCGAGGGCGAGCGAGCCCGTGTCGCCCATGAAGATCTTGGCCGGTGCGGCGTTCCACCACAGGAAGCCGATGCAGGCGGCGGCGCCGGCGGCGCACAGCAACGCGAGGTCGAGCGGATCACGGACGTCGTAGCACCCGGCGGTCGGCTCCACGGCGCACGCGTTGCGGTACTGCCAGAAGGTGATGATGACGTAGGCGCCGAGCACCAGCGCCATCGAACCCGCAGCGAGACCGTCGAGGCCGTCGGTGAGGTTCACCGCGTTCGACCACGCGCTGACCAGCAGATAGACGAACAGGATGAACACGATCGAGCCCATCGAGACCGTGGCGATGTCGCGCACGTAGGACAGATCGGTGCTGGCCGGGGTGAGACCGTCCGCATTGCGGAACTGCAGCGCGAGGATGCCGAAGCCCACCGCGACGACCAGCTGGCCGACCAGCTTGGCCGTCTTGTTCAGACCGAGATTGCGCTGCTTGCGGATCTTGATGAAGTCGTCGAGGAAGCCGACGCCGCCGAGCGCCGTCGTCAGGCCGAGCACGAGCAGACCCGAGGCCGTGGGACCTTCCGCGTCGTATCCCATGCCGATGAGATGCGACCCCCAGTAACCGGCCCACAGACCGGCGAGGATCGCGACGCCGCCCATGGTGGGGGTGCCGCGCTTGGACTGGTGGCTCTGCGGGCCCTCGACCCGGATCTCCTGCCCGAAGCCCTGCCGGGAGAACATCTTGATCAGGACGGGGGTGAGCAGGATCGAGACTGCGAGCGCGATGCCCGCCGCGAACAGGATCTGTCTCACCGGGCGTCCTCCGTCCCCACAGCAGCGTCGTTGTCTCCGGCACCGGGGTCGTCCGCGAGGACGGCCTCGGCGACGGTCCACAGTCCCACGGACTGCGATGCCTTCACGAGCACGATGTCGCCCGGTTGCAGTTCGTCGCGCAACAACGCGATCGCGGAGTCGGCATCGGGTACGTGGCTCGCTTCCTCACCCCACGATCCTTCCATCACGGCGCCCTGGAACAGACCCCGGACCGGGCGGGTGGCACCGACGGCGATGATGCGGGTGACGTCGAGGCGCACGGCGAGACGTCCGATGGCGTCGTGGGCGACGACGGCGTCGTCCCCGAGCTCGGCCATCTCCCCCAGCACCGCGAAGGTGCGCCGGCGATCCGGACCGGACCGCGCCATGGTGACCAGGGCCTTCACGGCTGCGCGCATGGAATCGGGATTGGCGTTGTAGGCGTCGTCGATGACGGTCACCCCGTCGGATCGGGTCTGCACCGCCATGCGGTGCGCCGAGACGGGACCCGCCGTCGCGAGCGCCTCGGCGGCCTGCTCGACCGTCGCACCGCATTCCACGGCGACGGCGATCGCCGACAGGGCGTTGCCGATCTGGTGTTCGCCGTGCACGGCCAGGCGCACGGGCACGCGCCGTTCCTGTCCGTCGGCGCCGGGGACGACGGCGGTGAACGAGGCACGCGCCTGATCGTCGAGGTGGATGTCCTCGGCGCGATAGGCGGCACCGGACCCGGTCCCGACGGTCACCACGCGTCCGGTGGTGCGGGTCGCCATCTTCGACACGAGGGTGTCGTCGGCGTTGAGGATCGCCACTCCCCCCTCGGCGGCGCTGGGCAGCGCCTCGACGAGTTCGCCCTTCGTCTTGGCGATGACCTCCTGCGAGCCGAACTCGCCGAGGTGTGCGGTACCGACGTTGAGCACGACACCGATCCGCGGCGGGGCGATGCGGGTCAGGGTCGCGATGTGCCCGGGGCCCCGCGCCGACTTCTCGAGGACGAGGAACCGGGTGGATTCGGTGGCGCGCAGCGCGGTCCAGGGGTGGCCGAGTTCGTTGTTGAACGAGCCGGGCGGCGCGACGACCTCACCGAGCGGTGCGAGCACGGCGGCGATCATGTCCTTCGTGGACGTCTTGCCCGCCGAACCGGTGACACCGACGACGGTGAGGCCGGCGTCGGTGAGCGTGTCCACCACGGTGCGGGCGAGCTTCGCGAGGCCGGCGAGCACGGCCGCGCCGGATCCGTCGCTGTCGTGTTCGAGCGCGAGGGCGTTGGTCTCGGTCGGCGGGATGGGCGGCACCACGATGGCGGGCACACCCACCGGCCGTGCGGCCAGGACCGCGACCGCACCGGCGGCGACGGCGGCCGCGGCGTGATCGTGCCCGTCCGAGCGCGCACCGGGCAGCGCCAGGAACAGGCCGCCGGGACCGATCCGTCGCGAGTCGAACTCGACGGAACCGGTCACCTCGGCGGACGGATCGTCGACGTCGTGCAGGGTGCCCCCGACGACCTCCGCGATCCGAGCCAGTGTCATCGGGATCATGCCTTGCCTCCGTGATGCGAACCGCCCGCAGCAGGCGGATGGTCACCGTCGGGTCCTGCGGTCCGGTACTTGTCGAGAGCTGCGCCGAGGACCTCGCGGTCGTCGAAGGGGTGCTTCACTCCGTCGATCTCCTGCCCCGTCTCGTGGCCCTTGCCGGCGACGAGGACGACGTCGCCCGGGCGGGCCCACGCGACTGCGGCGTCGATCGCCGCGGCGCGATCGCCGATCTCGAGGATCTCGCCGCGTTCGGCGGCCGGGACGGAGTGTGCACCGTCGAGGACGGCGGCGCGGATGGCGGCGGGCTTCTCGGTTCGTGGGTTGTCGTCGGTCACGACCACCAGATCGGCGGCTCGCGCCGCG
>NZ_JBKFBA010000031.1:25344-31728 GCF_053345925.1 Rhodococcus sp. C26F
CCTCGCCCATGATCGGCCGCTTCGTCCGGTCGCGGTCGCCGCCCGCACCGACGACGACGGCGATGCGTCCCTCGGTCGCGGCGCGCAGGGTTCCGATGACCGCTTCGAGCGCCGCGGGCTTGTGGGCGTAGTCGACGACGGCGAGGAAGTCCTGTCCGCGCTCGACCCGTTCGACCCGGCCGGGCACCGCGACATCGGCGATACCGCGGATCGCGGCGTCGATGTCGGCGCCCACCTCGGCGCAGAGCGCCACGGCGAGAGCGGCGTTGGTGACGTTGTAGCGGCCCGGCAGGCCGACGGTGGCGCGGTGGGCGATCCCGTCCGGACCGGTCAGGGTGAACTGCTGCACGCCCGTCTCTTCGGGGACCTCGTCGGTGACCGTCCAATCGGCCGCGGCGCCAGCGGCGTCACCGTCGCCACCCGTGGTGACCGTGCGGACTGCGGTCGCGTCGTCGCGGCCCGCGCGCGCGACCTCGGCCATGCGACGTCCCCACACGTCGTCGGTGCACACCACCGCGCGGCGGGCCCGGACCGGCGAGTCCTCGGCGAACAGCCGGGCCTTCGCGCCGAAGTAGTCGTCGAGGTCCTTGTGGAAGTCGAGATGGTCCTGGGACAGGTTGGTGAACCCGCCGACGGCGAACTCGGTGGCGTCCACGCGACCGAGTGCGAGGGCATGGCTGGAGACCTCCATCACGACCGTGTCGACACCGCGTTCGCGCATGACGGCGAACAGGGCGTGCAGCTGCGGCGCCTCGGGGGTCGTGAGGGTGCTCGGCACGCGGATGCCTTCGATCCGGGTCTCCACGGTCCCGACGAGACCGACGACGCGTCCGGCCGCGACGAGGCCTGCCTCGACGAGATAGGACGTCGTGGTCTTACCGGACGTGCCCGTGATGCCGATGACCTGCATGCTCCGGGAGGGGTGTCCGTAGACGGTGGCCGACGCCGCCCCCAGCGCGGCACGCGGTTCGGGATGGACGAGGACCGCGACCGAATCGGAGGTGGCCTCGGCGACGAGGTCGCGACCGGCCTCGTCGGTCAGCACGGCGACCGCTCCGCGTTCGAGCGCGGTGCCCGCGTAGGAGGCGCCGTGGGCGCGCGCGCCGGGCAGCGCGGCGAAGACGTCGCCGGGGCGGATGCCCTGGGCGCGCAGGTCGATGCCGGTGATCGCGGCCGCGCGGGCCGCATCCTCTCCGGCGGCTGCATTGACGATCTCGACGCGCGCCCCGATGGCGTCGGCGAGAACCGAGATCTGCGTCATCGGTGGGTGCTCGGGTCTCCGCCCCTCCTCCGGAGGAGCCGGATCCGGACTCGATGGCACAGGCACCAGTTTCCTCTCGCTTCGCTGCAGCTCGTCTGCAGGCACTCCGACGGATGTTCCCGGGTTCGTTCCCGATCCGCTCTCGGCGACGACCGTCGTGTCACGTTACCGACGTGTCAGCCTACCGAGGCGCCACGGTCACCTCGTCAGTCGACCTGGAGGATCAACTTGCTCTCCGGTTCGGCCGACAGCGGCACGCCGTCGCGCTGCAGCAACCACGACGCGATGTTGCGGAACAGCGGCGCGGCCGATTGGCCCCCGCTGCCGTCGGAGCTGCGGGTCGGGGCGTCGAGCATGATGCCCACGACATAGCGCGGATCGTCGGACGGCGCGATGCCGGCGAAGGTGATCCAGTAGTCGGAGTTCGAGTAGCACTTGCAGTTCTGGTCGATCTGCTGGGCGGTACCCGTCTTGCCCGAGATCTGATAGCCCTCGATGGCGGCGCCCGCACCGGTGCCCTGTTGGTTGCCGGTATCGGACTGGACGACGGAACGGAACATGTCGCGCACCGTCGCGGCGGTCTGCGGGTTCACCACCCGCACCGGATCGGGACGGGGCGTCTCGGTGCGCGTGCCGTCCGGCGCGATGGTCGCGCGCACGACCCGCGGCGGGACACGTTCCCCGTCGTTCGCGATGGTCTGGTAGATCGCGGTCATCTGCAGCAGGGTCATCGACAGCCCCTGGCCGATGGGCAGGTTCGCGAAGGTGCCACCCGACCACTGCTCACGGCTGGGCAGCAGACCCGCGGATTCGCCGGGCAGGCCGACATCGGTGCGCTGACCGAGACCGAACAGTCGCAGCATCTCGGCGAAGCGGTCCTCACCGATCCGCTCGGCGAGCATGAGCGTGCCGACGTTCGACGACTTCCCGAACACACCCGTCGTGGTGTACGGCACGACCCCGTGATCCCAGGCGTCCTTGACGGTCGCGCCGGCCATGGTGATCGTGCCGGGGACCTGCAGGACCTCGTCGGGGCGGGTCAGACCGTCCTCGATCGCCGCGGCCGCGGTGATGATCTTGTTCACGGATCCGGGTTCGAACGGCGAACTGACCGCGAGATTGCCCTGTTCGGCGTCGGGCGGGTTGTTCGCGACACCGATCGACGGGTCGAAGGTGCTGTCGTTCGACATGGCGAGCACTTCGCCGGTGTGCGCGTCGAGCACCACGGCGGAGGCGTTCTTCGCCCCGGACAGGTCCTTCGCGCGCTGGACCTCCTGCTGCACGTGGTACTGCAGGTCGTTGTCGATCGTGAGCTCGACGGAGGAACCGTCGACGGCGGGCTGACGGTCGCGCCAGCTGCCCGGGATGACGGCGCCGTCGGATCCACGGTCGTAGGTGGACGAACCGTCGGTACCCGCCAGCACGGCGTCCATCGACGCTTCGAGCCCGATCAGGCCGTGTCCGTCCCAGCCGGTCGCGCCGACGAGATTGGCGGCGAGCGATCCGCCCGGATACAGACGGATGTCCTGACGCTCGGTGCCGACCTTGTCGTACTCGTCGACGATCTCCGCCGCGACCCCCGGATCGACGCCGCGGGCGAGGTAGACGAAGGTCTCGTCGCTCTCGAGCATCTCGAGCACGTCCTTCTCCGGCGCCGCAGCGCCGAGCGCCTCGTGGACCGCCGACGCGACGCCCTCGAGATATTCGGAGACCTCGGGCCGGGACGGGTCCTTCGCGCGTTCCTCCTCGAGTTCCTTGCGCACCCGCACGGGTTGGAAGGTCAATGCCTTCGCCTCCATGGTGTAGGCGAGCGGTTCGCCGTTGCGATCGGCGATGGTGCCGCGGGTGGCGGGTTCGACGAGTCGGGTGGTGCGCTGGCTGGCGGCTTCGGCGGAGAGTGTGGGGGCCTGGACGAGCTGCACGGACAGCAACTGGGCGACGGCTACGCCCAGAATGCCGAACATGCCGATCCGGCCCCACTTGTTGCGGAACGCGAAACTTGTCCGGTCGCGCTGCTTGCGATCGCGCGGCGCGGGCATTCGAGCGCGGCCGCCGCGCGTCGCCGGGGTGGAACGTCGCTGTGGTGCACGCCGAGGGGTGGAGCGGTTGTTCACCGAGGCCCGCCCTCGGGTTCCGTCGGCACGGCCTGGACAGGTGCTTCGGGCGCCGCCTCACGGGGCGCTTCGGATTGCGGCAGTTCGCTCACGGGTACCGATTGTCCTGCCGCGGGCGGTACAGGTGCGGCACCCTCGACATCCGGCGTGGCGGCCGCGGGAGCTTCCGCCGCGGGTACGGGCACGGGAGCCGGTGCCGGTTCCTCGCCCACCGGGCGGCCGTCGGCCGATGGCGCGGCCCGACGCGTGTCCTCGGTGTCGGTGCGCGGCCGGGGTTCCTCGCTCACGTCACCGAGCGGCCGCGGGGTCTCCGCCCCGGCGCTGCCGGCCAGCGGGGTCTGGACGCGGGCGTCCTCTCGGGCGGGCGGATCCAGCGGGACCGGCGGGGCACCCTGGGCCGGAACCGGATCGCCCACCACCTGCACCGAACCGTCCGGAGCGACGACGATCCGCGCGACCTGTCCGGTGGGGATCATCCCCAGTTCCGCCGCGGCGACCGCGAGCGCGGGAGCCGACTCGGCCGTGGCGACGTCGCGCTGGAGCACCGCCCGCTTCTGGGCGAGCTCCTCGTTGAGGGACCGCGCCGCGCTGAGCTCGTAGGAGTCCTCGGTCGCCCGGGTGGTCAGCAACAGCGTCACGGCCATGCCCACGCCCAGGAGCCCGATGATGGTGGCGACGAACGGGATCCGGGTGCGGACACGTCCGGCACCCGTCGTGCGCCCGCGGGCCTGCACCTGTTCGACCCCGAGCTGCGCTGCGCGCTGCGACCGTCGCTGATAGGCACGCTGCGCTGCGGTCGATCGCCCCGGGTTCCGGCGCTGCGGGGGTGCCACCTGTACGGTCATCGGTTACCTCCTGGCGATTCGTTCTGCAGCACGCAGGCGGACGGGCGCCGAACGTGGGTTGGCCTCGATCTCGTCGTCCGTTGCCCGCTCCGCACCGCGGGTGAGGATGCGCAGTTCCGGTCCCATCCCGGGCAGTTCGACCGGAAGCCCTTCGGGACTGCGGGACTTCGCACGCGGTGTCAGCTCCTGCTTGACGACCTTGTCCTCGAGCGACTGGTAGGACATGAAGACGATCCGGCCGCCCACCGCGAGAGCGTCGAGAGCGTCGGGGATCGCGTTGCGCAACGAGTCGAGCTCCGCGTTGACCTCGACCCGCAACGCCTGGAAGGTGCGCTTGGCCGGGTGACCACCGGTACGGCGGGTCGCCGCCGGGATCGTGCGGTACAGCAGTTCGACGAGTTCGCCGCTCGTCCGGAAGGGGGTCTTGGCCCGGGTCCGCACGATCTCGGAGGCGATCTTGCCGGCGAAGCGCTCCTCGCCGTAGGTGCTCAGGATGCGAGCGAGGTCGCCGTGACTGTAGGTGTTGAGGACATCGGCCGCGGTGATGCCGGTGGTGGCATCCATCCGCATGTCGAGCGGGGCGTCCTTGGAATAGGCGAAGCCGCGCTCCGCCTCGTCGAGCTGCATCGAGGACACGCCGAGATCGAACAGGGCGGCGTGGACCGAGCCGTACCGGTCGAGGCCGACGCTCTCGAGCGCGTCGGCGATCCCGTCGTAGCGGGTGTGGACGAAGTCTGTGCGGTCGGAGAACCGTGCGAGTCGCTCGCGGGCGATCGCCAGTGCGTCGGTATCACGGTCGAGGCCGACGAGCCGCAGCTTCGGGTAGATCGTCAGGAAGTGTTCGGAGTGCCCACCGAGACCGAGTGTCGCGTCGACGTAGACCGCGCCCTCGCCGTCGGGACCGACGCTCTCGATGGCCGGACCGAGAAGGTCGACGGCGCGCTGGAGCATGACGGGCACGTGGCCGAATTCCGCCGCAGATGTCACATCGGCACCGGTGGCCTCATCCGTACCATCGACGGATTCGTGCTCGCCGTCCACCATGTGTCCTCCGGAATCCTGCTCGGGCCGCTTACGGTCTGTGGGGTACTCGTCGGGTGGACGGTGGTGTGCCTCGTGCCTGCCTGTCGCTCGTCTCGATACCGTGCTCGCCGCCACGGGGGTGGATACGGAAGACGGCGAATGCCTCGAGGTCTCTGTCCGAGTCCGAAGAGACCTGACGCCGGGGAAGTGCGTCAGGGCCCTCCGGTCCGTACCTGGCGCTGGGGAAGTGCGTCAGGGCCGGCACATCGGGCAGAGGCCTCGCGGCACTCGCCGCGCAGCCCGAGCCGTGGTTACAAGATGTCGCGTAGTGCTTCGTCTCTCGCTTCCGAGAAGTCTTCTTCGTGCTCGGCGAGGTAGGTCTCCCATGCCGTCGCGTCCCAGATCTCGAGGTACCTGACCGAACCGATCACCACGCAGTCCTTGGTGAGACCGGCGTACTTGCGGTGGGCCGACGACAGCGTGATCCGGCCTTGTGAGTCGGGTCGCTGCTCTTCCGTTCCCGACGCGAGACTCCGCAGGAACGCACGTGCCTGAGGGTTGCTCCGTGAGGCACTCGCAGCGCGTTCGGCCAGAGCGGCGAACTCGTCGCGAGGGAACACGGTGAGGCTGTGATCCTGCCCCTTCGTGATCATCAACCCTCCCGCCAGCTCGTCTCGGTACTTCGCCGGCAGTGTGAGCCGGCCCTTGTCGTCCAACTTCGGGGTGTAGGTACCGAGGAACACTCGGCGCCTCCCCGCTGCCGGACGGATGCTTCGCGCGACAGGACACCTTGTCCCGCCGCGCCCCACATTACCCCACTTTGCCCCACCGGAAACGGATTACTGCCGCCCGGTCACGCGTGTTGTCGTCACATTCCCAGCTCAGAGCAGGTGGCGGAGAATGGGGACACGCGCTCGCGTGACGACGACGGATCCACCGCTGTCGGCGCCCCGACGATCCGCCCCGCCGGCGGAGCGAGGACCGAGCAATCGGCGACCAGGGAAAACACTGCGGCCGGAGCCGAGGTGGGAGGCGGTGGGGAGACGGGGATTGCGCGAGTGGGGCGCGGTGGTGGAGGGACAGAGGGGCGGAGAGGCGGACGACGCCGGGTCGATGAAAGGTCTGCAGACGAACGACGACG
>NZ_JBKFBA010000031.1:31734-41347 GCF_053345925.1 Rhodococcus sp. C26F
CGCGCCGTCGTCGGTACACCTGATGGTCGAGGAGGTCAGTCCTGCTCGAAACGCCTCCGGAACCGCTCTTCCATGCGGTTGGTGAAGCCACCACCCGAGGACTTCTTGCCGCCGCGGGAACTTCGACCGGTCTTTCCGGAACCGGAACTACCGCCCGTCGTCCCGGGAGTCGACGGCCGACGACCGCCGAGGAGCAACAGGACTCCGGCGGCGAACATCACGAGGAACCCGAGCAGACTGATGATCGGGAAGCCGCCCGGCTTGAGCGGCAGGGCAACGCCGGCGATCAACAGCGTCAGGCCCAACACGAACAAGGCGCCAGCCTGTAGCCGCCGCCGGTTCGACGCCATCCCCAACCGGCTGCCACGCACGGTCGAGGCGAACTTGGGATCCTCAGCATAGAGCGCGCTCTCGATCTGATCGAGCATGCGCTGCTCGTGCTCGGAGAGTGGCACGGTACCTCCCCCGGCACTAAACGGTGGCCACCGGATCCGTGGGGCGAATCCGGCGGGGGGCCGTCCGTACGGCCGCCTGAGTCAATAATACGAGCAGATGCCGCTGTGGACCACAAACTCCACACGTGAGTTCGATCCCCTCTTCGGCGAAGGCCCTCGTGAAGGGCCGAAAGTCACCCACCGACACCGACCTCCGGCTCTGCTTCGGCGTCGAGATAGCCCTCCACATCGTGCAGGAAGTGGCCCACCTCGTCGTAGAAGGCACCGGATTCGTCGGCTCCCACCGCCTGCGCGACCCCCGCCTCGACCGCGGTGCGGGTGGCGGAGCGATCGGCGAAGTAGTCGGCCCAGACGGCGAAGGACTCGTCGGCGCGCGCCATGAGTGCCCATGCGTTGCGCGTCGCGGGTCGGCGGGGCCGGATCCCGGAGCGCAGCTCCGCGGCGGCGACCACCGCACCGGCACCGCGCAGCGCCGCCAGATAGGCGAGGCGGAACCGCTCGCCCGGATCGCCGGCACCGGCGGCACCGGAAAGCAGATCGTCGGCCTTGCGCAGCAGCGTCGCCGCGCGCGCCGAGGTGGCATGGTCGATGCATGCGGACGGCCCGAGCGTGGGAGACGTTCGGCGCGGGCCTCGACTCGCGACCTGACCGTTGGCCATGTTCACGCACCTCCTCGGCGTGGTCTCACCACTCGTTACAACGAGCGGTATCCGGTGGCATTCCCGCCGAAACGCCGAGGAACGGAGATCACTGTCCTCGAGTGAGGCCCGACACGGACGCCGAGCGGGAGACCCCAGGGTGATCCGGGGATGTTCGCTTCCCTCGAACATCCCCGGATCACCGGTGTCGAACATGCGTTCGACGTATTCAATATAGCTGGACCCACCGACAACCCGTCAAGAGAAAGCGGCCACGTCATCCCGAACGATCAGCGAGACCCGAGCACCTCCGACGCACCGCGAGCCACCCGAACGAGTCACGCATGACCACCGATCCCTGCCAGGACGCCCCGATCCTCACCGAGCTCTCCCCCGCGGACTTCCGTGCGCGCCTGCCCTCGCTGCTGACCGTCTACGTCGCGGCGATGCGATATCCCCGAGGCACGGAGTACCACCGCGCGCCGATGTGGTCCGAGCATTCGGCCCGCGCGGGTTGGCAGGCGTTCGCCGCGAGCCTCCCCGAGGATCCGGACACCGTCGTCGGGATCGCGTACGGCTACCGGGGCGACACCCGCCAGTGGTGGAACCAGCAGGTGCGCGCCGGCATGCGCCATTCCGGACGGTCCCCCGAGGAGATCGATCGCGTCCTCTCCGACTACTTCGAGCTCACCGAACTGCACGTCCGACCCGACATGCAGGGACGCCGCATCGGTGAACTGCTCCTGTCGGCGCTGCTGCGGGAACGCACGGAAGCGGCCGTACTGCTGTCGACACCCGAGGTGCCGGGCGAGGACAACCGGGCGTGGCGGCTGTACCGTCGGTTCGGATTCCAGGACGTCGTCCGCCGGTTCGTCTTCACCGGCGACGCCCGCCCGTTCGCGGTCCTCGGCAGGAGCCTGCCCCTCGAGCCGGACCTCGTTCCGCACCACCATCACACGATCGACGATCCGGACGGAAGCGGTACCCCATGAACGCCACACTCGACGTCGTCGTCGTCGGCTCGGGCCACAACGCCCTGGTCTCCGCGTGTTATCTCGCCCGCGACGGATGGTCGGTCGAGGTTCTCGAACGCGACACCGTGCCGGGCGGCGCCGTCTCCACCGTCGAACGTTTCCCCGGATATGCCGTCGACCGCGGCTCCTCGGCGCACATCATGGTGCGCCACTCCGGGATCGTCGAGGAACTCGATCTCGCCGCCCACGGCCTGCGCTACATCGACTGCGACCCGTGGGCGTACGCGCCGCCCCCGGCGGACTCCGACCGTCCCGGCATCGTCTTCCACCGCGATCTCGACCGGACCTGCGCCTCCGTCGAGGCCGCCTGCGGACGCCGCGAGGCCGACGCGTACCGCCGCTTCGTGCAGGACTGGGGCCCGCGCAGCGCGGCGGTGATGAAGTCGTTCACCCGTCCCCCGACCGGCCGGCACCTGCTGTCCTCGTTCTGGGGACTCGACGCGGGTGAGGGTGGCAGCGCCCTGTCCCGCCGGTTCCTCACCACCGGCGACAGCCTGCTCGACGAGTACTTCGACGACGAACCCCTCAAGGCGGCCCTCGCCTGGTTCGGCGCGCAGTCCGGCCCGCCCATGTCCGAACCCGGCACCGCGGCGATGGTGGGCTTCGCCGCCCTCATGCACACCCTGCCCCCGGGTCGCGCGATCGGCGGAAGCGGTGCGCTCACCCAGGCCCTGCTGTCGCGGCTGCGGTCCGATGGCGGCACGGTGACCTGCGGCGACGCCGCCACCGAGATCCGCCGGACCGGCGATCTGTGGACCGTGCGCACCGAATCGGGACGCTCGGTGCAAGCCCGCAGGGTCGTCGCCGGATGCCACGTGCTGACCACGCTGGATCTGCTCGACCGCGGCGGATACGACCGCGACCGGCTCGAGGGCTGGCGTCGCAGCATGCGGGTCGGTCCGGGCATCGGCATGGTCCTGCGCCTCGGCACCGACTCGCTGCCCCGCTACCGCGGCTGCGACGAGCCCGAATCGACGACCTCCGGTCTGCAACTGCTCGTCGACGACCGCGCCCACCTGCGCGCCGCGCACGGCGCCGCGATGGCGGGAGACCTGCCCCCGCGACCCGCCGTCCTCGCGATGAGCTTCTCCGCCCTCGACCCGACGATCGCACCCGACGGCAAGCACCAGATCACGCTGTGGTCCCAGTGGCATCCGTACGCGCTGCGCGGCGGACGTCGCTGGGCGGACATCGCCGGCGCCGAGACCGACCGCATCCTCGTCGAGATGGAGACGCGCTCTCCCGGCTTCACCGCGAGCGTGGAGCACTGCCACGTGCAGACCCCCGCGGACATCGAGAGCGAACTCGGCCTGCTCGGCGGGAACGTCATGCACGTGGAGATGTCGCTGGACCAGATGTTCCTGTGGCGTCCGCTGCCGGAGCTGTCCGGCTACCGGGTGCCCGACGCGCCCGGCCTCTATCTCACCGGCGCCTCGACCCATCCCGGTGGTGGAGTCTCCGGTGCGAGCGGCCGCAACGCCGCCCGGGTCGCCCTCGCCGACGCCAAGGGCAGTCTCGTGGACCGCGTGAAGGGCTGGGTGTCGCGGTGACCGACACCCGCGTCCCCGCACCGCCCCGACCGGCCCGGTGGCGGACGGTCCTTCCGATCGTCCCGGCCGTCGCCGCGGTCCTCGCCCAGATCGCCTATCCCCTCACCGAGAGCGGCGCCCGGGACGCCGCGACCGTCGCGGTCGTCACGCTGCTCACCGCCGCCTGCCTCGTCCACGCCGCGTTGAACCGCGGCATCACCTTCGCCGTCGTCCTGTTCGTCAGCTCGGCGGGCATCGGATATCTGTCCGAGGTGGTCGGCACGATGACCGGCTATCCCTACGGCTGCTACAGCTACGTCACCGACAGGCTCGGGCCGGCCGCACTCGACGTCCCGCTGGTGGTGCCGCTGGCGTGGTCGGCGGGTCTGTACCCCGTCTGGTGCGTGGCCTCCCGCCTCGTCCGCAACGGTCCCGGCAGGGTCGCGGCGGTCACCGTCGGCATGCTGGGCTGGGATCTCTATCTCGACCCCCAGATGGTGGCGGACGGGCACTGGTCGTGGTGCAACGCCGGCGGCCTGCCCGGGATCGAGCACATCCCGCTCACCAACTACGCGGGCTGGCTCCTCGTCGCCGCGATCATGGCGATCGTGCTCGTGCTCGTCGACTCCCGTTCGGACCGCGCCGACGCGCCCCGGCACGACGCCGTGCCCATCGCGCTGTTCCTGTGGACGTGGCTCGGTTCGGCCCTCGCCCACAGTGCCTTCCTCGACGCTCCCGAACTCCGGTACTCCGCGGTGTACGGGCTGGTCGTCATGGGGGTCCTGGGTGTTCCCCTGCTGGTCTCGCTCGTCCGGTCGTGGCGCGGAAGCGCGTCCGGTCCCGGAGCCGACGAGGCACGACTCGCCGCGAGCGACCCGAAGAACCGACGAGGATGACCGTGCCTGGCACCATGTTCTCCGTGCAGTCGTCCAACCTGTCCGTCCGCCGTCGTGTCGTCGCGGTCGTGGGGCTCGTACTCCTCGGCCTCCCGCTCCTCACCGGCTGCCTGCGCGTGCAGGCGACGATGGGGATCTCCTCCGACGACCGTGTGTCGGGGCAGATCGTCGCCGCGACCATCCCCGCCGACGAGAACGATCCCGGCCCCGAACTCACCGCTCCCTCGGCCCTGGCCGGGAAGGTGCGGGTGCAGGAGTACTCGCAGGACGGCTACGTCGGGAGCCAGGTCTTCTTCAACGACCTCACCTTCGGCGACGTCCAGCAGCTCGCCACGATGTCCGATCAGAGCGCCGGCATGTTCCAGCTCAACCTGCAGCGCTCGGGCGATCTGGTGGCCCTGAACGGACGCGTGGATCTCGAGTCCGCTCCCACCCAGGGCACCGACGTGCAGTTCACCATCGCGTTCCCCGCCCGGGTGGCGACCACCAACGGCACCCGCGAGTCGGATTCGGTCGTGACCTGGAAGCTTCCGGCCGGCGAGGTGAGCACCCTCCGCGCGGAGGTGCGCTACGCCGATCCCAACACGCGCGGTTTCGCGGGCTGGGCCGGAATCATGGCCGGCGGCGCCTTCGGTGTCACGCTGATCATCGCCGGCGCGGCCTGGTTCACCCGCAATCCCGCGCCGCAGTGGTCGTCGGCGAACGGGACGCGGTCCTGACCCGCCTTCCGCGCGACCCGTCCCCCGGTCTCACGCGACTCGTCGCCGGTGGCGTTCTCGTCGCCTCCTACGGCGCGGCCGTTGCCGTCGCGAACCGCGTCTCGCTCCCCCGTCTCGTGCCGGGTCCGGTGGTCGACGAGCAGGTCACCGTCGTCGTCCCCGCCCGCGACGAGGCGCCCCGCATCGCCGCGATCGTCTCCGACCTGCGGGCACAGACAGGACTGCACGCCCTGCGCGTGGTGATCCTCGACGACGACTCGTCCGACGGCACCGCCGACCTGGCCACGGCCGCGGCCGAGGGCGACGAGCGCATCACCGTCGTCCGATCGACACAGCCACCGCCCGAAGGATGGACCGGGAAGGCGGCCGCGTGCGCCGCAGCAGTCGCCCACGCCGGATCGACTACCGACAGCGGCATCGTCGTGTTCGTCGACGCGGACGTCCGGCTCGCACCCGACGCGCTCGCCGCCGCCGTCGCTCTGCTGCGCCACCAGGATGCCGCGCTCGTCTCACCGTTCCCGTACCAGCTCACCGGGTCGGTGCTCGAACGGCTCGTGCAGCCACTGCTGTTCTGGTCGTGGTTCTCGGTGCTGCCCGTCGCGGTCTCGCACCGCACCCACCGGCCGTCGATGGCGATCGCATGCGGACAGTTCCTCGTCTTCGACGCGCGCGCCTACGCGGCGATCGGCGGGCACGCCGCGGTCGCGGCGAGTCCCACGGAGGATCTGGATCTGGCCCGGACACTGCGTCGCGCCGGACTGCCTACGACGGTCGCGGCCGCGGGCGGGCTGGCGTCGTGCCGGATGTACGACGGACCCCGCCCGCTGATCGGCGGTTACACCCGCTGGTTGTGGTCGGCGTTCGGCTCCCCGGTCGGGGCGGCCGCGGTGGTCGCGCTGTATCTCCTCGCCTACCTCGTGCCCCCGGCCGCGGCGCTTCTCGGCGCGGGGCGGACGCGACGCTGGGGCGTGGCCGGTGCCGCCGCGGGCGTGACGTCACGCCTTCTCGCGCGCGTCACCGAACGGGGAGGACGCCGACACCCGGACGCTCCGGACCGTCCCGTCGACGACCTGCTGGACGCCGCGGCGCACCCGGCATCGGTCCTGGCGTTCGGTGCGCTCACGGCGTCGTCGATCCGGGCACGGCGCGGCGGACGCGCGGCGTGGAAAGCCCGCGTCCTGCCCTGACCCCGAGCCGGCGCGGGCCGGATGTCAGGCCGGCTGCACCGCGGCGGGAGCTTCGAGTTCGTAGCCGAGGCGGTCGAGCACCTCGCCGGTCGCGCGGGCGAAGTTGAGCGTGATGAAGTGCAGGCACGGCGCACCCTCGGAGATCAGCCGCTCGCACATCTCCGTCGCCACCTCGATGCCCACCTCGCGCACCGCGGCGCGGTTCTCCTCCGGACCGTCGCCCGCCGCGCGCCGCAGCCGCTCCTCGAGAACGGGCGGCAGATGCGAACCCGACAGTTCGAGGCTGCGCCGCGCCGAGCGCAGCGACGTGATGGGCATGATCTCGGGGATGATCGGCTTGCGCCCCTGCTCGGCGTCGCAGGCCACGACCCGGTCGCGCAGCCTCAGGTAGTGCTCGACGTCGAAGAACATCTGGGTGATCGAGTACTCGGCGCCCGCACGCAGCTTCTGCACGAGATAGCGGGTGTCGTGATCGAGGTCCGGGGACCGGTGGTGTCCTTCGGGGAACGACGCGACGCCCACGTGGAAGTCGCCGAGCTCGCGCACCAGACGCACGAGTTCGTCGGCGTATTCGAGACCTTCGGGGTGCTTCTCCCACTCGCCGAGCGGGTTGCCCGGCGGGTCGCCGCGCAGCGCGAGGATGTTGGTGATGCCGCGGTCGGCGTAGGCGCCGACCATCGCGCGCAGTTCGTCGATGCTGTGCCCGACGGCCGTGAGGTGCGCGACCGGCAGGAGGGTGGTCTCCTCGGCGAGACGTCCGGTGACCCGGACCGTACGGTCGCGGGTGGAGCCCCCGGCGCCGTAGGTCATCGATACGAAGGCCGGGCCGAGACGTTCGAACGTCCGCACGGCGCGCCACAGTCGTCCCTCGGCCTCGGCGTCGCGAGGCGGGGAGAACTCGACGGAGAACGGAATGCGGCCCGAACGCGCGGACCCGAGACGGTCCACGATCGACGGGGTCCGAGAAATCCCGCCGTCCTCGGTTGCCCTGACGAAGTCGCTTGTCACCGGTCCAGCATAGGTGGCGCCCCCGGGGCGGTCGCTACCGGCGACGACCCGACTGTGCGGATAGGCTGGTCGCGGCACCTCCGGCTCACCCGCCTCCGAGGTGCCGTCACCCATCGACCTGGAGGTTTCGTCCTGTCTACCGGCGCCGATCACTTGTCTGCCGAGCAGCTCCCCCATCGGGTGGAGGACTCCCTCCGGCAGTTCTTCACCTCACGCTCCGACCTGGTCGACTCGGTGGGCGGTGGATACCGGCAGGCCGTCGACACGCTCGAGGCATTCGTGCTGCGCGGCGGCAAGCGGGTGCGTCCGCGTTTCGCCTGGACGGGCTGGCTCGGCGCCGGTGGTGACCCGACCGGGCCGGACGCCGAGGCCGTCCTGCAGGCGTGCTCCGCGCTCGAGCTCGTGCAGGCCGCGGCGCTCGTCCACGACGACATCATCGATGCCTCCACCACGCGCCGCGGATTCCCCACCGTGCACGTCGAGTTCACCGAGCAGCACCGGAAGGCCGGCTGGCACGGCAGGCCGGAGCAGTTCGGCGAGTCGGTCGCGATCCTCCTCGGCGACCTCGCCCTGGTCTGGGCTGACGACATGCTGCACTCGGCGGGGCTCGACCCCGCGACCGTCGCGCGCGTGGTCCCGGCCTGGACCGCGATGCGCACCGAAGTGCTCGGCGGGCAGTATCTCGACATCGCCAACGAAGTGGCGGCGGACGAATCGGTGGAGGCCGCTACGCGGGTCAACCGGTTCAAGACCGCGGCGTACACGATCGAACGCCCGCTGCACATCGGCGCTGCCCTCGCCGGCGCCGACGACGACCTCATCGCCGCCTACCGCCGCTTCGGCACCGACATCGGCCTGGCGTTCCAGCTGCGCGACGACCTGCTCGGTGTCTTCGGCGACCCCGAGGTCACCGGCAAGCCTTCGGGCGACGACCTGCGCTCGGGCAAAAGGACCGTCCTGTACGCGCTGGCACTGGAGACGGCCGATGCCTCCGATCCGGCCGCGGCCGAGCTGCTGCGCACCTCGATCGGGACCGATCTGTCCGACGCGCAGGTCGAGCACCTCCGCTCGCTGCTCGTCGATCTCGGCGCGGTCGCCCGGATCGAGGACCGCATCTCGGAACTGACCGACAGCGCGTTCGAGGCGCTCGAGTCGTCCGGCGCCACCGAGGAGGGCAAGGCCCTCCTGCGCGAGTCGGCGGTCGCGGCGACGCGACGGGTGGCGTGAGGGCGGTGCGGACGGTTCCCGGCGCCGACCGGGTCGTCGTGGTCGGTGCCGGTCTCGCCGGTCTGTCGGCGGCGCTGTACCTGCGCGGCGCCGGCAAGGACGTCACGGTTCTCGAACGCGCCGATGACGTCGGCGGCCGGGTCGGCAGCTATCACGGCCCGGGCTACGAGATCGACAACGGCGCCACCGTGCTGACGATGCCCGAGTTGATCGACGACGCGCTCGCCGCGGTGGGCGCCGACCGCAACTCCGTCCGGCCGGCCCTGCGCACCCGGCGACTGTCCCCCGCCTATCACGCGCGGTTCGCCGACGGCACCTCGATCGACGTGCACTCCGACCCCGACGCCATGGTCGCGGAGATCTCACGGGTGTGCGGTCCCGACGAGGCACGCCGCTATCTGCGGTTGCGCGCGTGGCTCGCCGACATCTTCGACGCCGAGTTCGACCGCTTCATGGACGCGAGTTTCGACTCGCCGCTCGACCTGGTCTCGTCCCCGGCGGCGCTGCGCGATCTGGCGCGTCTGCTCCGACTGGGCGGGTTCGGCAGGCTCGGCGCGCAGGTGAACCGCAGGGTCACCGACCCGCGCCTGCGCCGCGTCTTCACCTTCCAGGCGCTGTACGCGGGGGTCGCTCCGGCACGGGCCCTCGCCGTCTACGGGGCCATCGCCCACATGGACACCTCGCTGGGCGTGTACGCGGTGGACGGCGGCATGCGGTCGGTCGCCCGCGCGATGGCCGCGGCGTTCGTCGAGGCCGGCGGACGGCTCGAACTCGGCCGGGAGGTGACCTCGCTCGACCTCTCCGCCGGTCGGGTCGACGGTGTCCGCACCCGCGACGGACAGCGCTTCCCGTGCGACGCGGCCGTCCTGACCCCCGACACCCCGGTGGTCGACGGATTGCTGCCGCGCCGACGGCGCCGC
>NZ_JBKFBA010000031.1:41367-73039 GCF_053345925.1 Rhodococcus sp. C26F
CGGCCGTCGTGCTGCACGGGTCGATCCCCACCGGGGTGACCCGCGGCTGGGCGGCGCAACACCACCACGTGATCGATTTCGGTGGCGAGTGGGACCGCACCTTCGCGGAGATCACCCGCAGCCGCGGACGCGGCCGGCCGATGTCGGATCCCTCGCTGCTCATCACGCGACCGGCACTGTCCGATCCCGGCCTGCGGTTCACCCGTGAGGGCGTCGAGCACGAACCGTTGTCGGTGCTGGCGCCGTGCCCGAACCTCGACAGCGCTCCGCTCGCCTGGGCCGAGCTCGCGGTGCCCTATCGCAACGAACTGCTCGACGTCCTCGACCGCCGCGGATACGGCGGCATCACGGACGGTTTCCGCGTCGACCACATCGACACGCCGGCCACCTGGCACGCTCGTGGCATGCAGGCGGGCAGCCCGTTCTCGAGCGCTCACGTCTTCCGGCAAACGGGACCGTTCCGGCGCCGCAACCTCGATCCGGCCGTTCCCGGCGTGGTGCTCGCGGGGTCGGCGACGGTGCCGGGCGTCGGTGTCCCCACCGTGCTGTTGTCCGGAAGGCTCGCCGCCGAACGGCTCGGTGTTCCGCGAAGGCGGTGACACCGGGCGCACCACGCTCCGCGTCTCCACTAAACTGTCCTCGTTCGCCAGCTATCTGCGCGCCGCGCATCCACACGTCCACGGGGGAGGAACCGTACCGATGTCGTCCCCTGCCTCGCCCGACGCCGAGCCGCAGACCTCGCCCGCGCCGGAGGGGACGGCCGCACCGAAGGGTGAGCGTCCGAAGCACGCATTCCTGAGGAGTCCCGCCGGCCACGCCGCGCTGCTCGGCGCGTGGGGCGCAGTACTCATGACCTTCGGCAGTTTCGGATCGGGCAGTGTCCGGCGGATCGACCCGCTGCTCGAGGACATCTATCTGTCGTGGCTGCGGTTCGGCCACGGCCAGTTGCTCTCGCGGATCATCCTGTGGGTCGGTGTGCTCCTCATGATCGCAGCGTGGGTGCGCGTCGGCCGCGCGACCCTCGCCGGCCACGTCACGGTGCGCGATCTGTGGACGGTGCTGCCCGCGTGGACCGCTCCCCTGCTGGTCGCGACACCGATGTTCAGCCGCGACGCCTACTCCTACCTCGCGCAGGGCGCACTGCTGCGCGACGGTTTCGATCCGTACGAGGTGGGCCCGGTCGTCAATCCGGGCGTCCTGCTCGACAACGTCAGCAACGTGTGGACGACGACGACCACGCCCTACGGGCCCGTCCACCTGCTGCTCGGTGCGGGCATCACGTCCATCACCGACGACAACGTGGTGACGGGCACCTGGTTGTGGCGCCTGACCATGCTTCCCGGCCTGGCACTGATGGCGTGGGCCGTGCCGAAACTCGCCCGTCGCATGGGCGGCAATCCCGCGATCGCCCTGTGGCTCGCGGTGCTGAACCCGCTCGTGCTGATCCACCTCGTCGGCGGTGTGCACAACGAGCTGCTGATGGTCGGTCTCATGATCGCCGGCATCGTGCTCGTGCTCGAGGGCCGGCACCTCGGCGGCATCGCCCTGGTCTCGCTCGGCGCCGCGATCAAGGCCACCGCAGGATTGGCACTGCCCTTCCTGGTGTGGGTGTGGATGATCCACGAACGCGATCGTGCGCGCGCCGAAGGACGCGAACCGGCACCGCCCGTCCGCCTGTTCGCCAAGGCCGCCGGCCTGGGACTGGTGGTCTTCGCCGCGGTCTTCGGCGGCACCTCGCTGCTCGCCGGTGTGGGCATCGGCTGGCTCACCGCCCTGTCCGGCTCGTCGAAGATCATCAACTGGCTGTCGCTGCCGACGATGATGGCGCACGCCGTCACATGGGTCACCCCGTGGCGGCTCGGATCGGTCCTCGACATCACGCGCATGCTCTGCGCGATCGCCCTGGTGGTGATCCTCGTGTGGGCGTGGTGGCGCTTCCGCCGCACCGAGCGCGACGCGATCTTCGGGATCGTCGTGGCGCTGACCGCGGTGACCCTGCTGTCGCCCGCCGCGCTGCCCTGGTACTACTCCTGGCCGCTCGCCGTCGCCGCCGCCTTCGCGATGTCGCCCCGGGTGCTCATGGTGCTCGTCGCCCTGTCGACCTGGCTGATGTTGATCTTCAACCCCGACGGGTCGATCGGGATGTACAACATCGCGCACGTCGCGCTCGCGGTGTTCGCCTCGATCGTCGCGGCCCGTTCGCTGGTCACCTACGACCCGCTGCGCCTGCGGTTACGACCGCGACCGGCATCACCCGCCGGCGCTCTCCGGGACGACCGTGCCTGAGCGCCCCACGGGGATCGCGGCCGACGATCTCACCCGGGCCTACGCCTACTGCGCCGAGCTCACCGCCGAACACGGACGCACCTACAACCTCGCGACCCGGCTGCTGCCCGCCTCGCGGCGACACGCCGTGCACGCACTCTACGGCTTCGCCCGACACGTCGACGACATCGTCGACGTCACCGCCGTGGACGATCCGGAGGCCGCGATCCGCGGTGTCGACGAGGCGCACACCCGCCTGCACGCCGCACTCGCGGGCGCTCCCGGCCCGCTCGACGACACCGGTCTCGTGGTCCGCGCGCTCGCCGACACGATCGGGCAGTACCGTATCCCGATCGACTATTTCGAGGCTTTCATCCGATCCATGCGCATGGACGTGCCCGGCACGCCCGAGTTCCGGCCCCATTACCGCACCATGGAAGAACTGCGCGAGTACATGTACGGCTCCGCAGCCGTGATCGGGCTCGAACTGCTTCCGATCTTCGAGGTCGACGATCCGGCCGCCCCGCCGGCCGCGGCCGCACTCGGCGAGGCGTTCCAGCTCACCAACTTCATCCGCGACGTGGGCGAGGATCTCGGGCGCGGACGCATCTACATCCCGCTCGACCTGTGGTCGGCGTTCGGGGTCGACATCGACCTGCTGCAGGAATGCCGGCGCACCGGCGCGATGGACCCGAGGGTCCGGCGGGCACTCGCCCACGCGGTCGCGCTGACCCGCGCCGAATATCGCAAGGCCGAACCCGGGCTGGCGGTACTCCCCGACCGGATCCGGCCGAGTATCCGCGCAGCCTTCACGCTCTACGGGCGGATTCTCGACGAGGTCGAACGCAGCGGGTTCCGGGTGCTCGACCGGCGCGCGACGGTTCCGCGCCGCACGCGCGCCGCGGTCATGATCACCGAGTACGTCGCCGGCTCACTGCTCCGGAAGCGGTAACGACGCCCCGGAGACTCAGAAGGCGAGCGCCTGCGCCCGCCGCATGACCTCGCGCGCGGACTGCGTGTGCATCGCGGCCACAGGGCATCCACCGGGAAGAGAATCGTCCTCGGCGAAAAGCCACCGCAGGATCTCGTCGTCCTCGTAACCGCCGTCGTGCAGCACCGCGATCAGGCCGGGAAGACCCTTGAGAACGTTTCCTTCCTCGTCGAGAAAGGCCTCGGGCAGGACCGGCACGCGGTCGCGCTTGAACGCCAGCAGCTGCCGGTCGCGCACCATCTGGTGTACGCGGGAGGTGGCGACGCCGAGGCTCTTGGCCACGTCGACGAGCTGCACCACGGGCACGGAGCGGTCGAGAACGTCGTCGCAGTAAGGGATTGCACTCACCCCACCACGTTATCGCTGCGGCCGCGCGGGCAGCTACGCGGCTACCGTCCACGGGAGCTGGCTACGATCGACGGGGACGAAATCGCTCCGCACACGCGGAGCCGGACCTTCGTCACGTCGTTACCTCGAAGGCCCGGGTACCGGCGTCCCACCATCACGCACGAGACACGGGGGTACACCGGGTGACCGCTGGAGGCGACCGACTGGTCGGCGTCGTGCTCGACCGGCGTTATCGCATCGAATCGCAGATCGCGCGGGGCGGCATGTCGACCGTCTACCGCGGCACCGACATGCGTCTCGACCGTCCCGTCGCCGTGAAGATCATGGATCCGCAGTTCGCGGCCGATCCCCAATTCCTGGCACGGTTCGAGTTCGAGGCCAGGTCCGTCGCACGACTGACGCATCCCGGGCTCGTCGCGGTCTACGACCAGGGCCAGGACGGCGATCACGTCTTCCTCGTGATGGAGCTCGTCGAGGGCGGCACCCTGCGCGAGCTGCTGCGCGAACGCGGGCCGATGCCGCCGCACGCCGCGGCCGCCGTGGCCGCACCGGTCCTCGGAGCCCTGGCCGTCGCCCACCGGGCGGGTCTCGTGCACCGCGACATCAAGCCCGAGAACATCCTCATCTCCGGCAACGGTGAAGTGAAGATCGCCGACTTCGGGCTCGTCCGGGCGGTCGCCGCCGCGACCACCACCTCGCGCAGCGTGATTCTCGGCACCGCGGCGTACCTGTCCCCGGAGCAGGTGACCGTCGGCAGCGCCGACGCACGCAGTGACGTCTACTCCGCCGGCGTGCTCGTCTACGAGATGCTCACCGGCCGCACCCCCTTCACCGGCGACACGTCCCTGTCGGTGGCATACCAGCGCGTGGAGAAGGACGTGCCGGATCCGAGTTCGGCCATCGACGGGGTCCCGCCCGAACTGGACACCTTCGTCCGTCGGGCCACCGAACGCGAACCGTCGGAACGCTACGCCGACGCGCAGGTGATGGCCGACGCGCTCGGCGAGATCTGCGACACGCTCGATCTCCCCCGTTACCGGGTTCCGGCTCCGAGACGATCTGCGGTGCGGACGCCTCCCGTGGTGGACCCCGACGCCGCGGCACCGACCCGCACCGTCGACGGCGCCGCTGCCGGGCACGCCGATCCTGCTCCGGCGACGACGGTCCTTCCCGGCTCCGCCGCCGCGAACTCGCACGCTCCGACGACCGTGCAGACCGCCGTGCCGGCCACGCCCGGCCCGAATGCACCGGCCACGCCTGGCCCGAATGTTCCGGCCACGCGCCCGCACCCGACCCGGGTCGCGACCCGCACCCATCCGCGTCCCGACACCGAACCGGTGGCGCCCCGGCCCGACTACGCCACCGACCGTCGCCGTCAACGCCGGTCCGCCGCCGGCTGGATCGCCGCGATCATCGTGCTCGCGTTGTTCATGGGGATCGCCGGATGGTGGCTCGGCGCCGGCCGGCTCACCGACGTCCCGACCGTGCTGGGACTCGACAGGGCGGCGGCCGTGTCCGCGATCGAGACGGCCGGGTTGTCCAGCGAGATCCGGGGCGAGTACTCCGACGACGTTCCCGTCGACACCGTCCTCGGCACCGACCCCACCGCGGGCTCACGCGTGCCCGACGGCGACACGATCGCGTTGCTCGTGTCGCTCGGCAGACCCACCGTCCCGTCCATTCCCGGCGCCGGTGAGAGATCCGTCGTCGAGGACGAACTGCGGAGCCGCACCTTCGAACCGGTCGAGGGCGGTACCGCGTTCAGCACCACGGTGCCCGAGGGCGGAGTGGCCGCACTCGACCCCGCGCCCGGCACCGTCCTGCCCGTGGGGTCCGAGGTCGCGCTCGTGATCAGCAAGGGATCGCCGCCCGTGACCCTGCCCGATCTGACCGGGCGCCCCGTCGACGAGGCGCGTCGCATCCTCGACGAGGCAGGCCTGACCGTCGGGGAGATCCGTGAGGTCTTCGACGCCGATGTCGACGAGGGGCGGGTCGTCGGCACCGACCCGGAGGAGGGCGAAGACGTCGGTGCCGGCGGAACCGTCACCCTCCTTGTATCCAATGCAGTGAAGGTGCCGTCGATGTTGGGACGCTCGGTGGGCTCGGCCCGCGACGAGCTCACCCGCCTCGGTTTCGAGGTCGAGGTACGGCAACTCGGCGACTCCGACCGCTCGGTCGTGATCGGCCAGAATCCCGGGGCGGGCCGGAGAGCAGAACAGGGCAGCACGGTCACGCTGACCGCACTGCCCTGATCCGACCGCCTGTCCCCTACCCGCGGAGCATCTCCACTGCGATCAACCGCGGAGCATCTCCACTGCGATCAACCGCGGAGCATCTCCGCTGCGATCAACCGCGGAGCATCTCCGCGACGAGGAACGCGAGTTCGATCGACTGCTGCGTGTTCAGCCGCGGATCGCACGCCGTCTCGTAGCGACCGTGCAGGTCGAGGTCGGAGATGTCCTGCGCACCGCCGAGGCACTCGGTGACGTCCTCGCCGGTGAGCTCGACGTGGATGCCACCCGGATGCGTGCCGAGCGCGCGATGCACCTCGAAGAAGCCCTGCACCTCGTCGACGATGCGGTCGAAGTGACGGGTCTTGTAACCGGTGGACGCCTCGTGGGTGTTGCCGTGCATCGGGTCGCACTGCCAGATCACCTTGTGACCGGAGGCCTCGACCCGCTCGATGATGCCGGGCAGCAGGTCGCGGACCTTCGAGTGACCCATCCGGGAGATCAGGGTCAGTCGGCCCGGTGTGTTGTGCGGATCCAGGCGCTCGACGTACTCGACGGCCATCTCCGGGGTGGTCGACGGACCGATCTTCAGACCGATCGGGTTCGACAGCAGTTCCGCGAACGCGATGTGCGCGCCGTCGAGCTGGCGGGTGCGATCACCGATCCACAGGAAGTGGGCCGACAGGTCGTACAGGCGCGGCTTGTCGCCCGAGTTGTCGAGGCGCAGCATCGCGCGCTCGTAGTCGAGGACGAGAGCCTCGTGGCTGGCATAGATCGTCGCCGCGCGCAGGTTCGGGTCGACGACACCGCAAGCGTCCATGAACCGCAGACCACGATCGATCTCGGAGGCGAGCGCCTCGTAGCGGGCACCGGCGGGCGAGGCCGAGACGAAGGCCCGGTTCCAGTCGTGCACGCGGTGCAGGTCGGCCTCACCGGCGGCGGTGACGGCACGCACGAGGTTCATCGCGGCGCTCGCGTTCGCGTAGGCGCGCACGAGGCGCGACGGATCGTGCCTGCGCACCTCGGCATCGGCGACCAGCGAGTTGACCATGTCGCCGCGGTAGGACGGCAGACCAAGCGCGTCGGTGTCGGACGAACGCGGCTTGGCGTACTGGCCGGCGATCCGCGCGACCTTCACGACCGGCGTCGACGCACCGTAGGTCAGCACCACCGCCATCTGCAGCAGCGTGCGGATGTTGCCCTTGATGTGCGGCTCGGTGTTGTCCGCGAACGTCTCGGCGCAGTCGCCACCCTGGAGGAGGAAGGCCTCACCCCGAGCGACGGCCGCGAGCTGGTTCTGCAGCTCCTCGACCTCGCGGGGCACGGTGATGGGAGGCACGCTCTCGAGCACGGTGCGCATCGCCGCGGCCTGTTCCTCGGGCCAGCTGGGCTGCTGCAGCGCCGGCTTTGCAAGCGCCGCGTCGAGGTTGGCACGCAGCTCCTCGGGCAACGGGGGAAGTTCGGGCAAGCGGTCGATCGGCACGTCGACAGTCCAGTTCACCCGTCCAGGATATGGCGTGACGGCCGGAAGCGGCGCAGCACCCCGTTACCCGCGTCACCGCGACCGGCGAGCAGCCTCGATCGCTTCGAACTTCGCGAGGTTGTGGCGGGCGTCGGCGAGGGCGTCGTGGTTGTCGTCCGGCGCGGGGGGCAGGGGCGGGGAGCCCGAGTCCTCCCAGTACTGCCGGAGCTCGCGGGTGAAGCGGGGCAGGACGTCCGGGAGTTCGGGCATGGTGCCCCACAGCTGGACGAGCACGACGTGGTCGTAGGCTCCGATCCACGCCCACAGTTCGGGCCGGATGCCCGGTCGGGGCACGAGGAACTTCAGCAAGTCGTCGCGGATCCTCGATCGCGACTTCCAGGCGGGGTGCGCCGGGGGCGGGAGTTTCGGGAGGACGTTGCGGCGCACCCAGGCTCCGGCCCGGGTCGGGTCGAACTCGGTCGACACCGCGTAGAACTCGCGGCCGTCCTCGCAGGCGACACCGATCGAGACGAGTTCGATCGTGCGTCCGTCCTCGATGAACTCGCAGTCGTAGAAGTAGCGCACCTGCTCACCCGGCACGCGTGTCGGGAACGCGGTCCGCGACGGGACCGTCCTGCGGCGGGGTCGCGGCACTGCCGTTCGTCGACGCGCCCGTGTCCCCGGCCGTGCCCGACTCGTTCGCCGAGCCCTTGTTCTTGAGGGAGGCGGCGTAGATGTCGACGTACTCCTGGCCCGACAACTGCATGAGCGAGTACATGACCTCGTCGGTGACGGTGCGCTCCACGAACCTGTTTCCGCCCATGCCCTCGAACCGGGAGAAGTCGATGGGCTCGCCGATCCGGACGGTGATCTTCGCCGGTCGCCACATCTTCGACCCGATGGGGTTCATCCGGTCGGTGCCGATCATGGCGACGGGGATCACGGGGACGCCGGTCTCCAGCGCCAGTCGCGCGAGGCCGGTCTTGCCCTTGTAGAGGCGTCCGTCGGGTGAGCGGGTGCCCTCGGGATAGATGCCGAGCAGCTTGCCCTGGCCGAGCACGCGGACCCCGGCGTTGAGCGCATCCTGCGCGGCGTCGGCACCGGTGCGGTCGATGGGGACCTGCCCGACCGACGAGAAGAACCAGCGCTGGAAGGCGCCCTTGAGTCCGGTGCCGGTGAAGTACTCGCTCTTCGCGAGGAAGGTGATGCGCCGACGTACGAGGAGGGGAAGGTAGAACGAGTCGAGGACGGCCCGGTGGTTACTGGCCAGGATCGCCGGTCCGTGCGCCGGAATGTTCTCGCCGCCTTCGAACTTCGGACGTCCTATGAGCCACAGCAGCGGTCCCAGGAGGACGTACTTGAACAGCCAGTACCACATGGCATCCTTCCCGAATCCGATCATCCCCCACACGGATCGGTGCAGCACCGCCCGCCGGTCGACTCTACGACGATGCGACTGCCACTCGCACATCGCCTCAGTGCCCGACCCCACCCTTTCGACGTCGACGTGACGATAATCTCATCTCCGTCGAATCTCACCTACAGCGGTGGTCGTGAGGTTTCGATCGCGGACCGGGCGAGATCGGCGGCGCCGATGAGCCCGGCGGCGTCGCCGAGCTGCGCGACCCGGAGGCGCGCGAGAGGACGATGGCCGGCGCCGGTGGTCACGGCCGCGTAGTGCTCGCGCGCGGCGTCGAGGAACAGCGGCGCGGAACCGGAGACCCCTCCCCCGATGACGACGAGCTCGGGGTCGTAGACGTCGGCGACGAGCGCCAGTCCGAGCCCGAGTCTGCGGGCGAAATCGCCGAAGGCCGCGAGCGCGACGGGGTCGCCGTCGTGGGCCGCGCCGGCGATCCGCCGGCCGGTGAGCGATCCGGGATCCGAGGCGATCTCACCGGCGAGAACGGACCGCCCGGGTTCGGCCGCGAGCATCTCGACGGTCGTGTCCACGAGACCCGTTCCGCTGCAATACCTTTCCCAGCATCCGCGTTTGCCGCACGGGCAGGGCCGACCGTCGGGCACGACCTGCAGGTGACCGAGTTCGGGCGCCACACCGTAGGCACCGCGATAGATCCTGCCGTCGAGCAGCAGGGCGGCGCCGATGCCCGTTCCGAGCGCGACCATCACCGCGATCGTGCTGCCCGCGGCGGCGCCGAAGCGGTACTCGGCCCAGGCCGCCGCATTGGCGTCGTGTTCGAAGACGACCGGCAACCCGAAGCGTTCGGTGAGCGTCTCGGCGAGCGGCGTATCGCGCCAGGGCAGATGCGGCGCGAACCGCACGGTGGTGCGGTCCTCGGTGAGGAACCCCGCGACCCCCAACCCGACCGCTGCGATGTCGTTGCGGTCGCGCAGATGCTCGACGAGCCGGTGCAGCGCGTTCTCGAGGGCGACCGCGGAGGACGGCGTCTGCGTGCGCACACTGTCGACGACGTCGCCGTTACGGTCGACGGCCGCCGCGCGGATGCTCGTGCCCCCGATGTCGATCCCGACCGTGAGCCCGGGGTCGTGCGTGTTCACGTGCGGAGGTTGACGGAGATCGGCTCGAAGGCCGGACGATCCCGCGTCGGCGGATCGGGGGTCGGCTCGGGCGGGACGCCACCGGTCGAGGGCAGGAACTGCGCGAGGAACTCCCGCAGCAACGCGATCAACGCCGCCAGTTTCGACGCCAGCCTGCTGACCAGTTCGTGGTTCTCGCCGCGAACCAGGGCTGCGGCGGCACAGAGCGGGCACCACGCGCACCCGCTCGGGGTGGTCGCGGCCTCGGCGTCACCCGGCGCCGTCGAACCGGTCGCGGTATCGGGGGCAGTATGAGCCGACGCGTCGCCGGTCGCGGCGACGAACTGCTGCACCGCGCCCTCGACGCGCTCGAGCACGGCGTCGGCGAGCAGCAACAACTCGGAGATCAGGGCTTCGTGGTCGTCCCTCACAGCGGCCACACCGCCGGATCCGGTACGAATCGCACCACCAGATCGGTTCCGTCGAACTCGGCATCGGAGACGGTGCACCGCCGCAGCCCCGAGGCGAGTCGCACCCGGCGTCGCATGCCGTCGGCGCCGACGACGAGGTCGTCGCCGATCCGTCCGAGTGTCAGGGACGCGGGATCGGCGAGCGGCAGGTACATGCGCATCGCGTACACCGACTCCACCCCCGTTCCCGATTCGTGCTGCACCCGGACCGGCTCATCGGTCTCCGACGAGGGAACGGGTGCGTCGCGGCGGAGGACCGTGGCGAGCTCCTCCAGAGCTACCAACCCTACCGGCTCCGCGGCACGGCGCTCGCACACGATCACGGGAACGTCGGTGACGGCCGCCCCGATCTCGGCGACGATCGCCTCGTGCGCGGCCCGTTGATCGGCCAGCAGCCGCGCGGCCGCACCCGAACCGCCCACCGCGGGAACGACGCCGTTGACGACGACCGCGTCGACGCGAATGCCGGACAGAGCGAGCCACGACCGTACCCGTGCGAGCTCGGCACGACCGGCGCGATCGGGCGTCGCCACGACCACTGCGGCGCTGCGTCCGCGATCGTCGAGCAGGTCGCGTACCGCGGTGATCCCCGACAGCAGCCGATCGAACAGCGTGACGAAGACACCCGTGCGGGGGTCCGGACCGGTGGCCGCCGCGACCCGGCTGTGCTGCGGCCAGATCCGTTCCAGCGAATCGGAGACCGTGCGCGGCGCGGTGAGGGTGCGCAGGGCGTCGGCGGAGGCCGGGGCGTCGACGACGACGAGAGCCCACCGTCCGCTGTCCGCGAGTCGCGCGACCTCGGCGAGCACGAGCAGTTCCTCGACGCCGGGAAGCCCGGTCAGTTCGTCGGGCTCGGGCAGGTCGAACTGGTCTGCGTGCTCGTGCGTCCCGGCGAGCGCCGCCATCGACGCGAGGACCGCGTAGCGCGTGCGGAGCAGCTGCAGCGAGTCGATCTCCACCATGTCGAGGTTCTCCTCGGCGGTGCGGATGTCCGTCGCGCCGGCGTCCCGGTTCGTGGCCGGAGGCAGGTCGAGCACGTCGCCGAGGGAGTGCGCCCGGTCGATGGACACGACGAGCACGGGCTCTCCCGCACGGGCGGTCGCGAGCGCCTCGGCCGCGGCAAGGGTCGTCTTCCCGGCGCCGCCCTTTCCGAGGAACCATCGCACGCGGGCCGGGGCGTGCCGGACGTTCAGCCCTCCACCTGCTTCTTGAGTTCCTTCAGCGCGGTGTCGGTGATGACCTTCTCCGCCTTGCGCTTGAACAGACCGATCATCGGGATCGTGAGATCCACGGTGAGCTGGTAGTCGACGACCGTGGTGCCGTCGGGGGCCTCGGTCAGCACGTACGAGCCGGACTGGGCCTTCTGGATCTCACCGCTCTCGAGCTCCCAGCTCACGGCACGGTTGTCGGGCGCCCACTTGTACCGCAGGACGTAGGTGTCCTTGACGATGCCGGCGTCGAGGACGAAGCGCACGCGTTCGGCCCTGCCGTCGGGACGATGTTCCACGACCTCCACGGTCTTCGCCGCCGACACCCACGTCGGATAGGCATCGAAATCTGCGATGACCTCCATGACACGCTCGACCGGCGCGTCGATGGTGATCGACCTCTTCGTCTTCTCGGCCATGTGGTGACGGCTCCCTTTCTCGGTCCCTCGGGTGTGCACCGATCAGTCCCGTCCCGAGGGTCTATCACACACCGTGGGAACAACGGTATCGGGACGACGCTCCTTCGGTGGCTTCAGTGTCGCGGCGGTTCACCTGCCGGACGACCGGCCTCGAGACGCTGCTTGACCTCGAAGGTCATCACCTTTCCCTGGACCCGGCGCGTACGGTTCATTCCCGCGAGGTCGAGACCCGCCACCCGCTCGGGCGCGACACCGGCCGGCTCGCAGTGCAGGAAGTAGTGGATCACCGCGCCGTCGAGAACCGGCTCGATCCACACCTCCATCGTTCCGTCGAGCGGACCCGACACCGTCCACCGGATGCCCTTCTCGGCTCGGTCCTCCCGCACGGTCAGTACGAGATCGGGCCACCATGCACGCCACCGATCGAGGGCCGCGACCTCCTCGGCGATGCGCTCCGGGGGCGCCGCTACGAAGGTCTGGTCCGCCACCTGAATGCTGCTCACGCAGGACAGCTTCACATATCGCGTCGGCGGCCCGTCCGGTCACCCCGCCGACGGCGTCACCGTCTCGTTCGGGGGCGCCGAGGCGTCGAGATAACCGCGCAATCTGGCGCCCAGGACGTCCCATCTCCAATCGGTGGAGACCCACTCGCGACCGGCGGCGCCCATCGCGGCGGCACGATCGGGATCGGCGAGGACACCGGACACCGCGGTCGCGACGGCCGTGACGGAGGTGCCGTCGACGACGTAGCCGGTGCGACCGTCGCGCACCGTTTCCGGGGCACCACCCGACCGGCCGGCCACGACGGGCACCCCGGTCGCGGACGCCTCGAGGTACACGATGCCCAGGCCCTCGACGTCGAGACCGCCGCCGCGGGTCCGGCACGGCATCGCGAACACGTCGGCGATGGTGTGGTGCGCGGCGAGCTCGGCCGACGGCACCGTGCCGGTGAATACGACGTGCTCCTCGACATCCGTGCGGCGCGCGAGCTCCCGCAGGCGCGACTCGTACGGTCCGCCGCCGACGATCACAAGGACGGCACCGTCGATCCGCTTCCGGATCGCGGGCAGCGCGCGGATGAGCACGTCCTGTCCCTTGCGCGGCACCAGGCGCGACAGGCACAGCACGGTGGGCCGGTCGCCGAGACCGTAACGTGCCCGCAGTTCGGCGCGTGCCGCCGGATCGGGCCGGAAGACGTCGGTGTCCACCCCGGACGGCAGGTGTTCGAGACCCGCTTCGGGGCCGAATGCCGAGGCGAACCGCCCCCTCGTGTAACGACTGACGTAGGTGACGGTGTCGGTGTGCTCGCCGATCTGCCGCAGCGCCTGCCGGGCAGCGGGAAGCATCGACCATCCCACCTCGTGGCCGTGGGTGCTGGCGACGATGCGACGGGCGCCGGCGCGGCGCAGCACGGGTGCCAGCAGCGCCAACGGCGCGGCCGCTCCGAACCAGACGGTGTCGCAGTCGTGTTGGGTGAGCAGCCGCGTGGCCCGTCGCGCGACGTCGGGTGTCGGCAGCATCAGTGTCGTGGGATGACGGACGACCTCGAAGGGGACCCGCGCGTCGAACTTCACGTGGCTGTCGCCGCGCCACCGCGGCGCGTAGACGACCAGGTCGTCGGACGGCAGCTGGTTCGCGAAGGCGTGCAGATAGGACTGGATGCCCCCGGGGCGGGGCGGGAAATCGTTCGTCACCAGCAGGGTCCGCGACATGGGACCACCGTAGAAGCAGCGCGACGAGAAGGCGTCGACGGGTCCCGGGCTCCGGACGGTGCCGATGGGCCCGGTCCGGACCGTCCCGGTCAGCGGATGTCGCGGATGCGCTCCCCGAGCCAGCGGCCCCAGCCGTCCACGAACTCGGCGGTGTCGACGCCGAGCAGGTCGGTGAGCACGTCGTCGAGCTGCTCGTCGGTGACGGGCCCCGCGGCGAGGGCGCGGTAGAGGGAGACGAGCGTGTCGTGTCCGAACTCGTCCGCGGTGTACGCGGCGATCGACCAGGAGCTCTCGTAGGCGAGCGCCGACCGGTCGCCGGTGAAGTCACCGTCGGCGGGCAGCGACGTCGGTGCACCCGACGCCCGTACCTGCCGGGTCAGCGTCGGCGCGATCCGCTGCACGTCGACCGGCCCGGTGGCGAGGCCCTCTGCGGCCGTGCGGTGGCCGACGTAGTCGGCGAAGCCCTCGAGGACCCACATCGGGGAGCCGTCCACGGTGCCGGCGCGTGCGGCGACGTGCACCGTCTCGTGCGCGAGCACGATCCGGCGGGAGGTGTCGTCCAGCCGGTCGCTCGCGGCCGGGTTGAAGACGATGCGCTGCCCGGTGGCGATCCCGCGCTCGTGGTCGACATCATCGGAGACCGCGACGGCGGCGATGTCGTCGCCGTCGTGCCGGGGCCCCACGAGGTGCGAGAACTCCTCGCGTGAGGACGTCACGACCACCAGTGCGCGTCGCGGCCAGGAATCGCCCCACAGGTCGTCGACGGCCTCGACCACCGACGGCAGGTCGCCGGCCAGGTCGTCGACGAAGGCAACGTTGTCCGGGTGTCCGATCACGAGCGAGCGACCACCTTCGGTCTGCGCGGTCGCGAGGTGGAGGCTGCCGTGGTCCCAGGGCCCTCGCCAGGTGACGGTCTGCGCCCCGGCGAGATCGGGTGCGTCGTCGGCGATCCGCCAGCCCTGCGGCCGGTGGACGAACAGCACGGTCACCGGTCGCCGGGTGGGTACGTCGTCGATTCCGTCCACGGCGTACCGCAGGTGGACGCGGTGCGCCCGTACCTCGTCGGCCGCGAACCGGACGATCGTCTCGGGCGGCAGGGGCAGCGCGGGTTCGGAGGCGAGTTCGTAGCCGAGATCGGCGAGGGGAACGGCGGAGATCGCCGCGATCCGCTCCCGTTCGGCGTCGAGGAGTTCCGGGGACGCGTCGTCGATCAACTCCGCGAGGGACCCGTCGTCGCCGGTCCGGACGGCGTGCGCCCAGTCGTCGAGCACGACCTGCAGTTCGGCCCGTACCCGGCTGTCGGCGTCGTCGGTGTCCACCGGGTCGACGGCCAGCAGCAGTCCTGCTGTGACCAGCGCGACCACGAGTCCGGCCAGGCCGAGACGTTCCCACTTGCGGGTACCGGCGGTGAAGGGCGATCGCGCGGGCACCGCGTCAGTCTAGGTCGGTGTCCGAGGGTGGTCCCGCACGCCCTCGCCCACCGGCCGCGATCCCGCCTCTACCCGGTCAGTACCGCCGGGCGCTGTGGAACGGGAAGCGATCGATCGACTGCACCTTCACCGGCACACCGAAGGTCGACGCGTGCACCATGTTGCCGTCGCCGACGTACATGCCGACGTGGGAGGCGTCGTCGTAGAAGATCACGAGGTCGCCGGGCTGCAGATTGTCGCGGGAGACGGGGATGCCGCCCTGCGCCTGGGCCTGACTCGACCGGGGCAGTGATTTGCCGACCTGGTTGTACGCCCACACCATGAGTCCCGAGCAGTCGAACTGGTCGGGGCCGGTCGCGCCCCACACGTACGGTGAGCCGATGCGCGACAGGGCGGCGCGCAGCGCGGCGCCGTTGCTGCCGGGGACGAGGTGCTGCAGGATCTTCTCGGCGTCGAGGCCCGGAGGGAAGGGAGTGCCGGCGAGTTCGGCCTTCTCCGCGTCGCTCAGCGCCTCGAAGGCGTTCAGGACTCCTTCGATCTGCTCCTCGAGTTCGGCCTGTCGCCGCTGGAGTTCGTCGCGGAGGGTCTGGGCCTGCTCGGCGGCGGCACGTGCCTCGTCGGCGGCATGCTGTGCGGCGACGGCTGCCTCGGCCGCAGCGGCGGTGGCCGCCCGGAAGCCCTCGACCTCACGCGAGGTCTGCTCGCCCAGGACGTCGAGCAGGACCATCTGGTCGAGCATCTGCTGGGGCGAGTCGCTCACCATCACGGCGAACAGCCGGTTGGTGCGCGCACCGCGGTAGTTGGCCCGCGCGAGCTTGTCGACGGTGGGCTTGAAGCGGGCGATCTCGGCGCGAGCGGCGCCGAGCGCGTCGTCGGCGTGGCCGGCACGCACCTCGGCCTCGTGCTGCGCCGCGACCTTCGCTTCGAGATCCGCCCCGGCCGCGTGCAACGCCTCGGTGGCCTGTTCGCTGCGCCGTGACAGATCGGCGAGGTGCTCGAGGCGTGCGGCCGGGCTCTGCCCTGCGGGTTGCGCCGTCGCCGGCGCCAGAGTGAAACCGAGGACCATCATCACGAGGGCGACGACGAGCGCCGGACGGCCGGTCCGTAGCCTGTCCTGCACTCGTACGAGGTGCTTCGTCCTGTCGGAAACCACGTGGGCTCGCATCCTTTCCCAAAGGTCTCGATCAGGTTACGGAATTGCATAGGTTTGTGTCTACCTGCGAGTAGCCCTCCCACGCAGCGGCGGTTTGTGCAAGCAGTTCGCGCCTCGACAGGGACGTGCAGACACACGAGGAGGGTGGGTCCGGTACATACCGGACCCACCCTCCTCGGGCAGTGCGTCGGCGCTGGGAGCGGGGGGGTGCTCAGACCGATCGGAAGCGACGGGCGCCGACCGATCAGAAGCGACGGGCGCCGTCGACGGGCATCGAGTTCAGCGGTGCGATCTTGACCGGCTGGCTCGAGGTGGAGGCGTGCACGATGTTGCCGCCGCCGATGTAGATGCCGGTGTGGCTGCCGCCGTAGAACGACACGACGTCCCCGGGCTGCAGAGCCGCGACGTCCACCGGGGCACCGGCGGAGGCCTGCTCGTAGCTGGTGCGCGGGACGCTCAGACCGGCCTGCTTGTAGGCCCACTGCACGAGACCCGAGCAGTCGAAGGAGCTCGGGCCGGCAGCGCCGTAGACGTAGGGGGCACCGATCTTCGACTGTGCGGCGTCGGCAGCGCGCTGGCCGACAGAGCTGAAGGGGGCGGTGAAGGAACCGGCCTGAGGCGCGGGGGCGGCCTCGGGGGCCGGCGGAACGATGTTGGCGATCTCCGGCGGCACGGTCACACCGGCCGGGAGGTCGAACGTTCCGACACCGGGAATGTTGATCGGCTCGGCCATCGCCGGGCCGGCCGAGACGGTGACTGCTCCGAGAGCAATGGCACCGGCGACGAGTGCGCGCCGGACGGTGCGCTTGCTGTTGTTCGAAACCACGAGGGGACGTTCTCCGTTTCTTCCGTTCACCCGCCGACCGAGTTAGCTGACGGGTTCGGGCCGGAAGATCAGCCCTACCCCTCCCCGCGAGCGGCGGAGGGGATTCACCCCGAGTACTACGTGTGGGTCCCCGGCTCACTGCTCCCGCAGACGGGAGAAGCGATTAGGCGGTAACCGTGCGGCTCCGACCCGGGGGTGGGGCGGAAAACTCTCCGCTCGGTCTCGAAAAGATTACGAAACGGCATCGGTGAAGTCGACCGCCTTGCCGTGCTACCCGACCGTTTCGGCCCGCTCCTGGGGGAATGCCGCCGCGGGGCAACGGTCCGATAACGGCGCGGTAACGGCCACTGTTCGACGCACCTCCGCTCGAGGGAGGCCCGGCGCCCGTTTCACCCGAGTCCTTTCCGGAAGAACCAGGTCAGGGCACCCTGACTCGCCGACCGTCGACGAGGCGATGCGCCCGATTCGCCGGATTGTCGTCCTCGGAGGCCGATCGGTCTGTTTTCCGGCCTCCGCTTACCCCTCATCGAGCCGAAAAGAACGCAGTGTGATCCTCGTCTCCCCGTGCTCCGAAACCCGCTCCGAAGCCCGCGCGGCGGCGTGTCGGTGACGCTTCCTAGGCTCTGCCGCATGACCTCGCCGCAACCATCCGCCCTCGGCGTGCAACTCGGTTTCGACGAGCTCGACACTCCCCTGCGCGAGACCACCTTCGTCGTCGTCGACCTCGAGACGACGGGCGGGAAGGCGGCCGAGGACGCCATCACAGAGATCGGCGCGGTGAAGATCCGCGGGGGGGAGGTGCTCGGCGAGTTCGCGACCCTCGTCGATCCGGGACGACCCATCCCCCCGTACATCGTGCAGCTCACCGGCATCACCACCGCGATGGTCTATGCGGCTCCCAAGATCGAGGAGGTGCTGCCCGCCTTCCTGGAATTCGCGTCCGGAGCGGTGCTCGTCGCACACAACGCCGGATTCGACGTCGGCTTCCTCAAGGCCGCCACGGCGCAGTGCGAACTCGCGTGGCCCCGCTTCCAGGTGCTGTGCACCGTCAAGCTGGCCCGCCGCGTCCTCGGACGCGACGAAGCGCCGTCGGTGAAGCTGTCCGCGCTGGCCGAACTGTTCCGGGTCTCCACCGTGCCCACCCACCGCGCCCTGGACGACGCACGCGCCACCGTGGACGTCCTGCACGCCCTCATCGAACGGGTCGGCAACCAGGGCGTCCACAGCCTCACCGAGCTGCGCGACTACATGCCGGTGGTCACCGCCGAGCAGAGGGCCAAACGCGCACTCGCCGCGCATCTGCCGCGCAAACCGGGCGTCTACATGTTCCGCGGCCCGTCGGACGAGGTGCTGTACGTCGGCACGGCGGTCGACCTGCACCGGCGTGTCCGTACCTATTTCACGGGCTCCGAGACGCGACCGCGGTTGCGCGAGATGGTCGCGCTCACCACACGCATCGATCACGTCGAATGCACCCACGGGCTCGAGGCCGGCGTCCGCGAACTCCGGTTGATCGCGGCCCACACCCCTCCCTACAACCGCCGGTCGAAGTATCCGATGCGCGGTTGGTGGATCATCCTCACCGACGAGGCGTTCCCGCGCCTCGCCGTGAGCCGCACCCCCGGCCCCGACTCGGTCGGCCCGTTCTCGGTGCGCGCCGACGCCGCGGATGCCGCGGCACTGCTCGCGGAGATGTGCGGTCTGCGCACGTGCACGCGCAGGATCGGCCGTACGGCCCGCCACGGCGACCGCTGCCCGCCCGTCGCGGTCGGGGGCTGCGCCGCAGCCGCCTTCGGGGTCCAGGACGCCTCCGCCTATGCAGCCCAGGTCGAGCGTGCGCGCGCGGTCGTCCGCGGAACCGCCGACGATGCCGTCGAGACGGCGCAGGAGCGACTCGACGCCCTCGTGCGCGACCAGCTGTTCGAGAACGCCGCCCGCCTGCGCGACCGCCTCGCCGCCGCCCTCGTCGCGCTGCGGCGCACGCAACGCCTCGCGGCACTGGCGGCCGTCGACGAACTCGTCGCCGCGCGACCGCGGGCCGAGGGCGGGTGGGAGTTCGCCGTCGTGCGCGCCGGTCGTCTCGCGTCCGCCGGAGTGGCACCGCGCGGTGTGCGCCCGATGCCCGTCGTCGAGGCGATCGTCGCCGCGGCCGAGACGGTGCGGCCGTCACCCGGCCCGCTCCGGGGCGCGTCCCCGGAGGAGATCGGTCTGGTCGCACGATGGCTCGACGGCGAGGGCATCCGCATCGTCCGGGCGAGCGAGGGCTGGTGCGAACCGACACGGGGTGCGGGCCGGTGGAGCGCGTGGGCCGAGCTCGCCCGCGACGCCCGCGCGGTCCGCAGGCTCCTCTCCGCCGACGAGCCGCACCGCTTAGGCTGATGCAATCCCCGAGGAAGGTTGAAGGAGACCCCATGATCAACGCGATCGTCCTGATCGATGCCGAGGCGAACCGTATCCCCGAGACCGCGCAAGCGGTGGCCGACCTCGACGGTGTCGACACGGTGTACTCCTGCGCGGGCGACGTCGACCTCGTGGCCGTGGTCCGGGTCCGCGACCACGAGAAGATCGCGGAGGTCGTCACCCGGGGCATCAACAAGATCGACGGCGTGACGAAGACCGTCACCCACATCGCCTTCCAGTCGTACTCGAGCGCCGACGTCGAGGCCGGCTTCTCGATCGGGAACTGACGCCCCGCAGCACCACCGACGACCNCACCGATGCAGTGCGGGCCCGTCGGTCGTGTGTCCTTACTCTTCTCCGGTCATTTCTGTCCGGAACCGGCACCCAGCCGCGTGGTGACCTCGGCCCACTGCTCCAGGACGGCCGTGGCCCGGCCGCTGTCGATCGCCTCTGCCGCCGTCTCGAGCCCGGCCGTGAGGGCATCCTCGAGAACGCCGTCGACGCCCCGGAAGGCTGCGATCGCCCCGGCGGCGTTGAGGAGCACGGCATCGCGCACCGGCCCCTTCTCCCCCGCCAGCACCGCCCGCGCGATCGCCGCGTTCTCCGTGGCGTCGCCTCCGCGGAGCGCCTCGAGCGGAACCCGTTCGATACCGAGATCGCGCGGATCGAGCGTCACGACCCGGACCTCGCCGCCGTGAACGACGTGCACGCGCGAGGTCGTGGAGGTGGTCAGTTCGTCGAGACCGTCGTCGCCTCGGACGACGAGCGCCGAATTGCCGCGCTGCGCGAGCACACCGGCGACGGTCGGGACGAGCGGTTCGAAAGCGCATCCGATCAGGCCGGCGCTCGGGCGGGCCGGATTGGTGAGCGGGCCGAGGACGTTGAAGACCGTCGGGATGCCGATCTGCTTGCGCGGTGCGGCCGCGAAACGCAGCGCCGGGTGGTAGACCGGCGCAAAGCAGAATCCGATCCCGGCCTCGGCGACCGAGCGGGCCACCTCGTCGGGTCCGAGATCGATGTGCACTCCGAGCGCTTCGAGCACGTCGGCGCCGCCGCTCTTGGACGAGGCGGCGCGGTTGCCGTGCTTGACCACGCGGATACCCGCTGCGGCGACGACCAGCGAGGCCATCGTCGAGATGTTGACGGTGTTCGCCCGGTCGCCACCGGTGCCCACGACGTCGACCACGTCACCGTCGACCGGGACCAGCCGGGCGTAGTCGAGCATCGTGTCGGCGAGTGCCCGCACCTCCTCGGGTGTCTCGCCCTTCATCTTCAGAGCGACACCGAAGGCCGCGATCTGAGCGGGAGTGGCGTTGTCGGAGAAGATCTCGCTCATCGCCCATCGCGCCTCGGCGGCGGACAGGTTCTGCCCGGCGGTGAGCACTCCCAGGACGGAGGGCCAGTTCTGCGTCACCTCGTCCGCGTCTCGCGTCGCGTTCATCGCACCTGCCCTCGCCGCATCTCGCTCCTCACCGGGCACCGGCGTGCCCTCCGACCGGTCAGCTTAGCCAGCGGAATCCTGCGGTTGCAGAGCGTCCCATCCCAGAGCTGTTCCACCGAGCCGCTGGGCGAGCGAGGCCATGCGCGACTTCTCCTGCGCACAGTGCAGTGCATCGAGGACCTGCACGCGCTGCAGGATCACCGAAGCGCCCTCGACGGCCGCGGGTGGGACGTTCCCGTCGCCGGTCCCGGCCACGACGTAGCCATCCTGCCCGGCCAGTTCCGCCGCCCGGTCCACCCTGTCGGCGGGCAGGGCGAGGTGGTGCCGCAGAACCGCCTCGTCCTCGGCCTGCCACGCAGGTGTCGCCTCGGCGGCACGCTCGAGCGCCGTCGAACACGCCTCCGCGTCGTCGAAGGACGAGACGACCACGACCAGGTCGGCCCGGTTCGCGTCGAGCGGTTCGCTGCGCCGGCCGACCAGGGACCGCAGCCACCCCCGAAGACCCTTTCCGGTACTCATGTCACCACCATCGCACGTGACCTCCGCGACCCTCCGAAATGTCCCGTGTGGCACCCCTCCGAGCACCCGCCACCGAGTGCCCACCTGGAGAAATACAGGTCCGGGACCTGCACGGACGCGCCGATTTCGGCCCCGATTGCCCAAGACGTACTACGACGGGTCATACTAGCCAGCGTGACGAGCGCAGTAGGGACTTCAGGATCTGCAATCACACAGCGCGTGCACTCGTTGAACCGGCCCAACCTGGTCAGCGTCGGCACCATCGTGTGGTTGTCCAGTGAGCTCATGTTTTTCGCAGGGCTCTTCGCCATGTACTTCGTGGCACGGGCACAGGCCCCGGAGGGCATGTGGCCGCCCCCGCCCACCCACTTGAACCTGTGGTTGGCGGTACCGATCACCATGGTGCTGATCGCTTCTTCCTTCACCTGCCAGCTGGGCGTCTTCGCCGCCGAGCGCGGCGACGTCTTCGGCCTGCGACGGTGGTACATCGTCACCCTCGCCATGGGCACCTTCTTCGTGCTCGGCCAGGGCTACGAGTACATCACCCTGGTGAAGGACGGCACGACCATCCCCGGCAGCGTGTACGGCTCGGTGTTCTACATGACCACCGGTTTCCACGGCCTGCACGTCATCGGCGGCCTCATCGCATTCGTGTTCCTGCTGTTCCGCACGAAGGTCAGCAAGTTCACGCCTGCGCAGGCCACTGCAGCCATCGTCGTTTCGTATTACTGGCACTTCGTCGACATCGTTTGGATCGCGCTGTTTGCCACGATTTATTTCATCCGTTAGCCAGCTGAACGCCCAGGCAGCCCCCTGACGTCCAGTCCGTCCCGACATAAAAAAAGGGATACAGATGAGTTCATCCCCACCTCTCGCCTCCGAGGGTGACATGCCCGGTCGATCCTCTGCAGCCGATGCTGCGAAGTCCCGCCGCCAGCGCAAGATGCGCCGGCGCGTCACCGGAGCGTTGGTCCTCGCGCTCGGTCTCCTCAGCGCAGGCTTCATCGCCTCCGCGCTGACACCTGCCCCGCAGGTGGCTACAGCGCAGGACGACCAGAGCGCTCTGATCCGCGAGGGTCAGCAGCTCTACGAGACCTCCTGCGTGACCTGTCACGGTGTCAACCTCCAGGGTGTCCAGGACCGCGGTCCCAGCCTGATCGGTGTCGGCGAGGCCGCCGTCTACTTCCAGGTCTCCTCGGGCCGCATGCCGATGATGCGCAACGAGGCCCAGGCCCTCCGCAAGGACCCGAAGTTCGACGGTGCGCAGGTCGACGCCCTCGGCGCGTACATCCAGGCCAACGGTGGAGGCCCGACGGTCATCCGCGACGAGAACGGCGAGATCGCCCAGTCGTCGCTGCGCGGCAACGACATCGGACGCGGTTCGGAGCTCTTCCGCCAGAACTGCGCGTCGTGCCACAACTTCACCGGGCGCGGCGGCGCGCTCTCGTCCGGCAAGTTCGCACCGAACCTGGATCCGGCCAACGAGCAGCAGATCTACACCGCGATGCTCACCGGCCCCCAGAACATGCCGAAGTTCTCCGATCGTCAGCTGACGGTCGAGGAGAAGCAGGACATCATCGCGTACATCAAGTCCGCCAGTGAGACGAGAGACCCGGGTGGCTACGGGCTCGGCGGCTTCGGCCCCGGTGCCGAAGGGCCGACCATGTGGGTCGTCGGCATGGTCGCCGTCGTCGGCGCTGCACTGTGGATCGGAGCAAGGTCATGAGTGGCGGCGAAACGCCGAACAAGCACACGGTCGAAGATCTCGACCGGATGAGCCGGGACGACCTCGTCACGCTCGGCACGAACCTCGACGGTGTCGACGTCGCGTTCCGCAAGGACCGCTGGCCCGTCGAAGGCACCCGTGCCGAGAAGCGGGCCGAGCGCAACGTCGCCTTCTGGTTCGCCCTCGCGGGCATCGCGGGTGTCGCGTTCATCGCGATCTACCTGTTCTGGCCGTGGGAGTACCAGGGCATCGGCGACGAGAACTACGGCTGGTACAGCCTCTACACCCCGATGCTCGGCCTGACCCTGGGTCTGGCCATCCTCGGCATCGGCGTGGGCGCGGTGCAGTTCACCAAGAAGTTCATCCCGGAGGAGGTGTCGATCCAGGATCGGCACGACGGCGGCTCGCCCGAGGTCGATCGCAAGACGATCGTCGCCGAGCTCTCCGACTCGCTCGAGACGTCCACCCTGCCGCGTCGCAAGCTGATCAAGCGCACCGCGATCTTCGGTGGTGGCGCGCTCGGCCTCGGTCTGATCATGCCGCTCGGCGGCCTGATCAAGAACCCGTGGGCCGAGGGTGACCAGTCGTCGCTGTGGGTGTCGGGCTGGACCCCGCGCTACCCGGGCGAGACCATCTACCTGCGTCGCGACACCGGTCGTCCCCAGGACATCGTCCTGGTGCGCCCGGAGGACCTCGACGCCGGCGGTATGGAGACGGTGTTCCCGTTCCGCGAGTCCGATCGCGGTGACGATCACGCTCTGCTGCAGAGCCTGCGCGGCATCCGCAACGCCGTCATGCTCATCCGCCTGCGCACCGAGGACACCGAGCGTGTCGTCAAGCGCAAGGGCCAGGAGAGCTTCAACTACGGCGACTACTTCGCGTACTCGAAGATCTGCACGCACCTCGGCTGCCCGACCTCGCTCTACGAGCAGCAGACGCACCGCATCCTGTGCCCGTGCCACCAGTCGCAGTTCGATGCGCTGGAGTACGGCAAGCCGATTTTCGGTCCCGCTGCTCGCGCACTGCCGCAGCTTCCGATTACAGTGAACGAAGAGGGCTTCCTGGTCGCCAACGGTGACTTCATCGAGGCACTCGGCCCGGCATTCTGGGAGCGTCGCCCGTGAGTACTGCAACCCCGTCCCGCGCCGCACAGATCGGCGAGAATCTCGATTCTCGCTACCACCTGTCCGCGGGCATCCGCCGCCAGATCAACAAGGTGTTCCCCACCCACTGGTCCTTCCTCCTGGGTGAGATCGCGCTCTACAGCTTCGTCATCCTGTTGATCTCGGGTGTCTTCCTCACCCTGTTCTTCGACCCGTCGATGGCGCACGTCATCTACGACGGCGTCTACACGCCGCTGCGCGGTGTGGGTATGTCCCGCGCCTACGAGACGACCCTGAACCTCTCCTTCGAGGTCCGCGGTGGTCTGTTCGTGCGGCAGATCCACCATTGGGCAGCACTGATGTTCGCAGCGTCGATCGTCGTCCACCTGCTGCGCGTGTTCTTCACCGGTGCGTTCCGGCGTCCGCGTGAGGCCAACTGGGTGATCGGCTCGCTGCTGCTCATCCTGGCGATGTTCGAAGGCTTCTTCGGTTACTCGCTCCCCGACGACCTGCTCTCGGGCACCGGCCTCCGCGCCGCGTTCTCGGGCATCACGCTCTCGATCCCGATCATCGGTTCGTGGATGCACTGGGCGATCTTCGGTGGCGACTTCCCGGGTGAGCTGATCATCCCGCGCTTCTACGTCCTGCACGTGCTGCTCGTCCCGGGCATCATCCTGGCCCTGATCGCCGCGCACCTCGCGCTGGTCTGGTACCAGAAGCACACGCAGTTCCCCGGCCCCGGCCGCACGGAGCAGAACGTCGTCGGCGTTCGTATCCTCCCGGTCTTCGCCGTCAAGTCGGGTGCTTTCTTCGCGATGACCTTCGCGGTGCTCGCCCTGATGTCCGGCCTGCTGCAGATCAACCCGGTCTGGAACATCGGCCCGTACAACCCGTCGCAGGTGTCCGCCGGCTCGCAGCCCGACATCTACATGATGTGGACGGACGGCATGGCCCGTATCTGGCCCGCCTGGGAGCTGTACCTGTTCGGCCGGTACACGATCCCGCAGCCGTTCTGGATCGCGTTGATCATGGGCCTGGTGTTCGTCGTGCTCACGGTCTACCCGTGGATCGAGAAGAAGTTCACGAAGGACGACGCACACCACAACCTGCTGCAGCGTCCGCGCGACGTGCCGGTCCGCACCGGCATCGGGTTCATGGCCCTGGCGTTCTATGCCGTCGCCACGATCATGTGTGTCAACGACATCATCGCGTACAAGTTCGACATCTCGATCAACGCGACGACCTGGATGGGCCGCATCGGTCTCGTCCTGCTCCCGCCGCTCGCCTACTACATCGCGTACCGGTTCTGCCTGGGTCTGCAGCGCAGCGACCGCCAGGTGCTCGAGCACGGCATCGAGACGGGCATCGTCCGTCGCCTGCCGACCGGCGAGTACATCGAGATCCACCAGCCGCTCGGCCCGGTGGACGAGCACGGCCATCCGATCCCGCTGGAGTACCAGGCCGCCCCGATTCCGAAGCGGATGAACAAGCTCGGCACCGCCGGCAAACCCGGCTCCGGCAGCTGGTGGAGCCCGGACCCGGCCGACGAGGCCGCCGCGCTCGAGGCCGCCCACCACGAGGCCCAGCTCGAGCTGCGGAACACGCTCCGCGAGTACCAGGAGCGCGTCCACGGCAACGGAGACGGCGCAGCCCAGCTGCCCGCCGACAAGTCGCAGCACTGATCCGCACCAGCGGCTCGTAACGGGGCCCCGGNCCGGGGCCCCGTTCGTCGTTCGTGGGTCCTCCCCTCCCCCACCGGATATCGTCCGGGGCGTACGTCTTGACCTTGACACTGTGACAAGCGCTCGAATGGGTCGTGAAGGAGGTGCCTCCCATGCGCATACATCACGACCCGTCCACCCGCCTCGTCGAGGCCCTGTCCACCCGCCTCGTCGAGGCCCTGTCCACCCGCCTCGTCGAGGCCCTGTCCGCCGACGACGCCTCCGTGCGTCTGCGCGCCGCACTCGAGTCGGGTACCGCAGCCGATCCCGGGACGGTGACGGCTCTCGTCGACCGGTGCGCGGTGGAGCCGGACTTCTTCGTCCGCGACATGTTGACCTGGGCGCTGTGCCGCCTGCCGGCCGGGATGACGGTGCCGCGGCTGCTCGCCGAGCTCGGTTCGGATGTCTCGCAGGCGCGCAGTCAGGCCCTGCACACGTTGTCGAAGATCGGCGATCCCGTCGCATGGCCGAAGGTTTCAGGGATGCTCCACGACGAGCACGACGAGGTGGCACGCAGCGCGTGGCGCGCGGCGGTCGCTCTCGTGCCACCGGGCTCGGAAAGCGGCCTCGCTGCGGCTCTCGGCGCCGAACTGGGCCGCGGCGACCACGACCTGCAATTGAGCCTCGGTCGCGCTCTCGCGGCACTCGACGAGGCCGCAGTGCCGGTCCTGCACGCGGCGATGCACAGCTCCGACCCGCGCGTCCGCGCCCACGCGGAGGCCACCGAACGGATCCGCGTCGACCCCGACAGCGCGTTCGTCCTCTCCGTGGAGTCGGCGAAACGTGTTGCCGCACTCGGCGCGGACGGGATCCGGGAGTGAGCCGGTGCTGATCGGTGAGGTCTCGCGGCGCTCCGGTGTCAGCACCCGCATGCTGCGGCACTACGACCGCCTGGGGCTGGTGACGCCGACGGGCCGCACCTCGGGCGGTTACCGCGAGTACACCGAGGACGACCTCCGGAGGCTCTTCCACGTGGAGAGTCTCCGGAGTCTCGGCCTGTCGCTGAACGAGGTCGGACGAGCGCTGGGGGAACCGGATTTCGCTCCGGCGGAGCTGGTGCAGGAGCTGATCCGGCACACGCGCGAACGGATCGCCGCCGAGACCGAACTCCTCGCTCGTCTCGAAGGCGTCGACTCGGCGTCCCCCAGCGGTTGGGACGACGTCCTGCGCCTCGTCGCGCTGTTGCGCGCGTTCGAATCCGATTCCGGCTCTCGCCGCCAGCAGGCGATCCTGTCCCAGGACGAGGACACGACGCTGCCGGTCGCGGCGCTGGTCCGGGCGGCGCTGTCGGAGGAGGACCCGTTCGTCGCCGGCGCGTTGCGGTGGTCGCTCGCCCGAGCGGCGGACGAGGTCGACGCTGCGCTGCCGGCACTCGCGGAGGGCCTTCACTCCGACGAGGTGCCGGTTCGGCGACGGGCGATCGCGACACTCGCGGAACTCCGTGTGCCCGAATCGACGACGCTCCTGGAGAAGGCACTCGACGACGCCGATTCCAAGGCGCGCTCCACGGCGGCTCTGACGCTCGGGGGGCGAGGGGTGGACGCGGCCGTCCCCGTGCTCGTGGAGATGATCGTGGAGGGCCGGTCCGACGTCGAGGCCGCCGAGGTACTCGGCCTGCTTGCGGATCGGCCGCTGTCGTCCGCCGAGATCGTGCGGTCGCTGCAGCACGCGCTCGGCGGCTCGGACGATGCCGGTGTCCGGCTACGTCTCACGCAGGCACTCGCGGAGATCCCCGGGTCGGCCGCCGAGGATGCTCTCGAGGCTCTGACCGGCGACCCGGATCGCACGGTCGCAGCGACCGCGAGGGTCGTCCTCACCACCCGCGGGGCTTCCTGAAGAACGAAACCTCGAGAACGCCACCGGAAACGACACGGNGCGGCGCCCGTGTGCGTCGAGAGTGTCGGCTCAGTGCTTCTCGGGTCCGATGTGGTACTCGAAGACCAGGCCGGCTGCGGCGGCGATGATGAGTGCGACCGCGAGGACGATCATCCAGGGCTGGTAGAAGGCCAGCGCGATGGCGGCGAAAGCGGCCGCACCGGCGAGCAGGATCGGCCAGTAGCTACCCGCACTGAAGAAACCGAGGTCGCCCGCGCCGTCGCTGACCTCGGCGTCCTCGTAGTCCTCGGGACGGGTGTCGAGACGACGCGCGACGAAGCGGAAGTACGTTCCGACGATCAGGGTCAGACCGGCGGAGAGGACGATGGCCGTGAGGCCGGCCCATTCGATGCCCTTGTCCGAGAGCCCGGTGAACACGCCGTACACGATGGCGACGAGCACGAAGAACACCGTCACGACCTCGAAGAGCTTGGCTTCGATTTTCATATCAGCACTTGTCCTTGTCGGAGGGGGTGGCCGTCACTCGCCTGCGGCGACGGTCGCCGACCGGTCCGTGCGGTCGGTCTTGAACGGAGTCGTCGAGGTCGCGATCGGACTCTGGCCGATGGCTTCGAGCGCACGAGCGTTCGACAGGCCTTCGCCGCCGTCCTCGACCGGCTTGCGGAGCTCGATGTACCGGGCGAAGTCCTCCGGGCTGACCGCGCGGACCTCGAAGTTCATCATCGCGTGGTAGGTGCCGCACATCTCGGCGCAGCGGCCGACGAACGCGCCCTCACGGTCGATCTCGGAGATCTGGAAGACCGGATCGGAGTTGTTCTCACGCGGGTTCGGGTTCACGTCGCGCTTGAACAGGAACTCCGGCACCCAGAAAGCGTGGATCACATCGGACGACGCGAGGTGGAACTCGATGCGCTTGCCGGTGGGAAGCACGAGCACCGGAATCTCTTCGCTGGTGCCGATCGTCTCGATCTTGTCGTAGTGGAGGTAGGACAGGTCCTCCGCCGGCTTGCCGTGGATGGGGCCCGGAGCCTCGTGCTCGCCGCCCTCTCCACCACCGTGCTCACCTTCGGTGCCCGGCTCGTACGGCTGCAGTGCGACCGCGTCCTGGGCGACCTCGTCGGTGCCCTCGTACCGCGCGGTGCCGTCCTGCAGATCGATGGTCCGGTAACCGAACTTCCAGTTCCACTGGAACGCCGTCACGTCGACGACGACGTTCGGGTTGTCCTCCTTGTCCAGGACGTAGTTCTGGACCACGACCGTGAAGTAGAAGAGGACACACACGGCGACGAACGGCGCCGCGGTGTAAGCCAGCTCGAGCGGCACGTTGTACGCCGTCTGACGCGGGAACTCCGGATCGTCCTTCCGACGCCGGTAGGCGATGATCACCCAGAAGGTGAGTCCCCACACGAGAATTCCCATGACGAGGGCGGCGACAACCGACCACGTCCACAGTTCACGCATACGCTCGGCCTGAGGAGTGATGCCCTCCGGCCAGCCGAAACGAAGGATTTCTTCGCTCGAGCACCCGGTCAGCACCAAGGCTGCAATGCCGAGTGATGCTGCGAGCCCGAACCGCCGAAGGATCCGACCTTGCGCCACGTTCACGCCTTCCTGATCGCCGCAATTCCACTAGGGCACACCCGGAGGGCCGGCCCAATTACTACGCAGCGTAGACCAAACCCGGGCGCTATCCATCGCCGGGGCACGAAGAAAGTGTCGGACTGGGCGTTTCGACCGGAAGACCCGGCTCGTGACGTCGGTTTTCTCCTGTCGGGCGAGTGATCGTCGGTGGCGTCCGGGCGCGGCTGCCCGGTGTCGACCGTCTGCGGCATACTTCGGTAGAACCAACGCCGGACCCCGAGTGGTAGTTCCCGGTGTCATGCGCGGTGCGGTGTCCCGCGCTGGGCACCCACCGGGGTTCTTCGCGACACCCCCGACCGGAATGAGGTAACCCACGCGTGTGCGGATTGCTCGGGTTTCTGACCACTGACGGCACCAGCGACGACGCCGTCGCGAAGGTGGACTCCGCGATGCACTGCCTGCGCCATCGCGGCCCCGACGAGCACGGCACCTGGCACGACGCCGACCTCGTCTTCGGATTCAACCGGTTGTCGATCATCGACATCGCGCACTCGCACCAGCCGCTGCGCTGGGGCCCGCCGGAGCAGCCCGACCGCTACGCGCTGACCTTCAACGGTGAGATCTACAACTATCTCGAACTGCGCAAGGAGCTCACCGAGACCTTCGGTACCTCCTTCGCGACCGAGGGCGACAGCGAGGCGATCGTCGCGGCCTATCACCACTGGGGAGTGCGCGCGGTCCAGCGCCTGCGGGGCATGTTCGCCTTCGCGATCTGGGACACGCACACCCGCGAGCTGTTCGTCGCCCGCGACCCGTTCGGCATCAAACCGCTGTTCCTCGCGACCGGCACCGGCGGTACGGCTTTCGGCAGCGAGAAGAAGAGCCTGCTCGAGCTCGCCGACGTGATCGGCATCGATACCGAGCTCGATCCTCGTGCGATCGAGCACTACACGGTGCTGCAGTACGTTCCCGAGCCCGAGACGCTGCACCGGCGGATCCGCCGCCTCGAGTCGGGCTGCTACGCGCGTATCACGCCCGGCGCCGAGCCCGAGATCACCCGCTACTTCCACCCCACCTTCCCGGTCCGGCCGTTCGCGGCGGGCCGCGAGCAGGACCGCTACCGCGAGATCGCCGAGGCCCTCGAGGACTCGGTGGCCAAGCACATGCGCGCCGACGTGACCGTCGGGTCGTTCCTCTCGGGTGGCATCGACTCCACGGCCATCGCCGCGCTGGCGATGCGCCACAACCCGAAGCTCATCACCTTCACCGCGGGTTTCGAGCGGGAGGGCTACTCCGAGGTCGACGTCGCCGCGGAGTCGGCGGCCGCGATCGGTGCCCGGCACGTGGTGCGGGTGGTCTCCCCCAGCGAGTTCGCCGCGGCGATCCCGGAGATCATCTGGTACCTCGACGACCCGGTGGCCGACCCCGCGCTCGTGCCGCTGTGGTTCATCGCCCGGGAGGCCCGCAAGCACGTCAAGGTCGTGCTGTCCGGTGAGGGCGCCGACGAGCTGTTCGGCGGGTACACGATCTACCGCGAGCCGCTGTCGCTGCGTCCGTTCGAGTTCCTGCCGCCGGCGCTGCGCCGGGCCGCCGGGAAGCTTTCGGAGCGCATCCCCGAGGGCACCCGAGGCAAGAGCCTGCTGCACCGTGGCTCGATGACGCTCGAGGAGCGCTACTACGGCAACGCCCGCAGCTTCAACGACGCGCAGCTGCGCTCGGTGCTGCGCGACTTCCGTCCGGAATGGACGCACCAGGACGTCACCGCCCCGATCTACGCGCAGTCTGCCGGCTGGGATCCGGTGGCACGGATGCAGCATCTCGACCTGTTCACGTGGCTGCGCGGCGACATCCTCGTCAAGGCCGACAAGATGACGATGGCCAACTCGCTCGAGCTGCGCGTGCCGTTCCTGGACTCCGAGGTGTTCCGGGTGGCGTCGCAGGTTCCGCTGGACCAGAAGATCACGAAACAGACGACGAAGTATGCGCTGCGGCAGGCGCTGGAGGGCATCGTCCCGCCACACGTGCTGCACCGCGCGAAGCTGGGCTTCCCGGTGCCGCTGCGGCACTGGCTGGCCGGCACGGAGCTGTTCGACTGGGCGCACGAGGTGATCGCCGAGTCGCAGACCGATCACCTGCTCGACAAGGCCGCGGTGGCGAAGATGCTCGACGAGCACCGGACCGGCCCGATCGATCACAGCCGTCGTCTGTGGACGGTGCTGTGCTTCATGGTCTGGCACGGCATCTTCGTGGAGAAGCGCATCGTGCCGCAGATCCAGGAGCCGGCCTACCCGGTCGAGATCTGATCACCCAACCCGTACGCGACGGCCGCGAACA
>NZ_JBKFBA010000031.1:73078-73828 GCF_053345925.1 Rhodococcus sp. C26F
GAGAACCGCGCCGATCTCGTCGGCGGCGGCGGTGCCGTAGGCGTCGGCGAGACGCTTGAGGGCGTCGGTGCGGTCGAAGCTCCACTCCTGCGTGCCGGTGGTCTCGAGGACGTGCACCGCGACCAGCGAGCCCAGCTGCGCGGCCCGTTCGATGCTCAGACCGGAGCGGTGTCCGAGCAGGAAGCCGGCGCGGAAGGCGTCGCCCACACCGGTGGGGTCGACCTTGGCGCGCTCGGGCACCACACCGACCTGCACCTGGTTGCCGTCGCGGTCGACGATCTTCGCACCGTCACCGCCGAGGGTGGTGATGCGCATGCCGACCTTCGCCTGCACCTCGTCCTCGGTGAGACCGGTCTTCTGCAGCAGCAGTCCCCACTCGTACTCGTTGGTGAACAGGTACTCGGCGCCGTCTATGAGCTGCTCGGCCTGCTGCCCGTCCAGGCGGGCGAGCTGCTGGGACGGGTCGGCGACGAACGGGACGCCGAGCCGGCGGCACTCCTCGGTGTGCCGGATCATCGCGTCGGGATCGTTCGCGCCGACGAGCACGAGGTCGACGCCGTGCTTGCTCACCACGTCGGCGATGGAGATCTCGCGGGCCTCCGACATCGCACCGGGGTAGAACGAGGCGATCTGCGCCATGTCCAGGTCGGTGGTGCACACGAAGCGGGCGGTGTGGGCGGTCTGCGAGATCCGCACCGACGAGCAGTCGACCCCGTGGTCCTCGAGCCAGGTGCGGTACTCGGTGAAGTC
>NZ_JBKFBA010000032.1:0-71445 GCF_053345925.1 Rhodococcus sp. C26F
ACCTGCCAGAGTCCCGTCACTCCGGGGCGCACCAACAGCCGGCGCTTGACCCGACCGTCGTAGGCTTCGACCTCACGCCGCAACGGCGGACGCGGACCCACCACGCTCATCTCGCCACGAATGACATTGAGGAACTGCGGCAACTCGTCGATGCTGAACCGACGCATCACCTTGCCGATACGGGTGACCCGCGGATCGTCCTTCATCTTGAACAGCGGACCGGCACCCTCGTTCTGCGCCAGCAACGTGTCGACCATCTTGTCGGCATTGGTCACCATCGAGCGGAACTTGATCATCCCGAACGGCGTGCCGTCGATGCCGATACGCTCGGCCTTGTAGAAGATCGGACCCCGATCCTCGAGCTTGATGAGCAGGGCGACGACCGCGAACACCGGAGCCAACGCCAGCAATGCCAGGCTTGCGAACGCCAGGTCGAAGATCCGCTTCCCCGAGCGCTTGGCCCCGTGGTAGCTGGGCTTCTCCACGTGGATCAGCGGCAGACCGGCGACCGGGCGCATCTCGATCCGCGGACCGGCCACATCGACCACACCGGTGGCGACCACCAGGTCGGTGTCGAGCGGCTCGAGCTGCCAGACCAGATCGTGCAACCCCTCGCTGCCCAGGGTTTCGGTGGCGGTGACCACCACCGAGTCCGCCCCCGACAACTTGAGTGCTTCGACGACGGAGTGTTCGTCGCCGTAGATGGTGATCTCCCGGCCGTCGACATCGATCACATCACCGGGGGCACCCGAATAACGGGGCACACAGACACCGACGACGCGGTAGCCCTCGCCGTCCTTGCGGGAGAAGGTGCGGGTCATATGCCGCACCGCTCGCGCGCCACCCACAACGAGTACCGACGTGTGGAAGTCGCCCCGAGCACGCTTGCGCGCGATCACCTTCCGCCACACCCAGCGCGACAGCAGCAAACCGGCAAGACCCACCGGCAGAGCGATGGCAAGAAAGCCGCGCGCGATCTGCTCGTTGGTGATGAGCGCGATGATGGCGATGGTGCCGAACATGGCGAGCGTCGCCGAGATGACCCGCTGATACTCGTCGTAACCGGCACCGATGACGCGACGCGACCGCGTGCGGAAGAGGCTCAGTGCGCCCAACCACGCAACGATGATGGTCGCGGAGGTCAACGAGTACTCGAGTTCTGCGCCCTCCCCGGCGAGCAAGAGTTCCTCGGATCCGAACCGCACCCACTGCGCCAGCAGCACGGACAACACAACGACGAGCGCGTCCGTGACGTAGAGCCGCTTCACGTAGGCGTTCTGCCACTTCCACCGATTGACGCCGGTGCCGGGCAACGCGTCCGCGGGGGCACGTTTCGGTGCACCCCGCGGAGCGTCGGACGGGTCGAGCCCTCGATCATCGACCGTCGTCATCCCGCAGTCCTCCCCATAAGTGGTGTCTCCTCCCCGAGACAAAACTTTCCCGACGAGTCCAGGCCCCGGCGCTGGAACCGGACTCGAGCGAGCGTTACCCGAACTATCCCTAAGAAATAGCTGAGCGTTACGTGTGAATTGAAGTCTTGTCGCAGATCAGCCGGGAAATCCAGACTCTGTTCGGTAGCCGGTGATGCGGTCGCGTCGTGTGTTCGGTTGAATCCCTTGGGCTTCGAGTCCGTCCACCTGGGCGTAGTCCGATCGATGGAAATACCCAGAGTGATGATCATCACGTTTATGTGAAGTTCTTCTCCAACCCGGAACCCGATCGATTCACCAGGATCGAGGAGAGCCGGGCGCCGAATAGTGTTACTTCGAGTTTGCGAAATATCAAGCGCCCTCTGCCGGGTGGTGAGGACACCACGCGGCCCGCGCAGCCCGACCGTTCGCCTATCAAAGGTGAAAGGCTGACGCGCCGAAGCGGGACTCGCCCGGCGTGTTGCAGGGGCGAGCCTCGTTTCAGCGCGCGAGGGTTCGGCCGACACCCGGAACCGTGCTGCCGGACGCCCGCTCCATTCATGCCGATAGCCGGAGATATGGTCGGGATAGGCTTCGGTATCGCTAGCGAGAGCCCTGAGGAGAACTGTTGAGCACCCTCCAGACCCTTGATCGCGGTCTACGTGCGCTGGACATCGTGTCCCAGCGACCAGGGGGGATTTCGGTCGCGGAACTCTCGGCCGAACTGGAGGTCGCTCGGGCCATCGGCTATCGAATCGTCGCGACGCTCGAAGCACACTCGCTCGTAGCCCGAATGCAGGACGGCCGGATCAGACTGGCGGTGGGAGCCGCACTACTCGGTTCGCGCTTCCGTCCCCGCTTGCGCGAGGTGACGCAACCGCTCCTGCGAGACCTGGCTCAGCAGACATCGGCCACTGCTTTCCTGTCGACCCTCGAGGGCGACGAGTGCGTAGTGATCGCGGTGGCCGAACCCGATTCGGGCATCCTCCGGGTGGGCTACCGAGTCGGCACCAGACATCCCGTGTCCAAGGGCGCGGCCGGTATCGCCATCCTTGCCGGTCGCCCCGCATCGGAGTCCGACACCGACGCGATCCGACGCGCACGCGAGGACGGCTTCAGCATCACCGCCGGCGAACTCGAACACGGCGCTGTCGGCGTGGCAGCCGGCGTGCGCTCTCCCGTCGACCATGAGGGCATGGGATTCGAGGCGAGCGTCGGCGTTGTCGCGATCGAAGGTCTCGATACCGACGTTGCGGCAGCCGCCGTTGTGGCGACCGCCGCACGGATCAACAGCCTGCTCGATACCTGACCAGTACAGCCGCACTCGAGGACGCCCGCTGCGGGCGTCCTTTTTTTGTGCCCTCAGCACAGAGATCCAACCCCGGCGTTGACGTCGAGTGTGACCACCGTTACCGTCTTAGTGTGCGTTCAACGAACAAATGTGTTCGTTAAAAGTAAATCCGCAGTTCGCAGATGGAGAGCATCATGACGAGTCAGTCGATCGGCACCGCCCTCGACACCCCGCAACCCGCCGCGGAGAGCCGCTGCCCCATCGACCACACCGCCTTCACCTCCCCTACCGGCTGCCCCGTCTCCCCACGCGCCGCCGCCTTCGACCCCTTCACCGGGCCGTACCAAGTGGACCCGGCCGCATCCCTGCGCTGGTCCCGCGACGACGAACCCGTCTTCTACAGTCCCGAACTCGACTACTGGGTGGTCACCCGCTACGAAGACGTCAAAGCCGTCTTCCGCGACAACGAACTGTTCTCGCCCGCGATCGCGCTCGAGAAGATCACCCCGACCTCCGAGGAAGCGAACGCCGTCCTCGCCCGCTACGGCTATGCCATGAACCGCACCCTCGTCAACGAGGACGAACCCGCGCACATGCCGCGCCGCCGTGCGCTGATGGAACCGTTCACCCCCGCCGCGCTTGCGCACCACGAGCCGATGGTGCGCCGCCTGACCCGTGAGTACGTCGATCGTTTCATCGACACCGGACACGTCGACCTCGTCGACGAGATGCTCTGGGAGGTTCCGCTTACCGTCGCACTGCACTTCCTCGGGGTGCCCGAAGAAGACATGGACACCCTGCGCGAATACTCGATCGCGCACACCGTCAACACCTGGGGGCGCCCGGCTCCCGAGCAGCAGGTCGCCGTCGCCGATGCCGTCGGTAAGTTCTGGCAGTTCGCCGGCACCGTTCTCGACAAGATGCGCAAGGATCCCAACGGGCACGGCTGGATGCCTTTCGGAATCCGCGTTCAGCAGGAACAGCCGGACGTCGTCACCGACTCCTACCTGCACTCGATGATGATGGCCGGCATCGTCGCCGCGCACGAGACCACCGCCAACGCCTCCGCAAATGCCTTGCGGCTGCTGCTCGAACATCGCGACGTGTGGGAGGAGATCTGCGCCGACCCGAGCCTGATCCCCAACGCGGTCGAAGAATGCCTACGTCATTCCGGATCGGTAGCGGCGTGGCGGCGTCTCGTCACTGCGGACACCACGATCAACGGTGTCGCCATTCCTGCCGGGGCGAAACTGCTGATCGTGAACTCGTCCGCGAACCACGACGAACGGCACTTCGACCAGGCCGACGACTTCGACATCCGGCGCGACAACGCCAGCGACCATCTCACCTTCGGGTACGGCAGCCACCAGTGCATGGGAAAAAACCTCGCACGCATGGAGATCCAGATCTTCCTCGAAGAACTGACCCGCCGCCTGCCACATATGGAGCTGGTCCCGGATCAGGAATTCACCTATCTGCCCAACACCTCGTTCCGCGGACCCGATCATGTGTGGGTTCGCTGGGATCCGACGCGCAACCCCGAACGAGCCGATCCGGAATTGCTGTCCCTTCAGCAGCCGGTCAAGATCGGCGAACCGTCGAAGAACACGATCGCTCGCACGATGGCCGTGACCGACCTCGAACCCGTTGCCGACGACACCCTGCTGATCACCATGCGCGACACGAGCGGGCGGCCGCTGCCGAAATGGTCCGCCGGGTCGCATATCGACGTCGACTGCGGTGCAGTGTCGCGACAGTACTCACTGTGCGGTGACCCGAACGACCGCAACACCTTCCAGGTGGCCGTTCTCCACGATCAGGAGAGTCGGGGCGGGTCCCGGTGGATCCACACCGAACTTTCCGTCGGCGACACGCTTCGGGTGCGGGGTCCCCGCAACCACTTCAAGCTCGACCCCGACGCGAAACGGTATGTCTTCGTCGCCGGTGGCATCGGCATCACCCCGGTGATCGCGATGGCCGATCAGGTCAAGGCCGCCGGAGGCGACTACGAGATCCATTACGCCGGACGCTCACGCACCTCGATGGCATTTCTCGACCGTCTCGCACGCGACCACGGCGATCGGGTCCGGCTCTATCCCGGCGACGAAGGCACCCGCATGGACCTTCCCGCTCTCTTCGCCGACCCGGAAGAGGGCACGCAGGTGTACTCGTGCGGTCCCGAGCGTCTGCTCTCCGCACTCGGCGAGGCCACCGCACATTGGCCCGACGACACCCTGCACGTCGAACATTTCTCATCCACGCTCGAAGAACTCGATCCCTCCAAGGAGCACGGCTTCGAGGTAGTGCTGAAGGATTCCGGCATCACCGTCCCGGTCGCTGCCGACCAGACAGTGCTCCAGGCACTTCGAGCCGCCAACATCGACGCGCAGAGCGATTGTGAGGAAGGCATCTGCGGCGCCTGCGAGGTACCTGTCCTCGGCGGCGAGGTCGACCACCGCGACCTGGTCCTCACCAAGGCCGAGCGCGCAGCCGGAAAAACCATGATGACCTGCTGCTCCCGCGCATGCGGCGACAAGCTGACCCTCCAGCTGTGACACAGCAACCCTCGAAACTGATCCGAAAGGCACGACATGACCACCATCGAGCAGTCGGGTACGCCGTCCGTCCCACCGGACTCCGGCACACCGACCACCAGAACCCCGTTCAAACGGGTTCTGGCCGGCAGCATGGCCGGCGCCGTCCTCGAGTGGTACGACTTCGCGATCTACGGCATCCTCGCCGCGACCGTCCTCGGCCCTCTGTTCTTCCCCAGCGGCAACCCGGTCGCCTCCTTGTTGATGGCACTGGCGACCCAAGGCCTCGGGTTCGTCGCCCGGCCCCTCGGCGGCATCGTCTTCGGTCATCTAGGTGACAAGTTCGGACGCAAACCCATTCTGGTTGCAACGTTCCTGATGCTGGGAGGCGCGACCGCCGCGATCGGACTGCTCCCCACCTACGGCCAGATCGGGATCTGGGCCACCGTCGCCCTGGTCGTCCTGCGCATGATCCAGGGCTTTGCCCTCGGTGGCGAGTTCGGCGCCGCAGTGATCCTGGTCAGCGAATACGGCGAACCCAAACGACGCGGATTCTGGGCGGCGTGGCCGCAGTCCGGAGCGCCGGCCGGTACCGTCCTGGCCACCGTCACGGTCGGCATCCTGGCGGTCGTCTTCCCCGGGGACGCATTCGACAACTGGGGCTGGCGCGTCGCCTTCCTGCTCGCCGTGCCCCTGCTCATCATCGGCTTTCTGATCCGACGGGGTGTCGAGGAATCTCCGGTCTACCAGGCCGCACAGGCGAAGGCCGAGTCCGCCGAGGACAAGGCTGCACGCAAGGAATCGTCCAGCATCATCGAGGCGCTGCGTAAGCCGCGCCCGTTGCTCCACGGCCTCGGCATGCGCCTGGGCGAGAACATTGCGTTCTACGTCTACACGATCTTCGTCATCGCGTACGCCACGACCTATTTCGACTACACCCGCGGCGCGATCGTCACCACCGTCGCCTTCGCATCGGTGTGCCAGTTCCTCGGCATGATCGGCGGCGGATGGTGGTCCGACCGGGTGGGACGCAAAATCGCGATGCTCGTCCCGGCCGTCTCGCTCATCATCTGGGCGCCGATCTTCTTCTCCCTGGTGCACACCGAGAACATGACCGCGCTCGGTGTGGGTGTGTGCGTCGGCGCATTGCTGCACGGCATGCTTGCGGGTCCCGAAGCCGCATGGATCACGGAACTCTTCCCCACCAAGTACCGCTTCGCCGGTTCGTCGCTGGTGTTCCAGGGCTCGTCGATCATCGCCGGGGCTCCTGCCCCGTTCATCGCGGTGTGGCTGGTCGACCGCTTCAGTGCCACCGCAGTCATCGTCTATCTGGTGATCACCATGTCGATCACCGTGATCGCCGTGGCCACCAGTCGCGAGACGAAGGGTGTCGATCTCGACAAGCTCGACGATCTCTACTGAGCACGCCTCATCGAGAATTGGCACGCTGAAACGAGGTTCGCGTCGGCAACACGCCGCGCGAGCCTCGTTTCGGCGCGTCAGCTCGGATCTGGGGTTCTTTTCAGGAAGCTGAAGAAACCGGGCGTGTGCACCTCACGCAGACGCGTGAGTTTGCGGTAGGAGATCAGCCAGACACCGTCGACCTTGCGGTACTCCTCGTGGTAGTGCCCCCAGCCGTGCAGCGACTCCTCGACGCCGTCGTTGTCCCACCACAACTCGTCCTCCATCGCCCAGACGCCGCGCGCGCTCGTGGCTGATTCGAGGACGATCTCGGGGCAGTGGCCGTGGTGCGCCGAGGTGATCGACACGGGTCCGTCGAGGAAGTTGCTGATAGCGCGTGTGAGTGCCTCGCGTCCGACTACACGGCCGGGCTGTTCGCCGGTGCGGGGCTGCTTGTCGCTGGGGAGTCCGCCCCACGTCTCGCTCACCACGTCCTCGGTGTGCAAGGTGGGGTACAGCTCCCACTGCTTGGTGTCCATCACCCGCAGCCGGGCCGAGAAGACCTGCTGGATCTCGTGGACGGCGAGAAGCTGTTCGGCCGCAGACAGGTCGCTGGTCGGGCGGTCCGTGGTCTCGGTCATGGCGATCCTTCCGGAGCGGGCGGTCACCTCCCCTGCCTACCGGTCCTCGGACGGAAACTCCTGCGACGTCCCGTTGATCGGAACAACCGGCATCCTCGCGCGGTGAAACGGGTCCGGCGCGGCGTGTTGCAGGGGCGAGCCTCGCTTCATGGCGTCAACATGAGCGCGGGACCCCTCCGAGTTGCCCAGGATGTTCCGTTCAACGGAAACACCGGTGCGCGCTCACATCACAGCTGGGACTGTTCGACACGCCACACCTGCACAGCGCAGGTCGCTCCGATTCGCGGAGCACCCCTCCACGTAGTCCCGGCTCGTCAGCAGCCGATTCCCAGGAAGAGTCACCGTCATGGGTCAGGTATTGGACAGGATCATGCAGCACGCGGACGAGATCCGCAGTGAAGGCCTCGTCGGCGACGAACAGATGCGGCTGTCGGACATCTCGGCGAAGCACCTGCGCGATTCCGGCATCATCCGCATGTTGCAGCCGAAGGAGTTCGGCGGCTCGGAAGCACACCCCCGCGAGTTCGCCGAGACCGTCATGTCCCTCGGTGCTCTCGACGGTGCGACCGGCTGGGTGGCCGGCATCGTCGGTGTGCACCCGTGGGAGCTCACCTTCTTCGACACGAAGGCCCAGGAAGAGATCTGGGGCGACGACAACGACATGTGGATGGCGTCGCCGTACGCACCGATGGGTGTCGCGGTGCCCGTCGACGGGGGTTACATCCTCAACGGTCGCTGGTCGTTCTCGTCGGGTACCGACCACTGTGGTTGGGTCATGATCGGCGCAGCAGTCGGCGACAAGGACGGCAACCGCACCGGGCAGGTCCTGCACGTGCTGCTCCCCCGCTCGGACTACGAGATCGACGCGGACAGCTGGAACGTCATCGGTTTGCGCGGCACCGGGTCGAAGGATCTGATCGTCAAGGACGCGTTCCTGCCCGAGTACCGCACGATCGACGCCGACATCGTCCTGAGCGGAAACGGCTGGCGGCACGCGGGTCGCGACGAGACGCTGTACAAGTTCCCCTTCTCGTACATCTTCCCGCTGGGCATCACCTCGTCGCTGATCGGCATGACCGAGGGTGCGCTGGCCTGCTACGTCGCCGCACAGAAGGAGCGCGTTCAGGTCACCGGTGTCCCCATCAAGGAGGACCCGTACGTCCTGTTCGCGATCAGCGAGGCAGCCGCCGAGATCTCCGCGTCGCGGCTCGCGCTCCTCGAGACCGTCGACCGGTTCTGGGACAAGACCGACCGCGGTGAGGAGATCAGCTTCGAGGAGCGCGCCATCGGCCGGCGCACCCAGATCTCGTCGGCGTGGCGTGCGGTGCGGGCGATGGACGAGATCTTCGCGCGTGCCGGTGGCGCGGCGGTGCACCTGAAGACGCCGATGCAGCGCTTCTGGCGCGACGCGCACGTCGGTCTGACCCACGCCATCCACGTGCCGGGCATGATCTACCACTCCGCAGCTCTCACTCAGCTCGGTGGCGACCCGCAGGGTCCCTACCGCGCAATGATCTGATCCCCTTCGACATTCGAGGACGACGACATGACTGAACTGAGAGGTCTCGGTTACCTCCGCATCCAGACCCAGGACGTGCCGCGCTGGCGCGCCCTGCTGCTCGACGGGCTCGGCATGGCCGAGGGAACCGGCCCCGAGGCCGACGGCTTCTACGCCCGCATCGATGAGCGCCGCTCGCGCATCCAGGTGCTGCCCGGCGATTCCGACAAGGCACTGGCCGTGGGCTGGGAGGTGCGTGACGAGTTCGCGCTCCAGCGCGTGCGTGAGGCTGTCGAGAAGTCGGGACGCACCGTAGAGGTGCTCTCGCACAAGGAAGCGACCTACATCGACGCCGAGGGCGCCATCGCGTTCGAGGATCCGGCCGGAACCCGCCTCGAGGTGTTCTTCGGTCCGGTGCTCGACCACAGCCCTGTCGTGACGCGGTTCGGTGGACGCTGGGTGACCGGCGGCCTCGGCCTGGGCCACGTCGTGCTGCCGACGGCGAACTTCGCCGAGACGTACGAGTTCTACACGCAGGTGCTCGGTTTCCTGCCGCGCGGCTCGATCCGTCTCGATGAGGACGGTCTCGTGCGCGTCCGATTCCTCGGCATCAACGAGCGGCACCACAGCCTCGCGCTGTGCCCGGCTCCGCCGAACGAGGAGCCCGGACTGGTGCACCTGATGACCGAGGTCGACACGCTCGACGCGGTCGGTCAGGCGCTCGACCGGGTGAACAAGCTCGACTTCTCGATCTCGTCGACGCTCGGCCGGCACACCAACGACAAGATGATCTCGTTCTACGTTCGTGCACCCGGAGGCTGGGACCTCGAGTTCGGCACCGAGGGCATGCTCGTCGACGAACGTCACTACACGTCCGAGGAGATCACCGCGGACGCGTACTGGGGCCACGACCAGTCGGGATCCGAGCCGTTGAAGGCGTTCCTGCCACCCACTGCCTGACACCCCTCGGTCCGTCCGACGAATGCACCGCGACTTCCGGTCGCGGTGCATTTTCGTTGTTCTGAAATTCGTTCTTCCGGGAAGCTCCGAGTGGCGCTACAGTCGTAGATACTCATTGATCGGTCGATCAATCAACGAATATGCCACGGAGAAGACCATGCCCGAAGTCCTCCCCACCCCCTCATCCGTCATGGACCGTCTCGACCTGCTGCTCGAACCGTTCCGCGACACGGACGGCCTCACCCTCACCGAGCTGTGCCGACGGACAGGCTTCCCCCGTTCGTCCGCTCATCGGATGCTTCTCCAACTCGTGCGGGTCGGGTGGATGCGTCGCAGCGGCACCACCTATCACCTCGGCCCGAAGATCGTCGAGCTAGGCGCCCTCGCGCAGGCACACGACCGCATCCACAGCGCCGCTCTCCGCTCGATGTACGCGCTGCACCGCGAGACCGGACTGGCCGTCCACCTGACCGTCCTCGACAACGATCAGGTCGTCTACCTGGAGAAAGTGAGTGGCGCGCAGGTCACCGACAGCACGTGGGCGGGCCAGCGGCGCCCTGCCGAGGACACCGTCGCCGGCCTGGCGCTGCTGGCCCGACGCGACGGAGCCCACCCCGCCCTGACGGGCAGTAACGGGCACTCGCTCGTCGGCGGTGTCGTACACGGAGGCGAGTGCTTCCGGCACGCCGTCGCCGCCTTCGCTGCGGGCGACGGCGAGATCGCCGCGCTGTCGCTGGCCGGCCCGGTCGAGGCGATAAGCGAGGACGCGGTCCGGCGGTTGCGTCGGGCAGCCGACCATCTGGAGACGACTTTGACCGCGTGACGCCACACCCCGTCAACCGATCTGCTGATCAATCGATCAGTCGATGATCTCGATGCATTGCGAGGATCCCATGACACTCGACGACGAGTTCTCCAACGCCTTCATCGCCCGCGTGGCCGGACTGCTGGACGAGTTCCACACCGGCAATCGGCTCACCCTCTCCGAGCTCTCGACTCGCACGGGTCTGCCACGCTCGTCCACCCATCGCTTGCTCACCCAACTCATCGAGCACGGCTGGGTGAGCAAGCGCGGCAAGACCTACGCCCTCGGACGCACACCCCTCGAATGGGGCGCGTTGGCACGGAGCCACGACCGTCTGCACCGAGCGGCCCATCCCGTCCTGCACGACCTGCATTCGGCGACGGGTCTCGTCGTGCATCTGGCCGTCCTCGACGGTGGCGATGTGCGCTACGTCGACAAGGTCGGCCGCGGACCTCTCGCGCTCCCCTCGCGCATCGGTGGACGGCAGCCGGCACATCGCACCGCACTCGGAAAAGCCCTTCTGGCCCACACCCGACTACACGCCTCCCATCCTGCAACAGGATGCACGTACCCCACTGCGCCCAGGGCCGAGAACTTGCTGTCCCGCAACGAGATCGCACGTATCCGCGAACGACATGTCGCGCACGAGCGCGAGGAATCGGTGCCGGGTGTCGCGTGTGTGGCGGCGCCCATCGGAAACGGGCAGACATGCGTGGGAGCACTGTCCGTGACAGGTCCCGTCGACATCGTCGACACCGTCGGCCTGGCCACCCCGGTCCGGCTCGCGGCGCGAGCGGTGTGGCGTGCCCTGTCCCCGAGCGATTCTCGGCCACATCTCGGTCGATCGGTGGGTCAGCGCACCAACGCCTGACCACCGTCCACCGGGAGTGAGTGGCCCGTGATGTAGCGGGCGGCCTCACTGCACAGGAAGACGACGGCGGGCCCGATGTCGGTTTCGGGATCGCCGAGTCGGCCGAGCGGAATCGAACTCGCGTACGCGGCCGCTTCTTCCGGCTCGCGTTCCGCCCACTCCTGCATGGCTACCGAATCGGCGAGCGGCAAAATCGAATTGACACGGATCCCGTCCGCCGCCCACTCACAGGCGGCGGTGCGGGTGAGAACCCGGATCGCCTCCTTCGCAGCGGCGTATCCGCCCGTCCCCGAGGGGTTCCACCGGATACCGGCCGCCGATCCGAGATTGACGATCGAACCACCGCCGCACAGGTGCGGATGGCATGCCCGCATCATCCGCCAAGTGGCGGTCGGACCGGACTCCATACCGTCGCGGTACACGGCTTCGGCGAGTTCCAGCAGCGTTCCCGGAGCGGGTGTTTGCGCGTTGTTGACCAGGATTGTGAGTCCACCGAACTGTGCAACCACCTCGGCGACGGTCGCATCCACGGCTGCCGGGTCGGTTACGTCGCATACGTACGGCACCGCACGACCACCCCGTGCCTCGATCTCGACCGCGGTGGCACCGATCGTCTCCGCGGTGCGCCCCACGACGGCCACCGAGGCTCCGGCGGCGGCGAGCGCGAGCGCAATCCCCCTCCCGATACCCTGACCTGCGCCGGTCACGAGAGCTGTGGCGCCTGCCAGCGGGGTAGCGGGAACGATCGGGTCCATCCGGGACACGGCCATGCATACTCCTGAAGACGTGAAGAACATGAACCCATTGATCGGTTGATCAATGGGTGTGGCAGAATACGGTCCGAACCAGGCCTGTACGGGCCTTACGAGAGGACGACGGTGGACCCGCAGGAGCGAAAGCGGCAGATACTCGACCGGTCGGCGGAGATCTTCGCCCGCAAGGGTGTCACCGCCACCACCATCCGCGAGATCGCCGATGCGGTCGGTGTCTACTCCGGAGCGCTCTACCACTACTTCCCGTCCAAGGAAGCGATCGTCACCGAGCTCATCCGCGAGTACATCACCGACCTCAACGAACGGTGCCGCGAGGTGCTCGCTCGGTCACTACCGCCGGTCGAGCGACTCGAAGCCTTCACACAGATCGCGCTGGAGACCTCCGAGGACTATCACGGCGCGACCTCCATCTGGCGACGCGAAGGCGAGTACATGCGCGAGCGCGTCGTCGAGGCCGACATGGTCTCCTCGGCCGACGCCATGGAAGTCGCATGGCGCGAGGCCATCCGGGACGGCATCGCGGAAGGGGTCTTCCGCACCGACATCGATCCCGAAGCGTTCCGGGAACTGATCTACGACGCGGTCTGGCATGCCTCCCGCTGGTACCGGCCCGGACCGAACCGCACCCTCGCCGATCTCTCGCGCACCATCGTGTCGTTGTTCGTCGACGGCTTCCGCCGACGCGACACATGATCCGTCCCGCCGCGTACGGCGGGACGGATCATCGGATCACTCCGCCGAACCGGTGAGGTTCTCCTCGACCTCCTTGTGCCACGACTCGAGCGCACGGGAGGTGTCCACCTCGAACTCGAAACGCTGGGTCATGTCCGGTGTGACGTCCTCGAGGTCGACGTAGAACTGGTTGTACCAGCGACGCAGCTGGTAGACCGGGCCGTCCTCCTCGGTGAGGAGCGGATTCTCGATGCGGGACTTGTGCTTCCAGATCTCGATGTCCTGGGCGAACTGCTCCTCGAGACCGTCGGTGAACATCGTCGCCATCTCGGCGGCCTGCTCCTCGGACATGCCCTCGATCTTCTTGACGATGGTGCCGAACTGCAGCACGAACGAATTGTTCGTCACCGGATAGTGGCAGTTGATGAGCTTCGACTCGATGGTCGTGCCTTCGGAGACCGTGTAGATGGTGTCGAGCATGAAGGACGGACCGTAGTAGAAGGCATCCGAGATGGTCTGTGCCTCCGGAAGGTCCATCTGCACACCGGTCTTGATGTCGTCGCGCCCGTAGGAGCGCATGTGCTGGCCGGCGATGTGCCCGTCGAAGACGTTCTTGAAATACTCGGGCATCTGGAAGTGCACGTAGAAGAAGTGCGCCATGTCGACGACGTTGTCGACGATCTCGCGGCAGTGCGATCCCTCGACGTGGATGGTCGTCCACGTCCAGTCGCTCCACTGCCCGTCCTCGTAGCCATCGATCTCGGGGATCGCGAGTTCGGGAGTGGGCTCACTACCCTGCGGGCAGTGCCAGACGAACAGAACGCCGTTGCGCTCCATCGTCGTCCACGCCTTGGTGCGGCCGAGCTTCGGCGTGCGGCGCGCGTACGGCACGGCCTCGCAACGGCCCTGTCCGTTCCAGCGCCAGTCGTGGAACGGACAGGCGATGGTGTCACCCTTGATCTCGCCGCGAGCGAGGTTGCCACCCATGTGTCGGCAGAAGGCGTCGAGCACGTGCAACTTTCCGGCCGTGTCGGCGAAGACCACCAGGTCGGTGCCGAACACCTTGACCTGGTGCGGCTTTCCGTCGCGGAAGTCCTTCGCGAGGCCGATGCAATGCCATCCGCGCGCGAAACGGGTGGGGTTGGTACCTGGATCGATGTTGCGGATCTCGATCCGCTCCTGAGGGACGGTCATGTTTTCTCCTGCGCTGACGAGAGGTGAAGGGGCTGACGAGGGTCGAAGGCGAACGACGGTCACCGGGCTGGGGCGACCGTTTCCGTGGAAGCGAGAGGAGCGATCGCAGGATCGATCCGGTGCCCGGTCCGGATCACACCGTCGGCCACCGCCTCGTCCACCGTGCGGTCGAGTGCCTCGCAGCGCATCACGTAAGCACCAGGATCAGCGGTTGCCGCGGCCGCGATCTCACGGCACGACTGTCTGGCCTCGTCGGACCACTGGATGCTGGTATGAGCGGGGCTGTACTTCGCGACGAGCACGCGAGCGTCACAGGTGTGACAGGCGAGCGACTGCATGTTGCCGATTCCCTTCCTCGGATACACCGAGACTAGGAACCCAGGTGTGGGCAGCGACACAGCTTTTCAGCCCAGCGGGACAATCGGGGTTCTATCGAACGCGCGGCGACTTCGGCGCGGTGAAACGGGGCTCGCGCGGCGTGTTGCAGGAGCGAACCCCGTTTCAGCGCGTCAGCGTGGAAGTAGACGGGGGATGCGTACACGGAAGGTAGAGCCGACACCCTTCTCCGACTCCACCTCCACCTTTCCGCCGTGCGCCGCGACCAGCGCAGCGACGATCGACAGGCCCAGACCACTCCCACCCGACGCGCGGGTGCGGGAGGTGTCGGCGCGGTAGAAGCGTTCGAAGACGCGCTCGCGGTCGTCGGGGTCGAGGCCGGTGCCGGTGTCGGCGACTTCCAAGATCGCATCGGTGTCCGCGGTGCCCACCCGAACGGTGACATCGGCGTCGGGTGGGGTGTGGGTCAGCGCGTTGGTGACGAGGTTGCTCAGCACCTGGCGCAGACGGGCGTCGTCGCCGAGAACCTCGGGAGTGCCTGGGCCGTCGATGATGTCGAGGGTGATGGCCCGTTCGGGCGCGACGGCACGCGCGTTGTGCACCGCGTCGGCGGCGACCGCGAGCAGGTCCACCGGGGAACGGTCGAGCGGGCGTTGTTCGTCGAGTCGCGCGAGCATCAGCAGGTCTTCGACGAGCAGGCCCATGCGGCGGGCCTCGCGTTCGATGCGTTCCATGAGCATGCCGGTGTCGGTACTCGCGCCCTGCCGGTACAACTCGGCGAAACCGCGGATGGTGGTGAGCGGGGTTCGGAGTTCGTGGCTGGCATCGGCGACGAAGCGACGCATCTTCTCCTCCGAGCGTCGCGCCGACTCCTCGGATGCTGCGGTTGCTGCGAAGGCCGATTCGATCCTGCCGAGCATGGCGTTGAAGGTCACCGACAACCGCCCGATCTCGGTTCGGGGATCGCCCTCGGGCACCCGCTCGCTGAGGTCGCCTTCAGCGATCGCGGCGGCGGTGCGCTCGACCTCGTCGAGGGGACGCAGGCTCATACGCACGACGACACCGCCGCCCACCGCCAGTGCGACCAGCACGACCGCACCGATCACCGTCTGCAGCACGACGAGGCTGTCCACCGTCTCCTCGGACTCGGCCAGGCTCATCCCGACGGTGGTTACGACACCCGACGCGTTCTCGGTGCTCATCACCCGCCAGTGCGGACCGTCGTCGCCCACGGATCCGACGGTGACGGGCCTACCCGTCGGATCCTCAGGCACATCCGGTGCGGTCGACTTGTCGTTGACGACGAACAGCACTTGTCCGTCGGCGTCGACGACCTGCACGTAGAAGGGGCTCGGCGGTCGCCGGGAGGTGGGGGCGTCCAGCGGTGGCGTCAGTGGGGGTCGGTCGGGTCGCGCCCAGGTCCGTGCGGCCTCCTCGAGGTCCCGGTCGACGCGCGACAGCAGAGAGTTCTGCAGAGCCGAGGTGACGGCAACACCCGACGCGAGCAGACCGATGCCGGCCAGGAGCACCAGGGCGGCCACCAGCGTCCAACGGAGCGGCAGCGCCCGCAGCCGGTTCATGTGCGGGGTTCCCGCATCACGTAGCCCACCCCGCGAACGGTGTGGATGAGGGGGACGTCGCCGGTGTCCACCTTGCGTCGCAGATACGACACGTACGACTCGACAACCCCGACCTCACCGCCGAAGTCGTAGTTCCACACGTGCTCGAGGATGCGGGGCTTGCTCAGCACCGTCCCGGCGTTGAGCATGAAGTACCGCAGCAGCGTGAACTCGGTCGGCGACAGCGACACGGGCGTGCCGGCCTTGAACACCTCGTGGGTGTCCTCGTCGAGTTCGAGGTCGGCGAAGGTGATGCGGGAGCTGCGTTCGATCTCGGACACCTTGCCGGCGCGGCGCAGGATCGTGCGCAGCCGGGCGATGACCTCTTCGAGGCTGAACGGTTTGGTGACGTAGTCGTCGGCGCCGAGCGTCAGGCCCGCGACCTTGTCCTCCACCGCGTCTTTCGCGGTCAGGAACAGCACGGGCGCGTCGATGCCATCGGCGCGCAGGCGGCGCAGCAGGCCCATGCCGTCCATCCCGGGCATCATCACGTCGAGGATCACCGCGTCGGGCCGGAAGCGTCGCGCCTTGTCCAGTCCTTCGGCGCCGTTGCTCGCGGTCTCCACCTCGAAGCCCTGGAACTTCAGGCTCACGGACAGCAGTTCGACGATGCTCGGCTCGTCGTCGACGACGAGCACGCGCGCTTCGGGAATCCGGTCGGTCACGACTTCGATTGTCGCGGGTAGGGCTGTCACCCCGCTCGAGGTTTCCTGGCAGATTCCTGTGAGCTTCCCGATTGTCAGGAAGTTGCCAGGAGAACTCCACGGAACCTCGAGATCACGAGTGTGTGCTGTGGGGGTGAACAACGGCTTCCAGCAGACCGCGAGCACACTGCACGCGTTCAACCGGTACGAGATCAAATACTTCGTCGACGAGATGAAGGTGCCCGAGCTGCGGCGCGAGCTCGCCGCCCGGATGGACACCGATCCGTACTCCCCGCACGGCGGATATCCGGTGACGTCGCTGTACTACGACACACCGGATCTGCGGTTCTACTGGGAGAAGATCGAGGGCCTGAAGTTCCGCCGCAAGGTACGCATGCGGCTGTACGGGGACCCGGCCGCATGCACCGACGACACTCCCGTGCAGGTCGAGATCAAGCAACGCGTCAACCGGGTGACGCAGAAGCGTCGCACCGCCCTCCCCTACGGTGTCGCCCTGCGATGGCTGAACGGACGCGAGGACATCGAGTGCGACGACTCGCAGCGGCCGTTCGTCAACGAGGTCTCCGGCCTCGTGGGGAATCTGGATCTGCGACCGATCGTGACGACCGGTTATCTGCGCGAGGCGTTCGTCGGCCGCGACGCCGACCTCGGCCTGCGCGTGACGATCGACCACAAGGTGCACGGCCGCGACCGCGACTTCCATTTCGCGTCCGGCGCCGAGAACCGCTTCATCATCCCGCCGAAGCTGGCCGTCGTGGAGCTCAAGGCCAACGAGCGGGTGCCCTACTGGGCGACGGATCTGACGGCGCGGCTGGACATGTCGGTGATCCGGGTATCGAAGTACTGCCAGTCGGTCGAGGCGTTCGGACTCGCACCCAGGTCCCGTTTCGGTGCACCGGAACTGGTGCTGCCGGACGGCTTCGATGTGCGGGTACCTGCCGATCTACTTTCCACCGAGCCGATTCCGGTTCGCTGACTCTCCCTTTCCGAAACAAGGACGGATATGAATTTCGATTTGCAGGACCTCAGTGGCACGTTCACGACCTTCGACATCGTGGTGTCACTGGCGTTGTCGTTCGTGCTGTCGAGCGTCATTGCGTGGGTCTACCGCTACACGCACAAGAACGTCTCCTACAGCCAGTCCTACGTGCAGACGCTGGTGCTGGTCGGCATGGTCATCGCGCTCATCATGCTGGTGGTCGGATCGAACATCGCCCGGGCGTTCGCTCTCGTCGGCGCGCTCTCGGTGGTGCGATTCCGCAACGCCATCAAAGAAACTCGCGATGTCGGGTTCATCTTCCTGGTGATGGCCATCGGCATGACCACCGGTACCCGCTTCTACGTGCTCGCCATCGCGGCGACCGTCGCGATCTGCCTCGTGCTGCTGATCATGAACAAGTTCAACTGGTTCAAGCTCGACGTGCAGCGTCAGGTGGTCAAGGTGCAGGTGCCGCCGGAGCCTGCCTACACCAGCACCGTCGAGGACGTTCTCATCAAGCACTGCAGTGAATACGAGTTGGTGTCCACCGAATCCGTCCGCGCCGGCGCCCTGGTGGAGCTGTACTACACGGCTCAGCTGAAGAAGGGCACGAGCTCGAACGACCTGATCGCTGCATTGAGCGCCGTCAATGCCGGCCAGCGGGTGAGCGTCCTGACCGGATACGACCAGACCGACCTGTGATGACGGCACCCACCCCGCGGCGCCGTCTGCGGCACCGGATACCGACCTCGCTGCGTCGGCACTGGAAACTGCCGGTGGCGTTCATCGCGTTCGTCGCGATCGTGGCCACGGCCTTCGGAGCGACACGCGTGCGGCCCTACATCACAGGCGACCCGACGATCATCTCCTCGGAGATCACCGAGAACGTCGCCGGCACAGTCGATCTGTTCGACACCTCCGCCACACACGAGTTGTCGCTCGAGATCGGCGACGCCGAGTACGACGACATGATCTCCGCATACGAGAAGGACGGCGACAAGGAGTGGGTGGTCGCCGATGTGGTCATCGACGGCACCCGCATCGACGACGTGGGTGTGCGCCTGAAGGGCAACTCGACGCTGCGCGGCCTGCAGGGCGAGGGTTTCGATCAGGCGCAAGGCCCGCCCGGGATGGAGGGCACGGTTCAGGTGGATCCGGAGGATCCGACCTCGTTGCCCTTGCTGATCCGTTTCGACAAGTACGTCGACGGTCGCGCGTATCAGGGCATGACAGAACTGTCGGTGCGGCCCGGCTCGCCGGTGATCAACGAGGCGATGGCGTTGTCGCTCACCGCCGAGACCGATCAACCGACCCAGCGGTACGCGTACACGGTGTACTCGGTCAACGACAGCGCCACCGCGACGCGACTGGTGCTCGAGCATCCCGACGAGCAGTACGCCAACTCGCTGTTCGACTCCCCCGGCTACCTCTACAAGGCCGATGCGTCGTCGCGGTTCGAGTACGTCGGCGACGACCAGTCGGACTACGCCGACCAGTTCAAGGAGATCAATGCCGCCGACTCCGGGACGCTGCAACCCATCATCAGCTTCCTGAAGTGGATGGACTCGGCCGACGACGCAGAGTTCGACGCGCACCTCGCCGACTGGGTCGACGTCGAGTCCTTCGCTCGGTACGTCGCCACACAGAACCTGCTCGTCAACTTCGACGACATGGCCGGACCCGGTCAGAACTACTACCTCTGGTACGACCTCGACACGAAGAAGCTCTCGGTGGTCTCGTGGGATCTGAACATGGCCATGCGGGGTGATACTTCCGCCGGCCCGGACGACTCCGTCTCCATGATGGGCGGCATGGGACCGGGCGGTCGCCCGCAGGGCATGGCGGGCGCCACGCCACCGGAGGGGATGCCTCAGGCCATGCCACCTGGAATGCCTGGAGGTGAGGGTCGCGGACCAGGCGGCGGCAATACCTTGAAGACCCGCTTCCTCGACTCCGACGCCTTCACGGAGATCTACCACCAGGCGTACCGAGAACTGTCCGAGCAGATCTACGGCAACGGTCTGGCACTCGAGGTCCTCGACGCGGTGGCGGCGTCGGTGCCGACCTCCGACGGACTCACCGCCGAGGCACTGCAGGAGAGCGTCGACTCGATGCGCTCGTGGATCGAGGAACGCACGCAGGCACAGCTTCAGTGGATCCAGCCCCGCTGAGCGGGGTCGGATCCACCGAAGTTACGGATACTGTCGGGCCATGACTTCCGAAGAGATCCTGCTCGTCGAGCAGCGCGATTCCGTCCGCATTCTCACCTTCAACCGCCCGGAGGCGCGGAATGCGCTGAGCTCGGCGCTCATCGATGCCCTGCGCACCGAGATCGCCGCCGCGGAGGTGGACGACGAGACGAACGTCGTGGTCCTCACCGGCACCGACCCGGCCTTCTGCGCCGGACTCGACCTGCAGGAACTCGGAGAAAGCGGAGGCAACCTGTCGCTGGTCTCCGGCGCCGACCTCCCTGTCGGTCATCCGTGGAAGCCCATCTCCAAGCCGATCATCGGCGCGGTGAACGGTGCCGCCATCACCGGCGGCCTCGAGATGGCGCTCGCGTGCGACTTCCTCATCGCGTCCGAGCGTGCCCGCTTCGCCGACACCCATGCGCGCGTCGGCGTCCTGCCGGGTTGGGGACTCACCCAGCGCCTGCCCGCGGCGGTGGGTCCGGGCTTCGCGCGTCGCATGAGCCTGTCCGGCAACTTCGTGGGTGCCGAGGAGGCGCTGCGTGCGGGTCTGGTGACGCAGGTCGTCGCGCACGACGACCTGCTCGACAGGGCCCTGGAGGTTGCGCGGACGATCGCCGGCAACGACCAGCCGGGTGTGCGGGCGTTGCTCGCGTCGTACCGCCAGGCCGAGGAGCATGTCGTCGAACCGGCCCTACGGGTGGAGCAGCAGACCTCGGAAGAGTGGATGCGGGAGTTCTCGCCGTCGCGGGTCGCCGAGAGGCGGGCGGCAGTGATCGAACGCGGAAAGTCCCAGAACGCCGTGAATCCCAAGTCCTGAAACGCCCATGATCAAAGGGTATTTCGGTCTAATCGGACGCTTTTATCACGGATAGATAACAACTCGTGACGTCAGGTAACAGGCTTTGACGCCTTTGCGAAGTATGGGACGGAAGTGAATTGATCTTGCGGATCTTTCACTTCCCGCGTCCGTTCGCGGGCGTGCCCATCCACAACAACATGGAGGTATTCCTATGCTGCTCGGATCTCTCGCACTGACCCTCGGTGGACTGCTCGCCGCCCTCGGCATCGTTCTCTGACAGCCGGACCGATCGACTCCGCGCCCGCACACCCCCCTGCGTGCGGGCGCGGTTCGGTCTATTCGGACGGATTCACTTCCGGCGTCCGGAAAACCGTGTCTTCGCTGCGCTTCTCGGACATCCTCTTCCCGAGTTCGTCCTTTTCGCGTTGCGCCATCTCGGGGTCGACGTCCTCACCCGGGACGGGTCCAGGATCTGTAGCCGGCGCGCCCTGACCGGGATCGGCCGCGTCGATCTCGTCGGAGCCGGTGTGCTTGATCGGGAGAAACGGTTCCATACTTGCCATGGATACGGATTCCCGACACCGATGCGCGCAAACAACTACTCCGGCAACGGAACGTTCTGCAGTCGCAGCTGACCGCGAGCGAGGACCTTGCCGCTCGCGGTGTCGGTGATGATCACCAGCCACAGCTGTTGAGTCCTTCCCTGCTGCAACGGTTCTGCCGTGACCGACGCGCGGCATCCCGTGGTCGAGCGCAGGAAGTCGGTCGAATTGTTGACGCCGACGGCGAACTGGCCGCGCTCGAGTACCGCGGCACTTGCGCCGATGCTGCCGGCAGTTTCGACGATGGTCGCGTAGAGCCCGCCGTGCACGACTCCCCACGGGGTGTGGTGGTCGGGTCCCAGGTCGACGTATCCGGTGACCTTCGTTCCGGTGGCTTCCTCGACGACGAAGCCGCTCGCCTCGACGAATCGGCTCGGCGGCTTCTGCCCGTAGTCCTCGATGGTCGGACGGGCCTCGACACTTCCGGTCATGACAACTCCTCGTTCACGCTGACTTCGATATCCACAGTTAGCCACTGCCAAGGCTGACTGTCAAGGATTAAGTCAGCTACCCTGTGGGCATGCAGTGGCTCGACTACAGCACCGACAACTGCTCGGTCCAGCGCACGATGGACGTCATCGGCGAGAAATGGACGATGATCGTTCTCCGCGAAGTGTTCAACGGCGTGCGACGTTTCGAGCAGATGCGCCGGCACACCGGCATCTCCGACCCCGTGCTGTCGGCCCGACTGCGCACCCTCGTCGAGGCCGGGATCCTCGACACCGTCCCCTACCGCGAGGAAGGCCGCCGCACGCGCAACGAGTACCGGCTCACCGACAAGGGCCGCGATCTCTACCCGATCCTCGTCGCCCTGCTCCAGTGGGGTGACAAATACTGCGCCGATCCGGAGGGTCCGTCGCTGCTCATCGAACATCGCGACTGCGGCGCGCCGGTCGAAGCGGTCGTGCAGTGCGCCCACGGCCACGGTCCGCTGGGGCCGAGCGAATCGCAGACCCGGCCGGGGCCGACCGCGCGAAAGCTCTCCGAGAGCACGAAAACATAACGAAGTGGATTTCTGGTCCTCGAGAGAGTTTCGTCTCGAAGCAACGGGTATTCCTCCGTCAGCGTCCCGGTGCGGACGCAGTCCGGATAACCGAACGACAGGAGGAACACATATGCACTTCGGATCTCTTGCGCTCCTCGGCGGACTGCCCGCAAAACCAGGCATCGCCCACTGAGCCAGCGCACGCCGCGTCCGCATCCGTCATGGGTGCGGACGCGGTCGTATGTGCGATGAATTTCTCGGGCGCCGCGGGTCGGTATGGTCACCGACCCAGAAGGAGCCGACATGCCCGAACCCGTCACCCGCACGATCGACGTCCCCGGCGCGACTCTCGTCTACGACGTCCGAACCGTCCCCGGCGACGCCACCCCACTGCTGCTCGCCGGATCCCCGATGGACGCGAGCGGCTTCACGAGCCTCGCCTCCTTCTTCGACGACCGGACGGTGATCACCTACGACCCGCGCGGCACGGGCCGCGGTACGCGCACCGACACGTCGATGCAGTCCACCCCCACCCTGCACGCCGACGACCTGCACCGGATCCTCGTCGAACTCGATCTCGGTCCCGTCGACGTCTTCGCCAGCAGCGGCGGCGCGGTCAACGCGCTCGAACTCGTCACGCTCCACCCCGAGCAGGTGCGCACGCTGGTCGCGCACGAACCGCCGATCATGGAACTGTTGCCCGATCGCCTCGGGGCCGAAGCGGTGCGCGACGACATTCGCGACACCTATCAGCGCAGCGGTCTCGGACCGGCCATGGCGAAGTTCATCGCCCTGGTCGGCTACGAAGGTGAACTGACCTCCGACTATCTCGACCGGCCCGCTCCGAGCCCGTCCGACTTCGGACTGCCCAGCGAGGACGACGGGACCCGCGACGACGTGCTGCTGGGTCAGAACTGGATGTCGTGCACGGGCTACCACCCCGATCTCGACGCTCTGGCGAACGCATCCACGCACATCGTCGTCGCAGGTGGTCGCGAGTCGGTACGCCAGCTGTGCGGCCGTGCCTCGGCAGCGCTCGCCGATCGGCTCGGTACCACCCCGACGCTGTTCCCCGGCGATCACGGTGGCTTCATGGGCTCCGCGGAGGGCATGCCCGGCGATCCGGAAGCCTTCGCCGCCGTGCTCCGCGACGTGCTCCAACCGAGCCGCGTGTAACCCGTCCGATCCGCTCCCGCGCGCGTCGCGGTTCCTGCTTTCCGGAGGTCACCATGACCGAACCGCATTCCGGCCGTCCACCCGTGGTCGACCTCGCGACCTGGCAGGCCGCGCGCGACGAACTCCTCGTTCGGGAGAAAGCCCACACGAAGGAGGGCGACGCCATCGCCGCGGCCCGCCGACGACTCCCGATGGTGGAGTTCGACGGAACGGTCGAGGTGGTCGGGCCCGACGGCCCGGTCCCCTTCCTCGACCTCTTCCAGGGGCGCAACGAACTCGTCGTCTACAAGCACATGTGGTACGACGGTGCACCCCCGCAAGGACAGTGCGAGGGATGCACCACCACGGCCTGGCACGTCCGCGACGCCGTCTACCTCAATGCTCGCGGGGTGTCGCTCGCGTTCGTCACCACCGGCCCGTGGGAGGAGGTGGCGGCGTTCGTCGAGTTCATGGGTTACACCCAGCCCTGGTATTCGGTGCGCGACGTCGACGAACCCGTGGGCGGAGCGATGGGTTATCTCACCTCCTACCTCCGGGACGGAGACCGGACCTTCCTCACCTACTCCACGACGGGTCGCGGCACCGAACGGGCCAACAGCTCCGCCGGCCTGCTCGACATGACCCCGTACGGGCGCGGCGAGAGGTGGGAGGACAAACCCGAGGGGTGGCCGGAGGGAGACGACCCGTGCTGGTTCTGGCGCGCCGACGCCGACGGCAAGGCGACATGGGATGAGACGAGCCGCCCGGTGCCGCAGTGGACCCGGCCCGGTGCGACTCCCGTCGAGACCCTCGGAAGGAAGAGCGACTGGCACTGATCACACCGACGGTGCCGCGCGCCTACCGTGGAACGAGGTGTTCCCGACGAAGGAGTGTGCGTGGCGGAATCGTCCGGGTCGAATCGTCCCGAGTCCGAATGGAACGGCCGGGATTGGTATGTGAACTTCGGTGAGCGCAGCCCCTCACGGAATTGGGACGACGGCCGCCGCTACGGATTCCTCGCCGCGGGCGGCGGCCGTTGGTATTCGGATTCCTTGCAGGAGTTGCCTGTCGGTGGCCACGTCTTCGTCTACATCCCGAAGAGCGGGTACGTGGGCATCGGCGTCGTGACCGGGCCGGCGGCTCCGGCCGACGAGGCGACGCTCGTCGTCGACGGTCGCCCGGTGCCGTTCCGCAGCCTCGACCTGAAGGCGCCGTATGTCCACGAGAGCGAGGGCACGGACCCGCACGAGGACCACCGCGAGTGGATCGTGCCGGTGCAGTGGGCGCACACCGTCGCGCGCGAGGATGCCTTCCGCATCCCGGGCCTGTTCGCGAACCAGAACTCGGCGTGCCGTCTACGTCACCGCTTCACCGTCGACACCGTGACGTCGTTCTTCGAGAGTGTTCCCGACAGGGATGGGTGACAGCAGAAGCTTTTTCGCACGATCACTCCGTGTCGCGTAGCGCGCTCCTGCGTTCGACTCGGCGCCGATCGGCCAGGTGGGCGTCGCGCAGCACTTCGAGCAGACGCGGCGTGGTCCGCTCGCCGGGTTCGACGACCGCGACCCATCCCAGTGAGCCGTAGAGCGGATGAGGGATGAAGACGTCGGCCTCGGCGAAGTCGATCGTCGAGGGGTCGACGGACCGGGGTGGGTAGCCGAGCAACTCGGTGAACAGCTGCGTCCCGGCATGTGCGTTCATGCGCCATCGGCCCGGCTCGTCGAGGCGTGAATCCCCATCGTTCGGATAGTTCTTCGTCACGATCGTCGCGTAGGGCTGCCGATTGTGCGGGACCTCGCCGTCCGGGGCGTAGTAGAAGAAATGGTCGCCCCACGAGATCTCGGGGTGCCCGCTTCCCTCCTGGGGCGCGAGCTCGAGGACACCGCTGAAGCTTCTGATCTCCGCGAGGATCTGTTCCATGGTCATACTTCGAGTGTCACCTTGAAGTCCTTATGGAGGGTTCGAGCAGTGGAGCACACGATGACGACGGGGCGTCTGGCGGCAGCCGCCGGATACTCCGTGCAGCAGGTGCGCGATCTCGAACGCCTCGGAGTGATTCCTCCCGCCGTACGAATGCCCAACGGCTACCGCAGATTCGGTCCCGAACACGTCACGGCCTTGCGTGCGTACCGCGCACTGGCTGTCGCGGTGGGTCCCGTCGAGGCGCGCAGCGTCATGCACGATGTGCAGGTCCTCCCCTACGACGTGGCGCTCGCCCGTGTCGTCGAACTCCACAGTGGGCTCGCGCGGGCACGCGCCGAGAGTCTCGCCGCGTTCCGCGCACTCGACGTGATCGGGGACGAAGCCGCCCACGACGCACCTCCGCTACCTGGCGACGCCATGAGCATCACCGAACTGGCGAACGCCATCGGAGTGCAATCGTCCACCCTGAGGTTCTGGGAGAAGGAGGGATTGGTCGCGCCCGAACGGATCGACCGCACCACTGTTCGGAGCTATTCACCCTCTGCGGCGCGGGATGCGCGGATCGTTGCCGCACTACGCGCGGGTGGCTACCGCATCCCGGCGGTCCGGACGGTGATGGCAGTGATCGGAACCGACAATGACACCGATACTGCTCGGGACGCACTCCACGAGCGCCTGCACACCATCGCAGTGCAGTCCGAAACGTTGCTGCGAGCCGGTACAGACATCGCGAACCTGATCGAGAACCGGACTCCGCGCTCGCCTAACTCGAATCCGAAGAGTGCAACCGCCACGGCACACTCGTCACCATCACCCCGGGTTGGAACAGCAGACGACTCTTGAGCCGCAGCGCGCTCTGATTGTGGAGCAGATTCTCCCACCAGTGCCCCACGACGTATTCGGGGATGAAGACGGTGACCACGTCGCGCGGCGAGTTGCCACGCACCCGTCTGACGTAGTCGAGTACCGGTCGCGTGATCTCTCGGTACGGCGACTCCAGCACCTTCAACGGAATCGTGATGTCGCTGGCTTCCCACTCGCGCACGAGAGCGCGGGTGTCCTCCTCGTCGACGTCGACGGTGATCGCTTCGAGGGTGTCTGGGTGGGTGGCCGAGGCATACGCGAGCGCCCGACGTGTCGGATGGTGCAACTTGGCCACGAGCACGATCGAATACGTACGGCTGGGCAGTAGACCGTCCCACTTGCCGGCGTCGAGTTCGGCCGCCACGCGTCGGTAGTGATGGTTGACGGCCCGCATCGTCACGAAGACGGTCACCATGGCGAGGATCGCGATCCATGCGCCGGCAACGAATTTCGTGATGAGCACGATGATCAGGACTGTCCCCGTCATCGCCAGGCCGACACCGTTGACGACGCGCGAGCGTTGCATCCTCCGGCGGTGTCGCGGGTCGGTCTCGGTGACCAACAGGCGGGTCCAGTGGCGCACCATGCCGGTCTGGCTCAGCGTGAAGGAGACGAACACCCCGACGATGTAGAGCTGGATGAGATGGGTGACCTCGGCGTCGAACACCCAGACGAACAGGATCGCCGCGAGGGCCAGGAAGACGATGCCGTTGCTGAACGCGAGCCGATCACCTCGGGTGCGCAGCTGCGTCGGCAGGTGTTTGTCCTGCGCCAGCACCGACGCGAGCACCGGGAAACCGTTGAATGCCGTATTGGCGGCGAGGACGAGGATCAACGCGGTCACAGCGGTGACGAGGTAGAAGCCGAGCGGGAAGCCGGTGAAGACCGTCTCGGCGACCTGCGCGACCAACGTCTTCTGGTGGTACCCCTCGGGTGCCCCGAGCAGTTGCGTTGCAGGGTCCGCAGCGACGACGACCCCCAGTCGCTCGGCGAGCACGATGATTCCCATCAGCAACGTGATCGCGATGGCACCCAGCATCAGCAGGGTGGTGGCGGCGTTGTGCGATTTCGGCTTCCGGAAGGCCGGCACCCCGTTGCTGATGGCCTCTACTCCTGTCAGTGCCGCACACCCCGACGAGAACGCGCGGGCAAGAAGGAACGCGAAAGCCAGTCCGGCCAGGTGGGATTGTTCGGCGGCGAGTTCGTAGTGCGACGACTCGGCGCGCAGAGGGGCGTCGAACACGACGAGACGCACGAAACCCCAGACCAGCATCACCCCGATGCAGAACATGAAGGCGTAGGTGGGGATGGCGAAAGCCGTGCCCGCTTCGCGGAGTCCCCGCAGATTGACCGCGGTGAGGAGTGTGATCGCGGTGATGGCGAACAGCACTTTGTGGTGTTCGACGAAGGGGATCGCCGACCCGATGTTCTGGGCGGCCGACGAGATCGACACGGCGACGGTCAGCACGTAGTCGACGATCAGCGCGCTACCCACCGTCAGCCCGGCCATCGCACCGAGGTTCTTCGTCGCCACCTCGTAGTCGCCGCCCCCGGACGGGTAGGCATGTACGTTCTGCCGGTAGCTCGCGACCACCACGACCAGGACGACGGCGACGGCGAGACCGATCCAGCCGGAGAACGCGTAGGCGGACAGACCCGCCACCGACAACACGAGGAAGATCTCCTCCGGCGCATAGGCGACGGACGACAGGGCGTCGGACGCGAACACCGGCAGGGCGATACGTTTCGGCAACAGCGTGTGGCCGAGCGTGTCGCTTCGCAGCGGTCTCCCCAGCAGCACTCGTTTGGTGACGCTGTCACGGCCCTTGTGGATGGTTACGGCCACGACCACCGACTCCTGTCCGGCGCATACCCGCGCACGCAGAAGCGAACGGTACGCTTGAATTACGACGCTCGCCATAGGTGCAGATCCGGCAAGTTCACCCCGTCGATCACCCCTCGATGAGGTTGGCAGGTGAAAGAATCGTGGGTAGCGTGGAGTCGTTGTTGCTCCTCGCAACAAAGCGTGCCGTGTCTCCTCCCCTTTGACATGGCACGGACGGACCCCGTCGGCCCCTCCCCTCGTTAAGCCGACGGGGTTCTCTCATTGGTTCCCGTCCATGCCGTGGTTCACACGTTTTCGTACAGAACGGTCCGTTTTACGGATTTTGCAGCGATCCCGTACAGCGGCAGAAGAACTTGACTCGTCCACAGTGCGCGCGGTCGACTACTTTCTTTCACCACGCTCACGATCCGGAGAACCCTGATGACCGATTCCATCCTCGAGCTCTACGTCAACGACGGATTGTCCGACGAGGAAATCGATCAGCAGAGGGCCACCTACGGTCCGCTCACCGAGGACGTGCGCGAGCTGATCCAGCTCGCCCTGCAGACGCGTGTGGATGCCGACGACGTCGCGCGGGCGCGGGAGCATCTCGCAGCCGCGCGCGAGATCCTCGAACGCGACCGGGAGGACGGCCCGTACGGCACCCGGTTCAACGATTCGGGCCGATTCCGTAACTGGGGAAACGCCGCAATAGGCCTGCGCAACGCGATCGCCCCGATCGGCGACATCCACGAGGACGACGACGGACGCGTGTGGACGGACATCCACCTCGGTCCCGTCTACGAGGGGCCGGCCGGGCACGTGCACGGCGGGGTCTCCGCACTGCTGCTCGACCAGATCCTCGGCGACGCTGCGCGCATCTCGGGATATCCAGGGATGACGGGCACGCTCACCATCCGCTACCGCAAGCGCACTCCCCTCGGCGCTCTGCGCGCGGAGGCGAAACTCGACCGCGTCGAGGGACGTAAGGCGTTCGTCGTGGGGCACATCGCGGACTCGGAGGGGATCTGCGTGGAAGCGGAAGGCATCTTCATCGCTCCGGTGTGGATGGTTCAGCAGCGTGACTCGTTCGCGGAGACACCGAGACCCGAATAGGCTCACAACCGAGAAGTGAGGCTCACAACGCCCATGGTCGACCATCAGGGTTGTGAGCCTCACCTGTGCGTTGTGAACCTCCGGACGAGGTAGCCCTTCCGTCGTCGACCACAGAATGGCAATATTATTTTCATGAGCGAGAATGGCATTTCCACGAGCCTGCGGCCGTCGGTGACGATGAGCCAGTACACCTTCACCGCCGACTTCGGCCTGACGTCGCTCCAGGTGAGCAAGGAACGCGCGGTCATGCGCGTCGATCTGCACGACAAGCTGCGCAACGACGCCGGCGCCGCAGCACTCGGGATGCTCACCACCGTGGTCGACATCGTCACGTCCACCCCGGCGCTCGCCGTGTGCAGCCCGGACTGGACGGCGACCCAGGACCTCTCCATCCACACGGCCGAACCACTCACCGAGGGGCCGGTCGTCGTCGACACCCGCCTGGTGCGCGTCGGCAAGAAGACCGTGCACGTCGCCGCGGAGATCTTCGACGGGTGCGGCGTCACCGACCTCGACGAGCTCGTCGCCGCCCTCGACGACGGCGGGCTACGGCCGGCGGGGCGCGGTCTCGTCACCTTCGCGCGGCTCCCTCGCACCGCTGCGGCCGGTTCGGACTACTACAACCCCGGCGAATGGGTGGGCACCATCCGCGAATATCCCAGCGAGCACGTCGAAGGATCGATCTACTCCCGATTGGGGATGCGCACCCTCGACGCACGCACCGGGGTACTCGAACTCGACCTCACTCCGTTCGTGGCCAACATGATCGGCACCATCCAGGGTGGCGCCCAGGCGTTGCTCGCCGAGCACGCGGCGCACACCGTCCTCCCGGGTTTCGTGGCCACCGACATCCAGGCCCACTATCTGTCGCAGGTGAAGGTGGGGCCGGCGCGGTCGCACGTCACGGTGGTCCGTGAGACGAAGGACCACGCGGTCGTCGACGTCCGCCTCGTGGACGCCGGAGCCGACGATCAGGTGCTCGCCCTGACGACGGTCACCCTGCAACGCCTGAGCTGATACCCCTGTTGCGAGAGTCACGACTTGCGACTCGGTGGGTCCGGCTCCTCCGCCAGTACAGTTGATCGATATCCGGCAGGAGCGAGAGGAGTCGACCGTGCAGAATGCCGTGTTCTACTCACTCGTCGCGATGTGCTCGTTGTTCGCCGCGTCGACGTGGTGCCTCTCGCGCCCCCACCTGCTGTCGAGCTCGGCCGCGTTCGTGGCCTCCGGGCTCTGGGTGCTGATGAACGGACCTCTCGAGGGTCGCGTGCTGCACTCGGTGACGCCGAACCACGGACTGACCGAGGCCGACCTGCTCTCGGGAGTGGGCGTGTGCATCGCAGCCTGGGGCTTCTGGACGACGCGGAACCGTCGGCGCCGTCGACGTTCGCAGCGACCGGCGTCGTACCGGAGGCATCCCGACGGGTCCCGAGCCATGCCGACCCCCGTCTTTCCGGCGGGAAGCGACGTCGAAACGGGCCCCATCCGCCGCAAAGCAGGATGAGCGTCCCGGTTCGACCCCGAGAAGATTTTCCAGGTCTCGTTTCAGTATCGACCCTGGACGAGTGCCCAGCCGTCACCTAAGCTCCAAAGCGGCCACGGCGTAGGTGGCCGTGTCTCCCTAGAGTCCTCCCCGACACAGGAGATACAGCGCGAGGCCCCCGCCGGCTCCTCCCCTCGAATCGCTGGCGGGGGCCCTTCCCTGTCGGCCTCCCCGACGACAGGGGCAGATCGATGGTAATCGGGTCCCGATGTCCGGTTCGTCCTGCGTTCGGACGAAACGCCGGGTAACCCTTGTGACCTTCGTCTCTGCGGCGCTGTTCACAGCATAGAGCAATCTGCTCACTCGCGTGCATAGATCTTTCTCGAGTTCACCGAAAGATCAACTCGCAGAGTCTTTTTTGTCGCTTTCGCGCCCTTCGTATCCTTCTGTCAGGCACGGTCCGTCAGCTCGCTGTGCCCGGCCTGACGAGCACAGTGCGCGCAGCAGTAGACGGCATCCGTCGACTCCACCCCGTGCCCGAGGATGCGGCAGTGGCAGTGGGCGCACTGCGGTGCCATCGCGGTGATCGCGCACTCGAAACTGTCGAAGGTTCCCGAGACGTCCCCGCGCGTGAGCGTGAAGGTCTTGTCGTAGTCGTTGCCGCACGTGTCGCAGGTGGCCATGACTCTCCTCCTCTTACGACGTCGCGACCGGACGGAGTCCGGTCTCCTTCCGGTCGGGTACCCGCAACCGCCGCAACACACGGGTCCGNGCGGGCGGGCCCGTAGGCGATGGATCTATACCGGTTCGGGTTCCTTCGCTTCGTGCTTCGCGGCTTCCTGTTGCGCGGCCTCGAGCTTCAGGCGCTGTCCGAGGACCGACTTGCGGCGGCCGTAGACGAAGTAGATCGCCACGCCCAGGACCATCCAGACGGTGAAACGGATCCACGTCTCGACCGAGAGGTTGAGCATGAGCCAGCCGCAGGCGAGGACCGCGAGGATCGGGACCAGCGGCACGAGCGGCACCCGGAATCCGCGGGGCAGGTCGGGGCGGGTCCGACGGAGCACCATCACGCCGACGCAGACCAGCACGAAGGCGAACAGGGTGCCGATGTTGACCATCTCCTCGAGCACACCCATCGGGAACACCGCGGCGAGGACGGCCACGACACCACCGACCATCAGGGTGATGCGCACGGGCACACCCTTGTGATTCGTGACGGCGAGCTTGCGCGTGACGAGTCCGTCGCGGGACATCGCGAACAGCACGCGGGTCTGGCCGAGCATCATCACCATCACGACGGTGGTGAGGCCGGCGAGACCGCCGATGTTGATGGCCATCTGCGCCCAGGTGATGCCGTGTGCCTCGAAGGCCGTGGCCAGCGTGGCGCTGCCGTCACCGACCAGTTCGCTGCCGGTGCGCAGGTCGGTGTACTTCACCATGCCGGTGAGCACGAGCGTGACGCCGACATAGAGGACGGTGACGATCGCCAGCGAACCGAAGATGCCGCGGGGCAGTGCCTTCTGGGGGTTCTTGGTCTCCTCGGCGGTGGTGGCGACGACGTCGAAGCCGATGAAGGCGAAGAAGACCAGGCTCGCTGCGGCGAGGAGGCCGTACCAGCCGTAGGTGCTGCCGCCCGCGCCGGTGAGCGCCGAGAACAGCGACTGGTGCAGACCGGATGCGGCGCTCTCTGCCTCTTCGGCCTGCGGGACGTACGGCGAGTAGTTGGACTTGTCGATGTAGAAGATGCCGACGACGATGACGAGCAGGACCACCGCGACCTTGATGGCGGTGACGACGGCGGAGACCCGCGACGAGACCTTGGTTCCGATCGCGAGGATGATCGTGATGGCGCCGACGATGAGCAGCGACCCCCAGTCGACCGTGATCGGTCCGAGGTCGATCGATGCGTCCCCGCCGAACATGCCCCCGAGATACATCGACCATCCCTTGGCGACGACCGCGGAGGCGAGGGCGAACTCGAGGATCAGGTCCCATCCGATGATCCAGGCGACGAATTCACCGAAGGTGGCGTAGGAGAAGGTGTAGGCGCTGCCGGCGACCGGTACCGCAGAGGCGAACTCCGCGTAACACAGTGCGGCGAGACCGCACGCGATCGCGGCAAGGACGAACGCCAGCGAGATGGACGGTCCGGCGAGATTGCCGGCGGTGCGGGCGGTGAGGGTGAAGATTCCGGCTCCGACCACGACGGCGACGCCGAACACGGTCAGATCCTTGGCGGTCAGTTCTCGTCGTAGCCGCGAACCGGGTTCATCGGTATCCGCGATCGACTGTTCGACGGATTTGGTCCGCCAGATGCCGACTCCGGGCATTGTGTGCTCCTCGGGGTGATTGCGGCGCCCGCCACGCCCGGTCCGGGCGAGGGGTAGGCATGTCGCTCACTTCGCGTGCATTACGTTGCAGCAAGCCGTGTTTGCGTGAGCATTTGATGCAGCAATCATGGCACTGGCTCGTGATGTGTCAATATCTTTCTGTTCGGCTGAGCATTATGCTCGAGTGGTGACGCGCATCACAACGGAAAGGGTGTCATCGTGTTCAGTCTCGACCGGCTCGACGCAGCCCTCCTCGGAGAGCTCACGCACAACCCCCGGGCAGGAATCGTCGACCTGTCGGCGAAGCTCGGCGTCGCCCGCAACACCGTGCAGTCGCGCATCAGAAAACTCGAGGAGTCCGGTGCCGTCACCGGATACCGACCGGTCGTCGACCTGCCGAAGCTGGGTGTGCCGCTGCAGGCGTTCATCGGCGCCGAGCTCGTCCAGGCCCGGATGGGGCATGTGATCGCCCAATTGGGCCGATTCCCCGAGGTATTGGAGGTGCACGCGACGACGGGCCGGGAGGATCTCCTGATCCGGATGGCGGCGCAGTCCCAGGAGGACCTCCTGTTGGTCCTCGAACGGCTCCACGCCATCGAGGGCGTCGCGCACACCACCACGACGCTCGCGCTCACCACGCCGATCGAGTACCGGACGCAGCCGCTCGTCGAGCACATCACCCGCGATGCGGGACACGGCCGGTCGTCGTCTCCCGGCCAACCCTGACAGCACGAGAAGGGGAGGCACCTCGCGGCGCCTCCCCTTGTTCCCCTGTGCGGATCAGTTTCCCTGTGCGGATCAGACGGTATCGATGCGCCGCTCCGCGATGCGGTTGGCGGCTGCGCCCGGCGTGACGCCGAGAGTGCTCGAGACGTCGAAGATCTCGGCGGTGCGGTCGAAGATCGACTCCACCCGCTCGCGGACGACGTCGGCGGCGGATCCGTCGACCTCACCGGCGACCTGGATCAGTCCGCCCGCGTTCGCGACATAGTCGGGCACCCAGACGATTCCGCGCTTGCCCAGCAGTCCCTCCACCTCGGGCTGCGCGAGCTGGTTGTTGGCCGCACCGCACACGAGACGTGCGTCGAGGTGGGCAGCGGTGGTCGAGGTCAGCGTGCCGCCGAGGGCGCACGGGGCGTAGACGTCGGCGGACGAGGCGACGACGTTGTCGGTGACCTGCGCCGGGAACTCGTCGACCACGCGGGCGATCGCCGCGGGGTTCACGTCGGAGACGATCACCTCGGCACCGTCGGCGACGAGCAGCCTCACGAGCTCGTAGCCGACCTTGCCGAGCCCCTCCACACCGACCGTGCGACCCGCGAGAGTCGTGTGTCCCCAAACGGTCCGGGCGCCGGCACGCATGGCCTGGAAGACACCGAGTGCGGTCAGCGGCGAGCTGTCACCGGATCCGCCGGCGGCGACGGTGCGCCCCACGGCGTGGGCGGTGTGCCGGCCCACCACGTCGAGGTCCTCCGCGCGGGTTCCCACGTCGGCGGCGGTGATGTAGCGACCACCGAGCGACTCGACGAATCGTCCGTAGGCGGCGAGCAGTTCGTCGCTCTTGTCCATCTTCGGATCACCGATGATGACGGCCTTGCCGCCACCGAGGTTCACACCCGACACCGCGGCCTTGTAGGTCATCCCCCACGACAGTCGCAGCACGTCCTCGAGTGCCGACATCTCGTCCGCATAGGGGTAGAAGCGGGTGCCGCCGAGGGCGGGTCCGAGTGCGGTGGAGTGGAGCGCGACGATGGCGCGCAAGCCGGTGGCCGCGTCGTGGTGGAAGACGACCTGCTCGTGCGGACGGTCGGTCAGGCGGGCCGAGCGGCCGAACACGCCGTCGGACGTAGTGAACTCGGGGAGGTCGAGGGCAGAGGTGGTCATCGGTGGGTTCCTTTGCAGCAGAGGGTGTTCGTGCGTCAGAAGTCGGTGTCGATGCCGAGCTCGGCGAGACGGGCCCGGTACTGTTCGACGGAGCGGAGCTTGACGTCCTCGTAGCCGCGCACCATGTCGGGCAGGGCCGCGATCTCGACGGCGCGGTCGTAGGAGTCGACGTCCAGGTCGGCGGCAAGCCGCTGGATCATGGCGGTGTAGTGGGCGAGCAGAGCACGCTCGACGCGGCGGACGTGGGCGTAGCCGAAGGGATCGAGCTTCGTGCCGCGCAGACGCTTCGCCTTGGACAGAGCCTTCAGCGCGACATGCGATTTCGGTCCGAAGCCGACCTTCTTCTCGCGGCCGAGTGCGCGCAGCGCCGGCGGGTGCAGGCGGTAGGTGAGCTTGTGCCCACCGGGAACCTGGCCCTGCACCTCGTCGAGGAAGGCCGGGTCGACGAGCATGCGTGCGACCTCGTACTCGTCCTTGTAGGCGGTGAACTTGAACAGTCCGCGGGCGACGGCCTCGCTGAAGTCCGTGCGGTTCGTGACGCGGCGCTCGGCCTCCCAGGCTGCCTGCACCTGCGCGATGTAACGGGCGGCGAGGGCTTCGCTCTGGAAGTCGATCAGCGACGCGGCGCGGATCCGCACGAGCCGCTCGACCTCGCCGGTGAAGGTGGTGCCGGCGAACAGACGCTCCGGCGCGACGGTGGCGGCGCGCTCCGTGCGGGCCGGTTCGGTCGCGGCGGCGAAGGCCGCGGGATCCGCGACGGCCACCCGGCCCCAGCGGAAGGCGGCGATGTTGGTCGCGACGGCCACACCGTTGATCCCGATGGCCTCCTCGATGGCGTCGGTGGGGATCTCGAGTCCGCCGAGCTGGTGGGCGGCGCCCACGACGAGGAAGTTCGCGGCCGAGGTCTCACCGAACAGCGCCTGGGCTGCGGCGAGGGCGTCGAAGGAGACGGTCGTGCGCGTCGCGGTGTCGAGGCGGGCGAGCAGGTCCTGCTCGTCGGGGTGCCGGACCGACCGGTCGTAGACCATGTCGCCGGTGGGGACACGGCTCGTCGACGCGACCGCCACGGTCTCCTCACGGTTCGCGTAGGCGAGGTTCTTCGGCTCGGTCGCGGTGAGCAGGTCGAGCGCGAGCAGAGCGGTGGCACCGCCCGGGCCGACGCGGTTGCCGGGCTCGAGTCCGTCGGCTGCGAAGCGCAGGTGGGAGACCACCGGGCCGGCCTTCTGGCTCATGCCGATCTGGTCGAGCGACTCGACCTCGAATCCGGCGCGCAGCGCGGCCGTGGCGAGCACCTGGTTGACGGTGACGATACCGGTGCCGCCGATGCCCGCGAGGAAGACGTTGCGGGTGCCCTTCGGGGTGTCGATGGCGGCGTCCGGGATGCGCGGCGGGGCCGGAGCCTTGCGACGCTTCGGCTTCTCCGGCGACGTCTCGACGGTCACGAAGGACGGGCAGTCGCCGTCGAGGCACGAGTAGTCGGTGTTGCAGGAGGTCTGGTCGATGCGGGTCTTCGAACCGAACTCGGTGTCGACCGGCTGCACCGACAGGCAGTTGCTCTTGACGCCGCAGTCGCCGCAGCCCTCGCACACCGCTTCGTTGATGACGACGCGGGTCGTGCGGGCGGGCAGGGTGCCGCGCTTGCGCTGACGGCGTGCGTCGGCGGCGCAGTGCTGGTCGTAGATGAGCACGGTGACGCCCTCGATCTCGCGCAGCAGCTTCTGCGCCTCGTCGAGCCGGTCGCGGTGCCAGACCTCGGTGCCGCGAGCGAGGGTGCGCTTGCGCAGACGCTTCGGTTCGTCGGAGCAGATGATGATCTTGCGGACGCCCTCGGTGGTGAGCTTGTGGGTCAGCGCCGGGATCTTCAGGGCGCCTTCGGCGTCCTGCGCGCCGGTCATCGCCACGACGTCGTTGTAGAGCAGCTTGAAGGTGATGTTCACCCCGGCGGCGACGCACGCCTGCACGGCGAGCTGGCCGGAGTGGAAATAGGTTCCGTCGCCGAGGTTCTGGAACATGTGGCCGATGTCGGTGAAGGGCGCCTGGCCGATCCACTGCGCACCTTCGCCGCCCATCTGGGTCAAGCCGGTGACGGCGCTGTCCTTGCGGCCGGACAGGGTGACGAGGGTGTGGCAGCCGATGCCGCCGCCGCCGATCGAACCCTCCGGCAGCGCGGTGGAGCGGTTGTGCGGGCAGCCGCTGCAGAAGTAGGGGGTGCGCTGGGTGGACAGCACCTCGAGCGACAGCTGCGGCAGGGGTGCGGGGCCGAGTTCGACGTGGCCGCGGAGCACGCGACGCAGCGGGCCGCGCAGGCGACCGGCGGTGAGCTCACCGTCGACCGGCACGAGCGGGCGGCCGTCGGCGTCCTTCTTGCCGACGATCTGCGGGGCGTTCGCGGTGCCGTAGAGGATCTCGCGGATCTGGGTCTCGACGAAGGCGGTCTTGTCCTCGACCACGATCAGTTCGTCGAGGCCGCGGGCGAATTCGCGGACGATCTCGGGACCGATGGGGTACGGCATGCCGATGCGCAGCAGGCGGATACCGGCGCGGTGCAGCGCGGCGTCGTCGACACCGAGGTCGAGCAGGGCCTGGCGCAGGGCGTCGAAGGTGGTGCCGGTGGCGGCGAGGCCGACGCGGGCCTGCGGCGGGTCGACCTCGATCACGTCGAGGCCGTTGAGGCGGCCGTACTCCTGGACGATTTTCCAGCGCGGTCCGTATAAGTCGGCCTCGGCGATGACGCTGTCGCCGGGCGCAGCCATGGGGCGCTGCTTGTAGACGAACGGCCGCCCTTCCCATTCGATCTCGGGGACCGTGATGGGCAGGTCGGAGATGGAACCGTCGACGGACCAGGCGCCATCGGCGACGTCCGCGACGATCTTGAGGGCGACGAGGCAGCCCGAGGCACGCGACAGCGCGACGCCGTGCAGGCCCATCGTGACGATCTCGGCGGCGTTGCGCGGGAACAGGACCGGGATGCCGAGGGCGGCGAGGGACCGCTCGCTGACGGCGGGCACGGTCGACGACTTCGACGCGGGGTCGTCGCCCACCATGAGCAGCACGCCGCCGTTCGGGTTCACGCCGTACATGTTGGCGTGACGCAGTGCGTCGGTGGCGCGGTCGAGGCCGGGGCCCTTGCCGTACCAGACGCCGACGACGCCGTCGTGGGTCGGTGTGCCGGCGCCGAGCTGTCCCTGGCTGCCCCACACCGCGGTGGCGGCGAGTTCCTCGTTGAATCCGGGCACGAAGGTGATGTCGTGCTCGGCGAGGACCTTCGGCATGCCGTGGAGCATCTTGTCGAGACCACCGAGGGGGCTGCCCTGATATCCGGAGACGAAGGTCGCCACTCGGCGACCGTCCCGCATGGCCCGTACCTGCTGTTCGACGAACAGCCGGGCGATGGCCTGGACGCCGGTCAGCAGCACGGTGCCGGAGCCCGAGCGATATCGGTCGTCGAGGTCGTAGGGAAGTCGTTCGCTCTCCCGGATTACGGTCTCGGTCATTGCGTACCACCCGTCCTTCGTCGCGGCGTCCGATTGTGTCTGCGCCACTTCGATCGCGTCATTTGGTACAGCAATAGTTGATTGAGCTAGGCGAACTCGTCAACATAGGATTTTCCAGCGCATCATTTTGATCAGATGTGATGCACGACACACTAGATGGATGCGCACGGTGCTCAGTTCCGGACGATCCGGCGCATCCGCCTGGTGAGGATTCGCTCTACCGTTCACGCGGAGGTCGGGCGGTCTCGACCACTTCGACGGCAAGGTCGCGCACGAGTTGGTTGCGCTCCTGGGACAACCTGCGCAGCATTCCGAATGCGCTCTCCGCGTCGATGCCGAAGCGTTCCATGAGAACGCCCTTCGCCTGCCCGATGACGTCCCTCGAAGCCAGAGCCGCGCGGAACTGCTCCTCGCGCACCGCGGCTACCGCGGCGAAGGCCGCATGCGTCGCCAGGGTCGAGGCGATGTCGACGCTGCCGTCGTCGAACGCACCCACCTGCGAGCTGTGCAGATTGAGGGCTCCGATCGTGTCGTCCGTCGTGTACAGCCGGACCGCAAGCATGGAGCGAGCACCCAGACGGGCCGCTCGGGAAGCGAACGCGGGCCATCGGTCCTCGTGCTCCATGTCGTCTACACGGATCGTCTCCTTCTCCCAGATGGCCTGCACACACGGGCCGTCCTGCATCTTGTACTGGAGTTCGTCGATCCTGCTCGGCAGAGCGGACGTCGCAGCCTTGGACTCGAACCTCGAACCCCGGGCGGCCAGCGTGATCCCGGCATGTTCGGCACCGGGTACGAGCTCAACCGCCGCTCGGGTGATCACGTCGAGCGTCTTCGTCAAGGAGCCATGCTCGTCGTGCATCTCACGAGCGAGTTCCTCGATGGATTCTCGCAATTGTCGCTCGAACCTCACCGAGTTCGCACTACGAGCGTCGCGGCCTTCACCGGTGTCCATACTGCATCGTGGCATCGAAACGGCGACGGGGTTGCAGCGTTCGACCGAGGGGTATTGCCCTCGGTAGCCGGAATCGGTGTCCGGACGCCGCACCCGGTGAGGTGCTGCCGGTTCAGACATGCAGCCGGCAGCACCGTCCGGGTCCCGTATACCCGGGTTACTGCATCCCGGGCTACTGCACCGTCAACGCGAACGGTCCATCAGGCCGGTTCCCATCGCAGCCGCGGCCACGCCCAGGACGAACACGATCGCACCCACGATGACGTGGGACCAGATCATGGACGTACTGGTATCTACTCCGCTGACCAGCCACGGCGAGACGAACAACCACAGACCGAGCAGCGGCACGACGAACGCCAGGCCGTGGGTGCGGCCGTAGGCCGAACCGAGCGCCATGGCGAGCAGTGCGACCGCGAGGCCGCAGATCAGATTGGTGGTGGCGAGTGCCGTCTGATCGGCGAAGCCGATGATCCAGGCGGATGCCGCCGCGTACAGACCGGCAACCATCATCAATCCGTCGGTGACCTGGACTGTGGGCTGTTCGCCCATCCGGTCGTAGCGTTCGCGCATCTCGACGATGTCGGGATGGGCGTGCATTGCAGAATGAGCCGATGATGTCGACATTGTCCTCATCTCCTCGTGGGTGAGAAGTCCGAGGGGCCCTCCTGGGTCCGACACCATTATCGTCGTCCCGGGCGGGATGTTCCCGTAGGGTAGAAAGTCCCGACTTGGTGATCTCGGGCGGAGCGCACCGTATCGATCCGGACCATCAGGGGACGAGGACGGCAGCGCCGCGCACGCGGTCGCCGGCGAGATCCGCCAGCGCGCGATCGGCTTCGTCCAGCCCGTATCGCATCGTCGCGACCCTGATGCGGTGCTGCCCGGCGAACGCGAGGAACTCCCGGGAATCCTTACGGGTATTGGCGGTCACCGACCGGATCTCGCGCTCGTAGAACAGGTGCCGCTGGTAGTTCAGCTGCGGAACGTCGGTCAGGTGGATGCCGGCGATCGAGAGGATGCCGCCGCGGTCGAGTGCTTCGAGTGCGGGCGGCACGAGGTCGCCGACGGGTGCGAAGAGGATGGCGGCGTCGAGGGGCACCGGTGGTGCGTCCGCGGCTCCCTGCACCGACGCGGCCCCGAGTTCGCGAGCGAGATTCCGCGCGTCCTCACTCCTCGTCATGACGTGCACCTCGGCACCTCGCGCCAGGGCGACCTGCGCCGCGATGTGGGCGCTGCCGCCGAAGCCGTAGATGCCGAGCCTCCCGCCGTCGGGAACCGAGGCGCGCTTCAGCGCGCGGTAGCCGATGATGCCGGCACAGAGGAGCGGAGCGAGTTCGACGTCGTCGTATCCGTCGGGCAGCGGGAGGGCGTACGCCGCCGGTACGGCGACGAACTCGGCGTACCCGCCGTCCTCGTCCCAACCGGTGTATCTCGAATCCGGACACAGGTTCTCGTCGCCACGACGACAGTAGCGGCACTGCCCACAGGTCGAACGCAACCAGGCCACGCCGACGCGGTCGCCGTCGGCGAACCCTTCGACCGCCTCCCCCACTCGATGGACCACCCCGACCACCTCGTGCCCCGGGACGACACCCGCCCGGTGGACGGGGAGATCGCCCTCGGCGACGTGCAGGTCGGTGCGGCACACACCGCACGCCAGCACGCGCACCAGTAGATCGTTCGGTCCGGTCTCGGGAAGCGGGACGGATTCGAACCGCAAAGGGTGACCGGCGACGGGGCCGGGCTCCACCACGCGCCACGCTCGCATCGACTCAGGCAGAGCCGGCCGAACCCCCACCCTCCGAACCCCCGCCCTCCGAAGCTCCGCCCTCCGAAGCTCCGCCGCCCGGACCTTCGGTGTGCCAGGGCCGCACATCCGGATCGTCGTCGGCCGGCGGCTCCGGATCGCGTGCCTCGTCGGCGCGGGTCGGACGGTTGGCGCGGATCATTCCTTCGGTTTCCTCTGCGAGCGCGTCGTCCTTCCTCGGACCGTGCTTGTCGCTCCCTCGTTCCATCTCTCTGCTCCTTCCGATGGTTCGCCGAGAATCCGTCTGTAACGCAGCGGTTACTCGGTTGCGGGTGGGACGTGGTCGGGGTCGTAGTCCTCGACGCCGGCGGCAATGCGTTCCTGCTCCGTGCGGTACTCGAGATAGTCGTCGTCGACGCGGTCCGGCGACTTGCCGTGCTCGCGCCGATCCTTGGGCGCGGACTCGGTCGGGTCGATCACGTCGTCGAGATCGGGAGTGTCGTGCGGTTCGGTCATGATCTTCCTCCGAACATTTCTCGGTGAAAGGCGGTCTCCCTAGGACTACCCCCGCCCGGCTCCCCGAACCACCTACCCCAGCAGGATGCGAATCCCCGTCGGTCGCCGGAGTGTTTGCCCTCGCCGGTAGTGGTGAACCCCTTCGTACATGAGCAGCACAGACGGTTCTGCCGATCCGTACGACGCAGCCGAAGATCCCGACGCCGATCCCGACAACCTCCTCTCCAAGGCTCCGCAGCAGCCCGACCAGGCGGAGGGCGAGGACGAACCGGACGAGACCGGCGATACCGGACGATCCTGACCGTTCGAAGGAGACATCGATGACCGAAACCGCCCACGAGGGCCCGAATTCCGGCGGCACGGATGTCGTCACCATCCTCACCGAGGACCACCGGGAGATGCTCGAGCTTCTGGGCCGAGCGGAGACCACGCTCGACGCGGAGGAGCGCCGCGATCTCACCGATGCGGCGATCGCCGAAGTGATGAGGCACGCGGTCGCCGAGGAGATGTTCGTCTATCCCGAGATGGAGAAGCACGTCCCCGGCGGCACGGAAGCCGTCGAACACGACAAGGAGGAGCACGACGAGATCGTGCAGGTGATGAAGCAACTCGAGGGCGCGGAAGCATCGAGTGCGGAGTTCACGACGTTGGTGAAGAAGTTGCAGGATCTTCTGCGCCACCACGCGAACGACGAAGAATCCGAACAGTTCCCGGCGTTGAGGACGCATCTCGGGCAGGACACCCTCGTGGAGGTCGGCACCAAGGTACAGGCCGCCAAGAAGCTGGCCCCGACCCGACCGCATCCGTCCGCGCCGCATTCCGAACTGTTCCACAAGACCGTCGGACCGGGGGTCGGCATGGTGGACCGACTGCGCGACGCACTGACCGGACGCAATACCTGAGCGTCAGGACGGCGCGGCACCCCGTCACGCCGGGTCGGGTTCCTCCGGCGCGCCGTCCTGAGCACTCGTCCGGGCGAAGAAGGAGATCCTCCCGTTCGTCTCGAGCACCGCGAGGTCGATGTCGGCGAACCGCCGGATGCCCTGTTGACGCGCGGCGGCCATGAGGTCGTCGAGGGACAGACGTTCCCGTTTCAGGTTCTGCAGGTCGGGTTCACCGTCCTGGACGATCACGACGGGGACCCCGTGGGTGATCCCACGCATCCGCGGAGAGCGAGCGTTGATCGTCGAGAGGGCCAGGGTCAGCACAGCGAAGACACCGATGGTGAGGACCGCACTCGTCATCGACACGTCGTCCTGCGTGATTCCCTGCTGCACGAGATCACCCATGGCCACGAACAGCACGAGTTGGAAGGTGCTCAATTCGCCGACACTCGACCGGCCGACGAGGCGAGTGATCCCCCACAGGAACAGGAACAGGACGAGCGCGCGGATCACGATTTCCATCAGGGCACCAGCCAGGTATCGAAATAGATTGTCACTGCCGATTTCTCGCCGTCCATCACCGAGACGGAGCCCGATTCGCCCCATTGCCTCCCGGCCCGGATCCGCACGTCGAGCGCGAAGGTGAACTCGTCGCCCGGCGGCGGATCGAAGGTCAGGTACGCCAGCCCCTCGCCCGCGGTCTCCGAGGACGGCTCGGGCAGCCGGCCCCGCATCTCGAGGACCTCGAAATAGGACGTGTCGATCGCCAGGACGATCTCCCCGTCGAAACCGCCGTCACGGTGCACCGTCACCGCCCAGGGGACGTCGAGCCCGGAGCGCGCGATGCGCGGGTAGGTCAGGTCGAGCTCGTACCCGCCGCCCCGCGCGGTGGCCGTCGAACTCAGCACGCCGAGAAAACCCAGAACCCCGGCCGTCAGCACCATCACGAGCACGGTCGCCGCGGCGGTCCGCAACCGCGCCACGCCCTTGCTGCGAGCTACCTTCCCGACGTCGTCGAGGGTGGATTCCGGCCTGTTCTCCATCTCTCCACGTTGACACAACACCGGTGACAAACGGTGGATATCGACAGGGTGTTTGAGCTGCAGAAGCACGGGTAGCCGCAGGTAGCACCACGACCAACCGAGGTGGCGTCGAGACCAAGCGTCACTGGGTGTCATCAATGGGCGCGTCCTCGCGCGCGTCTCCGCACGACAATCGGCATTCGAGGAGCAACATGTTTCGTCACACAGACCATCTGCAGTTCGATGTCAAGCCCGAAAAGCCCGATCCCGTCTACGCCCGCAAGCTCCAAGAGCTGATCGGCGGCGCATACGGCGAGATGACCGTGACCATGCAGTACCTGTTCCAGGGCTGGAACTGTCGAATGCCCGGCAAGTACAAGGACATGATCATGGACGTCGCCACCGAAGAGATCGGGCACGTCGAAATGATCGCCACCATGGTGGCGCGTCTCCTCGAAGGCGCACCCGCCACCGAGTCGACCAAGAACGCCGCCGCCGACCCCGTGGTCGCAGCCGTACTCGGCGGCATGGACCCACAACAGGCCATCATCTCCGGTGGCGGACCCACCCTCTCCGACAGCAACGGTGTGCCCTGGAACGGGCGCTTCATCGTGGCCAGCGGTAACCTCCTCGCCGACTTCCACGCCAACGTCGCGGCCGAAGCGCAGGGACGGGTGCAGACCGCACGCTTGTACAACATGACGGACGATCCGGGCGTCAAGGACATGCTCCGGTTCAACCTCGCCCGCGACACCTACCACCAGAACCTGTGGCTCGCGGCCATCGAGGAATTGAAGGCCGACGGCATCGAGCCCAGCCCGATCGCACCGAACGCACTGTTCGACGAGGAGCACTCCGAGCACGCGTCGAGCCTGTGGCACCTATCCGACGGCGCGGCCGCCGATCAGGGTCGCTGGGCGCACGGCACCGGCCCCGACGGCACGACACCCATGTCGTTCCTCGCCGACCCGGTCCCGCTGGGCGATGTGGCGAGCGCACCGCCGCCGGACCCGAAGCTGTACGCGACCTACGACGGATCGCAGGGCAAGCCCCGTTCTGCCGCAATGGGAACGGAGAAGGGACTCATGGGCAAGATGAAGGACGCCCTCGACCCCGACAATCCCTGATACTTCCATCCGATGCAACTGCCCCGGCTCCCCCGCGAGCCGGGGCAGTTGCGCGTGAAAGTACCTTCCCTGCGGTTTGTTTCGTTACCGGTTTGTTTTGTGATGCGAGGGATCGGGAAGGCTTCATCAATGAGCACCAACATCTTCGTCCCCGGACTCACCGACATCCAGCGCAAGGAGCTCGAGACCGTACGCGGCGCCGACCAGCTGAGCTTCCACGGCCTCCTCGACTACGAAACACTGGTGGAGCCCGACGAATACGTGTTCGACGATCTCCTCGACGCCTGCCGGCGCGAACTCGACGACTTCCCCGGCAGCGTGGACGGGATCATCGCCCACTGGGACTTCCCCACCAGCGTGCTCGCTCCCATCCTCGCCGCCGAACGGAACATCCCCTCGCCGTCGCTGCGCAGCATCGTCGCCACCGAGCACAAGTACTGGAGCCGACTCGCCCAGAAGGAATCGGTCCCCGAGTGCGTCCCGCAGTTCAACTCGTTCGACCCCTTCGACGACAACGCCCTCGACAGCATCGAGCTCGACTTCCCGTTCTGGGTCAAGCCTGTGAAGTCGCATTCGTCGCAACTCGGATTCGAGATCCACAACGAGCAGGAATTCGCCGACGCCCTCGTCGAGATCCGCGAGAAGATCGGACTCGTCGGTAACGCCTTCGACGAGGTTCTGCGCCGCGTCGACCTCCCCGCCGAGATCGGGAAGAGCTCGGGCACCACCTGCCTCGCCGAGCAGGTCGTCAGTGGTATCCAGGCCGCTCCCGAGGGCACGATGTTCCAGGGGCAGTTCAACGTCCACGGCGTCTTCGACATGCGCAAGGATGCCGCCGGGCACAGCTTCGAACGCCTCGACTACCCGGCGAGCACCGTGCCCGACGAAGTGCAGGCACGCATGATCGACATCACCGAGCGCTACCTGCGCCACGTCGGCTTCGACAACGGCTGCTTCAACTCCGAGTTCATGTGGGACGAGGAGAACGACAAGCTCTGGCTGATCGAGGTCAACACCCGGATCTCCCAGTCGCACAGCGAATTGTTCGCCAAGGTCGACGGCAGCTCCAACCACGAGGTGGCCATCGACATCGCCCTCGGCCGGCAGCCCCGCATGCCGTACCGGCAGGGCGAATACGCCGTCGCAGCGAAGTGCATGATCCCGCACTACGAGGACGGCATCGTCACGTCGGTGCCCTCGGAAGCCGACATCGCCCGTCTCCGCGAACGGATCCCCGGCGCCCTGGTGTGCATCGACGTCGCTCCCGGTGACCGGCTCGCCGATCTGCCCAACCAGGACGCCTACCGCTACGAACTGGGCACGATGTACATCGGCGCCGACAGTGTCGAACAGCTCGAGCAGCGGTATCGCGAAGGCCTGGAGGCACTTCCGTTCGCCTTCGATCCTGCACCCGAGAATCGGTAGGAGTTCTGCATGCACACGATCACCGATCTCCCCCACGAGGTCCGTGTCATCGAGAACGTCTTCATCACCATGCGCGACGGCGTACGGCTCGCAGCGCGGATCTGGTTGCCCGTCGACGCAGAGAAGAACCCCGTCCCTGCCGTCTTCGAGTACATCCCGTACCGCAAGCGGGATTCCACGCGTGGACGGGACGCGCTGAACCATCCCTACATGGCCGGCCACGGCTACGCCTGTGTGCGAGTGGACATGCGCGGCAGCGGCGACTCCGACGGGGTGCTGCGCGACGAGTACCTCGCCGACGAACACGACGACGCCTGCGAGGTCATCGAATGGCTGGCGTCGCAGCCGTGGTGCGACGGTTCGGTCGGCATGATGGGCATCTCGTGGGGCGGCTTCAACAGCCTGCAGGTCGCGGCGCGCCGACCACCGGCCCTGAAGGCCATCGTCAGCGCCTCGGCCACCGAGGACCTCTACGTCGACAACATGCACTACATGGGTGGTTGCCTGTTGTCCGACAACCTGTCCGAGGCGACGGTGATGTTCGCCTTCAACAGTCTGCCTCCCGATCCCGCCATCGTCGGCGACCGCTGGCGGGAGATGTGGCACGAACGTCTCGAGGGCAGCGGCCTGTGGATCGAGAAGTGGCTCGAACACCAGCACCGGGACGACTACTGGAAACGCGCCTCCGTCAACGAGGACTACTCCTCCGTGCAGTGCCCGGTCCTCGCCGTGGGCGGCTGGGCCGACGGCTACACCAACGCCATCTTCCGGTTGATGGAACATCTCGACGTCCCCAGGAAGGGACTGATCGGACCGTGGGGCCACAAGTACCCGCATCTCGGGGTCCCCGGCCCGGAGATCGGCTTCCTGCAGGAGGTCGTGCGGTGGTGGGACCACTGGCTCAAGGGCGTCGACACCGGGATGATGGACGAACCGATGGTACGCGCCTGGATGCAGGACTCCGTCGAACCGAACCCGTCCTACGCGGAACGTCCGGGCCGCTGGGTGGCCGAACCGTCGTGGCCGTCGCCGAACATCGAGAACCGCCGCTACACCTTCGACCGGTACGCGCTGCATCCCGACGACGACGGCATCCTCACCGTCGACGAGCGTCCCCTGCCGCTCCGATCCCCGTTGAGTGTCGGCATGTTCGCCGGCAAGTGGGCGTCCTACGCCGCGACTCCCGACCTGCCGTCGGATCAGCGCGAGGAGGACGGCGGTGCGCTCGTCTTCGAGACCGAGGCGCTCGACACCACGACGGAGGTTCTCGGCCGTCCCGAGCTGGAGCTCGAGGTCTCGTCCGACAGACCGGTGGCGATGCTCGCCGCCCGGCTGTCCGACGTCGCGCCCAACGGCGAGGCGACACGCGTGACCTACGGGTTGCTCAATCTCACGCACCGCGACAGCAGTGAGAAGCCGGAAGCCCTCGAGCCGGGACGGCGCTACCGCGTCCGGATCGAGCTCAACGGCATGGGCCACGTGTTCCCGGCCGGGCACCGTCTGCGCCTGTCGCTGTCCACCTCCTATTTCCCGCTGGCGTGGCCGTCGCCGACACCCGCGGAGGTCACGGTGTACACCGGTGGTGGTCTGCATCTGCCGGTGCGCCCGCCCCGGCCGGAGGACGCACATCTGCGCGAGTTCGGGGAACCGGAAGCTGCTCCGGAACTCGGGATCACCCTGCTGCAGCCGGGTGAACACCATTGGCGGACCACCCGCGACCTCGCGACCGGCGTGTCGACCCTCGACATCCTCGACGACCAGGGGTCGTTCCGGATCGACGAGACCGGTACGGTCATCCGGCGTCGCACCCAGGAGTGGTTCAGTTTCGGAGGCAACGATCCCAACTCGGTGCGCGGCGAGACGCAGACCCTGCGCCGCTACGAGCGGGACGACTGGCGCACCGAGGTCCGCACCCGCACGATCCTCACGTCCACCCCGGAGGAGTTCGTGATCAACGCCGAGCTCGACGCCTTCGAGCTCGACGACGACCACGGAGATCGACGGGTCCACTCGGAGAGCTGGCAGCGCCGGATCCCGCGTGACCTGGTCTGACGACAACCGCGACGGAAGCTCACTCCGCGACGTGCGGGGTGGGCTTCCTCCTTTGCGCGCGAACGGTACTCAAGCACTCTTGCGCGAGTCGTTGCCGACATCGAAGTGCTCGTCGTACCACCTCTTCGCCTCGTCGAGCACGCCCCTGCTCAGCCGGGCGTGGGGCCGGACATCGACGAGGAGCGGCTCGTGGTCGGGACCACGCCCGACCATCCTGCCGGTCAGAAGCCACGCGAACCGCCCGTCCTCCTCGGCGAGTTCCGAGTACTTGCAGACGCGACGGGCGACCCAGTCCTTGACGGGCCGTCGCCACCACGGCTCCGGAGCGAGAGTCGTGGCCGAGAGCCCCGGCAGGGTCACGTTCGCCTCGTAGTCGCGGCTCGGTCCGTCCTCGGCGTCCGCCGCCGGCCCCTTCGAGTACCGCAGATAGAGCAGCGGATCTGTCGCCAGGTCGGCGAGTTGGTCGAGTGAGGTGATCAGCGGGATGTCGTCGGGATCGGGATGGAAACTTCGGACGGACGTGCTCACCCTTCTCCTCCTCCTGCCGATACTCCAGGACGAATTCGAAGAGTTCCCCGCTCCTCTGCCGCGAAACCCCGCACCGCGGTCGGGTCAGTAGGCGCCGTCGCTCGCGAGCACCGCGCGCACCGTCTTCACGACGATGAGCAGATCCTGCACCATCGACCAGTTCGCCACGTAGAACAGGTCGAGGCGGATGCGGTCGGCCTCGGACAGATCGGACCGGCCGGAGACCTGCCACAAGCCCGTCATGCCGGGTCGCACGAGGATGCGGCGCGGAACGAAGCCCGGGATCTTCTCTCAGAACGTCGGCACGGGGAAGGTGCGGACCAATTCGTCGAGTACCTTCTCCGAATCTCCGTCACGCGCGATCCATTCGTGCACCAGGATTCGGGCACAGCCATCCCTCCGAAAACCTCGAGTCGATCGGGAGGGTACTTTATGAGCCTGCCGGCGCCGAGAGGTAACGGGTCGGCACGACCATTCGATACGAATGCGTCCGAACGGCAAGAAGATTGAAGGTCCGAGATGGGGTAGGGAAATCACCCTCTCTTTCACCCTCGACAGTGGAGGTCACAGAGTGGATGTGCGACACGCGTCGTGGTTCGGCGACCCCGCCTCCCCACGCCTCGGCCACGTCCACCTTCCCGCCGACCGCTCCGCACGCACGGTGGCGACCTGTTTCGAGAGCTTTCCCCTCGACGTCTATTTCTGGTTACTGTTAGGAACTGTCGGATGCGCACTGACGCAACACTGGCCACCTCACCGAAGCTCGCTCACCGCATCGGATTCGGCGCCCTCGCACTCCGTCCGTCCGGCAGCGGAGTCCAGACCTACGTCCGCGAGCTGCTGACCGCGCTCGACCCGCTGCTCCCTTCGGCTGCGCTGCGCGCGACGGTGCAGTGCGATGCCACGGGTGAACTGCCCCCACGCGTGACCCCGTCGGTGCGGCCGGTCGCCGACGGGGTGCGACGGATGCTGTACGCCAAGATGCCCGTCCGCGGGGTCGACCTGTTCCACAGCCTCGACGTCGACCTGCCCGCCCTGTGTTCCGGTGTCACCGTCTCGACGTTCCACGATCTCGCCGTCTTCGACACCCCGTGGGCGTTCAACAAGTACCGCGCCGCCGGTGAGCGTGCACTGCTGCGCGATGCCATGCGGCGGGCCGACGTGCTCGTCGCGGTCTCGAACTTCACCGCCGAACGTCTCCACACGCTGTGCGGCCGCGACGCCGTGGTCACCCCGCTCGCCCCCGCGGCGTGGGCGAAACCTCCCACTCCCGAGGAGGTGCGGGACATCCGCCGGGCCTACCGGCTGCCCGAACGGTTCGTCCTGCAGGTCGGCACCGTCGAACCCCGCAAGGACGTCGCGCTCGTCGCCGACGCGTGCCGCATCCTCGACATCCCGCTGGTGCTGGCCGGAACCGGATCCACCGGACCGCACGCACCGGCCGGTTCGATCGGTCTCGGTTACGTTCCCACCGCGCATCTCCCCGCGCTGTACGCCGCGGCGACCGCCGTCGCATACGCCTCGTGCTACGAGGGTTTCGGGTTACCGCCCCTCGAGGCGATGGCGTGCGGTGGGGCGGTGGTGACGAGCGCCGTCGGCGCACTGCCCGACGTCGTCGACGACGGAGCGCTGCTCGTCACCGAACACACCGTGACGTCGTGGACCGCGGCCCTGCGCGTCGTCGTCCACGACCGCGACACCGCGGAGGCGCTGTGCACCCGAGGACGCGAGGTCGCCGCGACCTCGACATGGACGCGCACCGCCGAACTCACGCGCGAGGCCTACCGCACCACGGGTCTGAGAATCTGACAGGTCTGCGCGTCGGTAGACATTCGCCGGCCGACCGCATGGCCGACCGGCGACCCCGAGCGTCCGAATCGGGGGTCTGTTCCTCTTCACCCAGACCGTGGCGATCGTGATGCTGGGTGCTGCGGTGGCCGTGTGAATGTCGCTCTTCGCGGAACGCTACGATCTTCCATGGCCCGTCACCGCTGCTCTCTCGGCTGTCTGTGTTCTGGCCGGAACCCATGTCCTTCCCATCACCGGCGGGCTCGGCCTCGCCGGTCTCGTCAAGTCCCGTTGAGGTTGCAGTGTCCCTTTCGCGGTCGATGCCGCGTCGCGTGTCGCGGTCCATGCCGCTCCGCGCCGTTCTCACCCTTGTCGGTGTGTTCGCTCTGTCGTGTACCCAGAGCACCGAGGCACGCGACTGCCGAACAGATCTGACCGCCGACAGTCTCGGGGTCGCGACGGGAGCCGGTCTCGACTCCCTCGACGCCGACGACCTCGACGCGTACATGTCGAAGGTCGCCGACAGCGGCGCCGGCTGGATCCGGTTCGACATGGACTGGTCGATCATCGAACCCGCGCGCGGACGCTTCGACTGGAGGGGCACCGACCGGGTCGTCGCCGCGGCCGACGCGCACGACCTGCAGGTGCTGGGCCTGCTCACCCACACTCCGCACTGGGCGCGGACGTCGGAGGCCGACCCCGACGATCCGCACGGGATGCCTGCCGACCCCGGCGAATTCGGGCGCTTCGCAGGCGACGTCGCCGATCGCTACTCGGACAGTGTCACGCACTGGGAGATCTGGAACGAGCCGAACCTGACGGCCTTCTTCACCCCGCAACCCGACGTCGGCGCGTACGCCGACCTGCTCGTGGCGGCGTCGGACGCGATCCGCAACGTCGACCCCGGGGCGGTGGTGATCACCGGCGGCCTGTCCCCCGGCACCGACAACGGCTCCGACATCGCCCCGACGACCTTCCTCACCGAGTTGTACGACCAGGGCGTGTCGCCGGCCTTCGACGTGGTGGGCATGCATCCCTACAGCTATCCCGCTCTCCCGTCCGACGCGTCGACCTCCGACTGGAACTCCTTCTACCGCATGCGCGAGATGCGCACCGTCATGGTCGAGCGCGGGGACTCCGACAAGCCCATCTGGGCAACGGAGTTCGGGGCACCGACGGGCACGGACACCGACGCGGTCGGGCCCACGGAGCAGGCCGACATCCTGCGCGACGGGATCACCGAGCAACGCGCGTTGGGCTTCGTCGACAAGCTGTTCGTCTACAGCCTCCTCGACCGGGGCACCGAGGTGGCCGATCGCGAACAGAACTTCGGAGTCCTCACACACGACGGGTCGCCCAAGCCGGCCTGGGACGTGCTGCGCACGGCCGCGGTCACTTCCGGTTGCCTCTGATCAGCAGCGGTTCGACGGGAGAGCATCGCGCGCCGCCAGGCGCAGGGGACGGACGAGGTCGGCTCCGAGATCCGCGGCGCGGAGGGTCCATCGGTGGTGCGGTCGCGAGGTGGGGACGGCGACGATCCGACCCGCCCGGTAATCACCGTTCGCCCACTGCTCCTTGAATTCCGATGTGCCGAGCAGATAGTCGAAGCGGTCGATGCCCAGTTCGTCGTGCCGATCCGTCAGCCGCCGATGCAGCAACTGTCCGGGCTGGTAGCGGCGCACCTCGGGATGGAAGCGGCCGATCCACATCTCCGCCGTCCTGCCGGTTCGGAACATGATCTCGTGGGCCATCCACCTGTCGCCGACGAGCAGGCCCACGACGAGCAATCTGCCGGCGCGGGCTTCGGCGTCGAGCAGCGGCCGGGTGAACGCGACGAACGGCGGCGCACAGAAGTTGTCGCCTCCGCTGTGTTCGTCGGCGACCGCAGCGACCGCGGTGACGTCGGGCCACCTCTGCGCGAGATGGTCCGGATCGCCCACCACTTCGACGGAGGTCGGGGTGCCCTGCCGTTCCAGCGAGCGTTCGAGCCGGGACAGCGTCTTCAGTGTGCGTCGACCACGCAGTGATTCGGCGCCGGCACCGGTGGCGACATCGATGGTCAGGCACCGTTCGGTTCCGACGATGTCGACGTTCCAACGAGGCGAGGCCTGCAGCATCTCCACGAGAGGGTCGGTGAGATCGATGTGATCGAGTTGCAATGCCATGTTCCGGTCGGCGATGCCGTCGAGCAGGTCGGCGAGCGCGGCCTCGTCGGTCGCGAGGAAGGTTCCTATCGTGGCGAGGCCGTGGGCCGGCAGCCGTAGGGCGGTGACCCCGAGCCGGGTGCGGGCGTGCAGGGGTGCGAGTCCGACGAGGCGCCCGCCGCGCCGGACGGTGCACACGGCCGATCGGCCGCGTCCCATCCGATTCCAGGCCAGTGCGTAGGAGGGGCGGGTCGCGACGCGCCCACCCGTCTCCTGGGCGAGGTCGTCCCATTCCGCGGAGAGCCGAAGGGCCGAGTTTTCGTCGTGGATCTCGAATCTCACGGTGCGCATGCACCGGAACCTTCGGTCCACAAATCCCGCCTCTTCCGGCCCCCTGCTCGTTAGAGTGAATTCGCGGCGTCGGTCTGCCGCTCGCTCCACCGAAAGAGTCGCAGGTCGGCGACGCGAGGTGGTCGGCATCATCGCGTACACCCCGGCATGGGCACGCGTCGCGGGTGGCGGCGACACGCACGGATATCCCGCCGATCCGGCGACCTTCGCCGGCTTCGCCCGGCAGGCGGCACAGCGCTATTCGACTCGGGTGACCCACTGGGAGATCTGGAACGAACCGAATCTGACGAACTTCTTCCGGCCCCGTCCCGATGTCGGCAGGTACGTCGAGCTGCTCGCCGCGGCCGCTCCGGCCGTCAAGTCGGTGCAGCCGAATGCCCGGATCCTCAACGGCGGCCTCGCACCGGCGGTGGACAACGGATCCGACATCTCCCCCGTCACCTTCGTGCAGCAGCTCTACGCGCGCGGGGCGCACCAGTACTTCGACCTCCTCTCGGTGCACCCCTACAGCTATCCGGCGCTGCCGTCCGATGTGAGCACGCAGAGCTGGAACACCTTCTACCGCATGCGTCTGATGCGCGACACCATGGTGCAGTACGGCGACGCCGCGACACCGGTGTGGGCCACCGAGTTCGGTGCCCCCACCGGAACCGCCTCGAACGCGGTGAGCACGCAACGACAGACCGACATCATCGCCGACGGCATCGCGGAGGCCCGCCGACTCGGCTGGGTGCAGAAGGTGTTCGTCTACTCGATGCGCGACCGCGGGACGAACCGCGCCGACGTCGAGCAGAACTTCGGGCTGCTCTACCAGAACTTCTCGGCCAAACCCTCACGCGCCGTGGTCGCTTCGGCCGCCTCGGGATGCGCGGCCGCAAACGGCACACTCGAATCCACGAACTCGCCGGCCGACCCGGTGTGATGAATGGACGTAGTGACGGTCAGGCGCCGAGCGCGTCGGTGACGCCGTCGAGGATCCGATCGAGGATCGGCTCCGACGTCGCGAAGTTGATGCGCAGGAAGTTGCGTGCTCCCGACCCGAACCGCACCCCACCATCGGCGAGGACGCGTCCCCGATCGCGGACGGCCGACACCGGATCGTCGACGCCGAGCGGCCCTGTGTTCAACCACGTCAGGTAAGTGCCCTGCGGCAAATGATGCCGCAGGGCCGGGATCCGTTCGCGCAGAACCTCGTCCACCCGTCGGCGATTCCGGTCCAGGACCTGCAGCAGGTCGCGCTGCCACGCGTCGCCCTCGCGCCACGCGGCGAGCGTCGCGACGACTCCTGGAACCGAGACCGTCCCGTACAGGTCGAACGGCTCCGCGTCCCGGCGCTTCAGCAGGGTCTCGGAACCGTAGTGCACCACCGCGCACCGCATCCCCGCGAGGTTGAACGCCTTGCTGGCCGAGGTGAGCGTGACCGTACGGGCAGCGGCCTCCGGCCCGATCGAGGCGAACGGGATGTGCCGGTGCGGTTCGTAGATCAGCTCGGCATGGATCTCGTCGCTGACGACGAGCATGTCGAACCGTTCGGCGAGATCGGCGATCCGCTCGAGTTCCTCACGCGTGAGCACCCGACCGGTGGGATTGTGCGGGTTGACGAGCACCAGCACCCGCGGACGACGACGCGCCACCAACGGCTCGAACACATCGAAGTCGAGCACCCACCCGTCGCCTCGATCGACGAACGGAAAGTCGATCTGCTGCAGTCCCATCCGTCGCAGAGACGCGAGGAACGGCGGGTAGTTCGGTGTCTGGATCGCCACCGCATCGCCGCGCGTGGTGCTCAAGTGCAACACGAGCTGCAACGCCTGGATGAGATCCGTCTGCTCGCGGACGGCATCGGGATCAGGTTCCCATCCGTAGCGCGTGCGCATGCGCTGTGCGAACTCCTCGCGCAGCGGCGTGCCGTGGAACCAATCGGGATAGCCGAGATCGCTACGGTCGACCAGCTCGTGCAGCGCACGCGCGATCGGCGGTGCGACCGGGAAATCCATGTCGGCGACCCATGCGGGGGCCAGCCCATCGGCGGCCGCCCGTGCCCACTTGGCACCGGACCGCACCGACAGAGCATCGAAGTCGAGGTCGTCGAACCCGGGCACCCCAGGACCGCCGACCGAGAGGCGCTCGTCGCGGGTCATGGTGAGAGAATCGCACGGTTCGCGGCAGTGCGCGCGGCGAAGTCAGGCGGCCGGTCGCTGGCCCGTGACGAAGAAGATCAACCGATCGGCGACGTCGATGGCCTGGTCGCCGAACCGCCCGTAGAAACGCGCGAGGAGTGCGGTGTCGACCGCGGTCCGGATGTCGCCGTCCCATTCTGGGCTCTCGAGCAGGGAGAGCAGACGCGAGTGCACCGCATCGAGTTCGGTCTCGATGGCGTGCGTGCCCTTGATCGTCTCGAGGTCGAAGTCGGTGAACGCGTCGCGCAGGATCGCGACGATCTGCGCCGCGAGTTCGGCCATCCGGCGAAGGTCGTCGCGCAAGAGGTCGGACACGAGCGACTCGGGATGGCGACGCCGTACAACGCGCGCGATGTGCAGGCTCAGTTCGCCCATCCTGGTGAGATCGCTCGTGATACGAACCGCGGAGAACACCAACCGCAGGTCGGCGGCCACAGGACCCTGCAGGGCGAGGATCCGAACCGCTCGCTCGGAACAGTCGGTGTCGAGTTCGGCGATACGCGAGTCGAGATCGAGAGCGGACTGGGCCGCGTCGAGATCGGTGTCGAACAACGCGCGAGTGGCCAGGTCGAGCCCTTCGGCGGCAACCGCCGCGAGCTCGCCCAGGCGTCCGACCAGGTCGTCGAGCTGCCCTCGGAACAACTCCCTCATGTCTCGCTCCCTCCGTCGCCCGGTTCACGGCACGTGTACCCGACCGGTCCTCGTTGCAGTCCTCGGGCGGAGCCTAACGACGCGCGTCGACGACGCTCTCTGCGGCGACGTCCTCGACGGACGATACAGAGCTCGCGCCGTCGTCCATCCGGGCGAGATGAGCCTTGATCCATTCGGTGCTTCCCGGCGTCGCGGTGTTGTGCTGCGGGGTGCCGGCAATGCAGATAGACAAATTTTTTCCCTCGTCGTGACGCCGATGTGCTCGGCTGCGCAGGCCACACCCATCCCCTGGAGTGACCGTCATCACTATAGCCTGTCGGCGCGAAGCTTCAACTCGGGCGAAAACCTGATCAGTAGCGCGACGTCTCCCGAGGTTCGCCGTAACCGTTCTGCTGGGGATGGCCGTGCCCGTCCCGGTAGGGCTGTTGGTCGGCGTATCCGTAGTCGTATCCCTCGTCGTAACGGTACTGCTGGTAGGCCGGATCCTCGGGCGGGACGAACAGCGACTCGGGCTGTGACGACACCGGCTGCGGAGCCCGATGACGGTCGTCGGGCACCGGTCGCGGTGCCGGCGCCGCGGGTGCGGGTGCCGGCTGGGGNCCGGGGGTTCGGGAGCCGCCTCCACGACCGGTCCGCGGCGGCGGGCCGGAAGCACGGGCACCAACTCTCGTCCGGCGCCGAGCACGACGAGACGCGTGGGCACCTCGATCTCGGCCAGGGCACGCAGCGTGTCCTCCGCCTGCGTTCGCTCCTCGGCCCCGGCCTGCAGCACGATCACGGCGAGCGCGAGTCCCTCGGTGTTCGCCCGGGTCCACCACTGCTCCCCGATGCCGCAGCACACGATCCGGTCGCGGGCATCGCCGAACGAGTCGATCTCCACGGTCATGCCCTCCCCGCTCAGGAGGAGGATGTGGTCGCCGAGCGAGGCGCGCTGCTGCAGCATGACGATCGTGTCGAGCGGAAGTGCCTCCCGGTCGTCGCGCTCGACCTGCACGGCCGCCCGGTGTCGACGCGCGACCCGCCGTGCCCAGGCCGGACTGTTCGATGCCCCGAAGCGTCCGTTCAGCGCGACCAGCAACTCCGCGACGAGGACGAATACGGCGAGGAACGCAACCGCGGCCTCGGCACGCGGCATCGGGGACACCTTCGTCCCGGTACCGGCGGGCATCGACAGCACCTGGAGGTATTCGAGCCTCGCGCCCGAGCGTGCCTGCCGGAGCTGCTCGAGCCGCGCATCGAGTTCGGCCTGCACCACCGGATCGGCTACGCCCTCCTCCTCGGTCGCGATACTCGCGGCGAGATCGGCACGCAGACCGGCGACGACCGCGTCCAGTTCGGCGATGCGCGCATCGAGGGCGACGCGATTGCGTTCGGTCTGCGCGCGGTCGAGCTGTGTGACGACCGTCTGTGCGAGCCGGTCGGCGTCGACCTGCGAGTCGTCGCGGGCGGTCACGGTGAGCAGAGTGGGCGACGAGCCGTAGCCGACGTCGATCCTCGACGGCAGCTTCGCGGGATCCTCGTTCGTCTCGGTTGCGATTGCGGCCACGACCGCCGAGTCCTGCGACAGCGCGACGTACGGGGCGATGAGCTGCCCGAGGGTCGCGTCGTTGCCGGACACCGAGGACGACGAACGGATCTCCGCGACGAGCGACGATTCGTACACCCCGGGACCGCTGTCGCGGACGAAGAAGACCGCGATCGCGGCGAGCGCGGCGACGAGCGCGGCGGGCACGGCCACGCGGGCGAGATCGCGGGCATGCCCCACGAGATCGACGGTGGGAGGAACACCGAGCTCACGACGCAGTTCGGCGTCGCGGATGCTTCGTTCGGACACGATGCACAGGCCTTTCGCGGTCGCCCCGGGGAGTGGCACGTCGCCAGTGTGTCGCGACGAATCGGGCAAATGTTACCGACCCGTACGTCCGTCGGTTGCCGAGCAGCCGGCGCGGACGGGACCACATCTACAGGGTCGGTGCAGAAACGGCATCGGNNCCGATGCCGTTACGTGCGGATCGGAATGTGGACTCCGATCAGAGGTAGGCGCCGATCAGATCGCGCAGGAACTTGATCACGAACTGGAGCGGGTCGACCGGCTCCGGCTGCGACTGGGGGGCCGGCGGAACATTATCGGCCTGGGGCGCGGCCTCGCCCTGCGGTGCGGGCGCGGACTCGGCCTGCGGCGCGGACTGTGCCTGCGGAGCCGACTCGCCCTGCGGTGCGGATTCGCCGCCGCCGACCGTCACGGAGATGCCACCGGTGAAGGGGCGACCGGACGCGTCGAAGATGTTCTCGTACTGCGCACCCGAGGCGTCCTGGCAGCCCCAGAAGACGTTGTAGGTGCCGTCGGTGATCGACTCCTGGCCGGCCTGCGAGGGTGCGCCGTCCTTGATGTACAGCGCGCTCGAGGTGCTCGTGTTGGTCACCGAGAAGCTCGTGCCGGCGGGCTGCGCGTCGATGCGGCCCGACGGATCGGCCGTGTCGACGGTGCCCGGCTTCAGGACGTAGGTGACGCAGGTGACGCCGCGGTCGACGTCGGCGCGCGTCAGATCGAAGTCGACGACGATGGCGCCGTTCTCCGCCTTCGCCGAGACGCTCGGACCCGCAGCGGACGAGACGCCCGGAACGACCAGTGCCAGCAGTGCGGCACCGGAGGCCGCGACTGCAGCCTTCTTCGCAACAGAATTCATCGATTTTCCTCCCCGTATTTCGATGTCGGCGACCACTTTCGTGAGCGGCACGCCGTCGACCGTGCCCGACGCGCGTAGAACGCGGGCACATATGCGAGAACGTTACCGCTAGATGTCGTTGCTGTCGCGACGAGGTGGGGCATCGGCCCGGGCGGCCCGATCCACATGCCCGAGATCACGATCCGGCTCCACGAGATCCCGGACCCGCTGCTTGAGCGCGGCGATTTCGGGAAAACCCTTGTCCTCCTTGCGGTCCCACACGACCGTGTCGTCTACGACGATGCGGAACACCCCATCGGTCCCGGGAACGAGCGCGACCTCGCCGAGCGCGGGACCGAAAGTGTTCAGGAGTTCCTGCGCCATCCAACCGGCGCGCAGCAGCCATTTGCACTGCGTGCAGTAGGTGATCGCGACACGGGGAGCCTGCTCGGTCATGAGCGACAGGATATCTCCGCCGGAAATAGGTGAAGCCCCGGCAATCGTGGTGGTGGATCGGCCGGGGCTTCTGCACGGACCGGTGATGGGGGGTAACCGACCCGTGCGGCCGTCCTCACATGGGGGGACAGGAGGACGACGCGGAACCGAGTCTAGACACGAAAAATTGTTACTCGCGAGTATCGCGCAGGCGGACGTCCGGCGTGTCAGGAAGCGACGGGAGGATTCGCAGAATCACGCTGCTCCCGCTGCATCTCGACGAGTTGTTCCTCCCTCTCGGAGACGAACAGGAACCGACCGACCGCGAGCGCGCCGAGAGCCGAGAGGCCCAGCCACGCCGCCAGCGCCGATGCGATCCACACCCACATGGCTCACAGTGTGCGCGAATCCGCCGAGAACACCAAACATCGGAGATCACAACATGGTTGCAAAAGCAATACTCGAGGACGCCTCACAATGTGACTCCCGTCGCCCACAAGGCATTCACCATGGCCGGCAACGTCACCTCGATATCGTGGCGCTCCTCCACCCGGCGACGCGCGGTGACGGCGAGTTCGTACCGCAGGCCGGGGTCGGACATCAATCGCTGCATCGCCTCTGCCAGAGCCTTCGCATCGCCGGGTGGAACGAGCAGTCCCGCGCCATCGGCCAGGTACTCGGCGGTCCCTCCGTGATCGGTGCCGACGACGGGCACACCGTGCGCCATCGCCTCCAGTGCGACCAGCGGCCCCGCCTCCGGTGAGGTGCTCGCAGAGACCATCACGTCCCACACCGCGAAGACCTCGGCGGGATCGACCCGGCCCAGGAACGACACCCGCCCGCGCAGATCGGGGTCGTCTGCGCGACGCCGCAGCTCGCCGAGGAAGGCTTCGTCGCCAAGGAACGGCTCCCCCGCCACGTCGAGGTGGACGCCGGGCACCTCGGCCACCGCCTCGAGAAGGACGCGGTGTCCCTTCCATTCCGTCACCGACGCAAGGATGCCCACCCGCGCGGTCGAGTCCTCAGGAGATGCCGATCGGGACGGGGAAGGTGGGACCGGAACGCCGTGCAGTGCGACGACAACCGGATATCCGCATCCCCGGACCGGGACGGCCGAGGCTCGCGAGACGGCGACCGCTTCGCCCACCGCTCCCTTTCCCATCCGGGCGACGATGCGCTGCTTGCGCGAGGACAATGTGTCGTGCACCAGCCACCTGGCACGTTCCCGGTGGGACGTGCCGAGCACGGCGAGTCGCAGGGAAGGCAACGCGAACAACGAGTTGCACACCACCTGCGGTCGTTCCCGGGCAAGCACCCGACGAAGTCTGCGCGCTCCCACCAGCCATCGCACCGGAAGACCTGCCAGTCCCGCGATCCGCCCGATTCCCGTCTGTCCCCACATGCCCAACCGAGGCAACCGGACGTGGGCGCATCCGGACGGAAGGACTTCGGCGAGCGGCCCGTCGGGGCACGCCACGACGACCCGACGCCCCTGAGCGAGGGCGACGTGGACGAGCATCAGCATGACCTTCTCGGCACCCGACCGCTCACCGGTGTGCGCGACGAACAACAGCGGATCGCTCACGGCGCCGCAACCGTCCGATCCCTCACTGTTTCCGCCACGGGGCCTCCTGATTCGTCCGATTCGAGGTCGTCGGCTGAAATCGAGGCCGGCCGTCGTTCCGTTACAACAGCGCAACATCACACCGAATTGTCGCCGCGTCTGCAATATTCTCGTGATCGGAGGCAATACGCTGTTCGAGTGACATCGCCCAGAACCGGTCGCCGCTCCCGTCGCACCTTCGTGCTGGCTCTTGCCGCCTCGATGACGTTGTGCGCGAACCCGATTACCGCTGCAGCACAGGATCTCGAGCCGATGGGATCAACCCCTCCGGGCGAGGTCGCATTCCCGACCCGCAATCTCGGACTCGGGCCGAACATCGAATTCCGCGGCAATTCCGATGCCGTCACGCTCACATTTCCGGTCCCTGCCGGAAATTCTCCCGCTTTCCTCGACGTCACCGCCGAACTGCCTACGAACGTGGCGCGCGGGTGGATCGACGTCATCTCGGACGGGCGCCTGCTCACACGCGTGGAACTGCCGCCCGGTAGCGACATCGTGCCCCTGTCGATTCCGCTCGGCGGCGCGAAGGTGGAGAACGACGCCGCGGTGATCTCACTCGATCTGCACCTGGTCGCCGTCGACAACATCTGCCCCGACGACTGGACGCTGGGTTCGGTACGTCTGCGCGACGGTGTGGTCCGGTACGCGGGCACCCCCGCACCCCCGCAGGCGGTCGCCGACTACCTCCCGCCGGTCCTCGATCGCCTCGAGTTGTATCTGGCCGAGGACCCCACGGATGCCGAAGCGGGCGTCACTCTCGATCTCGCGGCGAGCGTGAGCGCCCGGTATCCCGGACGGCAGGTGCCCGTGGAAGTACGCGAACTCCCGGCGAACGGTCTCCCCCCCGCCGCCGCCACGCCGTTCGTCCGGCAGATCGTCGTCAGCGAGGGCGAGGAGACAAGAACGGAGGTAGTGCCGGTGCCCGACGGACCACCCGCCCTGTACGTCCGCGGCGACGCGGAGACCCTCCTCGACCAGGGACGCCTGATCACCAGCGCCCTGTCCGGTTTCGCCGTCACCTCCGACGTCGCCGTCGGCGCCTTCCAGACCCGGCCCATCCTCCCATCCGACTCGGCCACTCTGTACGACCTGCGGGTGTCCGACCTCGAGACGAGCGGCCTCGGCATCGCCGACGTGCATCTCTTCCTCGACCAGACCGAATTCGGGCGGCCGGTGCGCGATGTGAGCATCGACCTGCAGGGCTCCTACACCCCGCTCCCCGCTACCCAGGGCGGGTCGATCACCGTCTCCGTCGGCGACATCATGCTCGATTCGTGGGCCGCCGACGCGAGCGGCGTCATCGACCGTGTCGTCACGGTTCCGAACTCGGCCCTCGGGCGGCTCACCGACGTCAGTGTCGAACTCCGCACCACCGGCGCGCAGCAGCAGTGCGGTCTGCAGCAACCCGTCACCCTGCGCATCGACGGCGGCAGTCGTGTCTTCAGCACCCTCGCGGATCCGCCGCTCCCCGTCGGCTTCCCGTCGCTGCCCCAGACGCTGATGCCGAAGGTCGACGTCGCCACCTCCGATCGCAGCCTCGTCGACGTCTCCCGTGCCGTCGAGCTCGTCGCCGGGCTCCAGTCGCTCACCAGCCGTCCGCTCGACCCCGAATGGGTGACGATCGACGAAGCGCTCGCCTCGTCGGGACCGGCAGTGATCGTGGCCGCGAACGGTCTCCTGCCCGAAGATCTGCAGTCGCAGCTGCCGCTCGTCCGCACCGAGGACCGCCGGTTCGAGGTCCGCAACGCCGACGGCGAGAGCACCAGCCTCACTTTCGGCACCGAGGTGGACTTCGCCTCGTTGCAGGTCGTGCGGGACGACGGACGCACCGTGCTGGTCGCCATGTCGACCGGTGCTCCCGAGGAACTCGATCGGACGCTCGACTGGCTCTCCGCCGAGCCCGGTCGCTGGTTCGAACTCGAGGGCAGCGTGCTGTTCACCGCGCCCGACCGCGATCCGATCACCCTCATCGATCCCCGCACCCGGGACGACGACGTCGACGCGGCGTCGTCGGAATCGGACAGCACGGTGACCGCGGTGGTCGTCGCGGGGGTCGTCCTGCTCGTCGTCGGTGCGGCGGGCGCCGCGGTGTGGTCGCTCACCCGTCGGCGCCGTCCGCAGTCGCGGTGAACACGATGACCACGACAACCGAGCAACCGTCGTTCACCGAGCGGTTCTTCACGAACGCGATGCTGCACACCACCAATCGGTGGATCGCGATAGTCGCCGCAACCCTGATCGGCTTCCACTCCACCTGGCTGCAGCTGCTCGACGAGATCCGCACCGGCACCACGGGTGGTTACGTCCTCATCGTGCCGCCTCTCGTCGCGATCGTTGCGATCGGCGTCACGCGGCAGCGGAAGAACGAACTGCCGATCCACGACCGGCAGACCGACATCATCACGTCGGTGCTCCTGCTGCTGATCGCGCTCGCGATCAAGGGGCTACTGATGCCGAGATACGCAGCGACCTATCAGGTGATGCACCTCGACGTGCTCGCCGCGTGGGTGTTCGTGTGCGGGGCGTGCGTGGCGATGTTCGGTCTGCGCGTGACCGCGGCGTACTGGCAGGCGTGGATGATGCTCTTCCTGAGCTCACCCGTGCTCTACCGGATCGCGCTCGTCGAGTTCGGGGGCACGAAACTCGCCGCGGGACAGGTGACTCTCGTGCTCGCCGCCACCGCCATCGGACTCGCCACGCGCCGCACCCGGGCCCGCGGATTCTTCTACGGCTCCACGACATTCGTGACCGGCCTGATGGTGCTCATCCTGATCGACCAGCGGTGGCCGGATGCGCCCATCGCCGTGTCCCAGTACGTGCCGGCGGTGATCGCGACGGTGGTCGTCGGGGCCACTGCCTATCTGTGGACCTACCGCGGGCTCGCCCCGCGCACGCTGCCACCGAATCCGGTGTCGATTCCCCAGGCCGTGCGGGGAGCTCTGTGCATCATGGTGGCCGCGCTCCTCGCGGCACTCGTGCCGCTGCCCGACCAACGGCTGACACCCGTATCGGAAGGGCCACCCTATTCGGGCACCGCCACGCAGATCGTCCCGGCCGGGTGGGTGCAGTTGTCGTCCGTCGACTACGACTGGCCCCGTGCCTATTTCCGCCAGGGATCGGTGCTGCGTCGGCAGATGATCCGCGCGGAGGAACCGGATCCGGACTGGGACCGTCTGCTGCGTCCGCGCACCGTCGCCGTGCAGACCCTGCAGGTACGCAGCCCGAACGCGTTCGCGGTCTACCCCACCCAGTCGATGTACGAACTCGGCATGTCGCGCGTGAGCCCCAAGGAGTACGTCGATCTGGGACGCGGGGTGACCGCCGAGTACTTCACCGTCGTCGACGACAAGCTGCTCCTCACGTGGAGTCTGCTCAGCTTCGTGTGGACCCGCAGCGACACCGTCGCCCAGCGGGTGAGCTTGTTGACGGTGGACAATCACGAACTCGACGCGCCGTTCCCGCAGCCCGAGCCGAACACTGTCGCCAACGTGCGCACGCTGGTGCGGGTGTTGTTGCGAGGCAACGGCACCGTCGAGGACACCGAGCCCGAGTACAAGGACCGTTCCATGCTCATCGAGGTGGGTCGCGAGCTCGTGGAGGCACAGTGGCAGGACGAGTGAATGTCGGCTCCGGACACGCTGTTCCGTCCGAGGGCACCGCGGAGTTCGACGCCTACCGGACCGCCGCCCTGCACGAGGCGGTGCACGGACTCCGCGAACGCAGCCCTGTGTCGTCGGCGTCGGTCGCGTTCGTGCCGTGGCAGAAATACCTCGGATTCGCACTCGCGGGGGCCTTCGTGCTCGCGCTCGTCGTGGCGACGAAACCGACCCTGATCGTCTTCACCGTGCTGTGCACCTTCGGGTACATCGCGACCCTTGCCGACCGGCTGCTGCTGTTCACCCGCGGCATGGCACGCGACGCACAGTTCATCGTCGACGACGAGGAAGCTCTCGCCCTCACCGACGACCAGTTGCCGCCGTACACGGTGCTCGTGCCCGCTTACAACGAACCCGAGGTGGTCGGTGACCTGCTCGCCGCGATGGCTGCGCTCGACTATCCGGCCGACAAGCTCCAGGTGCTGTTGCTGCTCGAGGAGGACGACAACGTCACGATCGAGGCCGCGGAGAAGGCCGGGCTCGGCGAGAGCGTCGAGATCCTGCTCGTCCCGGCCGCCGATCCGCGCACGAAACCGAAGGCGTGCAATTACGGACTTCACTTCACGACGGGCGAGATCGTGACGATCTTCGACGCCGAGGATCTGCCCGAGCCTCTGCAGTTGCGCCGGGTGGTCGTCGTCTTCGACCGCCTCGGCGACGACGTGGCGTGCGTGCAGGCGAAACTGGCCTTCCACAACGGAACCCAGAATCTGCTGACCGGTTGGTTCACCGCCGATTACGCGCTGTGGTTCAACTTCATCCTGCCCGGACTGATGAAGTCGCACTCGCCGATCCCGCTCGGCGGGACGTCGAACCATATCCGCCGATCGGTGTTCGACGAGATCGGTGCGTGGGATCCGTACAACGTCACCGAGGACGCCGATCTCGGTGTCCGGATCGCCGAATCCGGCTACTCCACTGCGGTTCTCGACTCGACCACGCTGGAGGAGGCGAACAGCGATCCGATCAACTGGGTGCGGCAGCGATCCCGGTGGTACAAGGGCTATCTGCAGACGTGGCTGGTCCACATGCGCCGGCCCGTCCGACTGTGGCGGGTGATCGGCACCGCGGGGATGCTGCGTTTCACGACCCTGCTCGCGGGCACGCCGATCATCGCGTGCCTGAACATGGTGTTCTGGATGACGACGCTGGCGTGGCTGCTCGGCCAGGCGGAGCTGATCGAGGAGATCTTCCCCTGGTACGCCTACTTCCCCGCGCTGATCTCGCTCGTGTTCGGCAACGTCGCCGTGATGTACATGAACTTCGTGGCATGCCGCGAGACCGGGCACGCGAACCTGTGGTGGCCGTGCCTGACCGTGCCGTTCTACTGGGTCCTCATGTCGATCGCGGCGATCAAGGGCACCTACCAGCTCATCCGTAATCCTTCCTACTGGGAGAAGACCTTCCACGGGTTGTCGTCGTGAGGGCCCGCAGCACGTGGGTGTTCTGGACCGCCTGCCTGATCTATCTGGTGGTGGGACTGTGGCTCGCGCTGGACGTGCAGTACTACCAGGGTGATTCACTCAGCCGTGTCAGCGCTGCGCGGTCGGTGCTGCTCAGCCGCGACCCGCACCTCGCCGCCATCGGTTTCGTGTTCACACCCCTCACCGCGCTCGTCCAGGTGCCCCTCACGGGACTGTCGGCGTGGTTCCCGGGGCTGTCGGCCTATGCCGTCACGGCGGTGCTCATGTCGGCGCCTTTCATGGCCGGCGCGGCGGTGCAGATCCACCGCATCGCGTGCGATCGCGGCTGCCCGCCGTGGTTCGTGTGGACGGTGACGGCGGTGTTCGCCCTGAATCCGATGATCGTCTACTACGGCGCGAACGGGATGAGCGAGGCACCGTTCCTGTTCGCGTTGTGCTGGGCCGCGCGTCGTCTGATCCGCTGGTGCAGCACCGACGACATCCACGACCTGGCGCTGGCCGGAATCGCCCTCGCGCTGGCGTATCTCGCGCGATACGACGCGCTGGCCGTCGGTGGGGCGGTGACGGTCTTCGTCGCGCTGCTCGTCCGGTACCGGTCGCGTCGCTACGCTCCCGGTTCGGGATGGCAGCCGGCGATCATGGACGCGATCCTCGTCGCCGCGCCCCTCGCGCTGGCCTTCGTCGCGTTCGTCGTGACGAGCTGGCTCGTCACCGGTGAATGGCTCGCGCAGTTCACCTCGGCATACGGCAATGCCGCCATCCTCGAGCAGAGCGGTGGCGGGTCTTCGGGCGGGCTCGGTGCGGTCGCGTTCTCGCTCGCCGAGACCGTCGTGCTCGGACCGGCGCTTCCGCTGTTGATCCCGGTCGTGGCGGTGCTGGCTTGGCGGCGACGTGATCTCGAACCGCTCGTGCCGTTCGTCGTCTTCGGCGCGGTCCTGGGATTCGCGGCCCTGTCCTATGCGCGTGGAATGACCTTCCCCTTCCTGCGCTTCTACATCTGCGCGATCCCGCTGCTCGCAGTGTGGGTCGTGCAGCTGGCACCGCGACGCGGACTGCTCACGGCACGACGTCCCGGACCGCACACCGTTCCGAGGGCGGAGGACCGCAGCGGCGCGGCACCGCTGGGTGCGGTGCTCCTGGTGTGCAGTCTGCCCGTCACATTCGTCGCGATGGGCTCGCCCACCCTGTCGCAGGAACAGCACGCGCTGCGCACGGTCCTGTTCCCGGACGACGACGATCCGTCCGAGGTACGTGAGCAGCAGCGACGGGTGATCGCGGCGTTCTCCACCGAACGACGCATCGCCGAATATCTCGACGCGATGGACCTGCCGCCGGGCTCGGTGCTGATGGACACGGTCTACGGGTTCGCGATCTTCTCGGCCACCGAACGCCCCGAGACCTTCGTCGTCCCTTCGGATGCCGACTTCACCGCCGTACTCAACCGTCCCTCCGCCTCCGGGGTCGAGTACATCCTGACCGTCCCCAACGAGGGCCGAGGAACGTCGGATGCCGTCAACCGCCGCTACCCCACCATCTACGAGACCGGCAGCGACATCGCGGTACTCGAACTCGAGATTCCCAACGGCGGTGCCGACCAACCCGATTGGCGTCTCTTCCGGGTACTCGACCGCACATCACCCTGAGCGGTGGTGGCGCCGTAGGACGTAGTGGACCGGGTCGTCCGGACCGATGTCGTAGGTGCACTCGTCCGGTCGTGGGTCGGGGACGAACGACCACATCAGCGCACCGTCGGCCCCGATATCGCGGTACTGCTCGAGCGTGCGGTCGACGATGTCGGCACGCTCGCTCACCGCCCGGCACGAACCGGCCCGGACACCGAGTTCGGCGACGAGCATAGGCTTCGACAACCCGTCGAGTCGTTGTTCGAGGAACTGGGCGTCGTCGTAGTCGTGGTACTGCACGACGTCGAGGTGCTCGGCGTCGGTGACGGTCGCGAAATCGTCGCCGGCCGAACCGCACTGGTCGCCTCCGATGGTGCCCACGGTGACGAGCCGGTCCGGGTCGTGCTCACGGACGATGGCGGCCGCGTCGTCGATCCACTTGCGGAGCAGCCGGGCACCGCCGGGCACGCACTCGCGTCGTTCGAGGGTGCACTCGTCGTCGGCGCAGGTCGCGGTCTCGGGTTCGCCGATCAACTCCCACATCGCCACCACCGACGACGACCCCCACCGTTCGACGGCCGTCGCGACCCAGTCGTCGTAGGCGAGCACATGACCCGGCAGCGGGTCGCGCCAACCGGTGTCGTACCAGTCCGCCTGCTTGTATCCGCCCGCGTCGCAATCGCTGTCCTGCGGGGCGAGAACCGGGATCAGGTACACCCTGTGCCGCTCGGCGGCGTCGAAGACGGCATCCAGCGCGGTGAAGTCGAGCGTGCCGCCGATCCGGTGCACGGCGTGGGACTGGAAGGCGTCGAAACGCACCACCGAGCGCGGAGCAAGTGCGCCGAAGAACTCGTCGAGATCCACCTCGGCACCGCATCCCTGGTTGACCTCCCATCGGGTGCCGAGTTGGTACGCGTTGAGGCCGGCGGGCCACCATGTCCGGTCGTCGAGAACGAGACGGTCGCCGTCGGCGCGGACCCTCGGGAGATCCTCGGGAGGCGAGGGGCGCGACGAAGTGTCCTGCGCACAGGCCGCGAGCAGGAGCAGCAGGGCGGTGGCGACCGCAGCGACGCGCACGTCCAGAGATTAACCGCCACGGAGCCGTGTACGCAGGCATCCTGCCATCGGGTCGTCAGAGGTTGTCGAGCTTCCGGATGATCCGGCGCATGTCCTTGCTCTCGGTGTTGTGGACGAGGCCGACGAGGATCGATGTCAGCGGGTCGGGGCGTGCGATGACCCTGCCGAGCACGGCGACGTTCCGGTCGAGGACGTCGATCGCAGCGGGGCGCAGGTCCGCATCCATCTGCGACAGCATCTCCGCCCACACCCATGCGTTGTCCCGCGCGCGGTCGAAGGCGAAGTCGAGGACCGGGTTCACCGTGTCGACCGGTTCGAGAATCTTGATCAGGGGCGAGAACGACTCGATGGCGTCGCGCACCTTCGGCATCACCCCCGCGATGATGTCGTTGATCTTGTCGTAGTCGGCGCGGAAGGCGTCCAGTTCGTCACCCGACAGGTTCTCACCCACGACGACGGCGAGATCGAGATTGATGTGCGCGTTGATCCCCAGCAGCAGGTGCTGCAGCACGATCAGCCGGTCCTGTTTCGCGGCGTCGAACGCCACCTGCCATGCCCTGGTCGGTGTGGCCGCTTCGTAGGCTTCGAAGTAGCGGTTCGCGAACAGGGTGTCGATGCGGTTCATGCGGTCCTTGTCCGCGAAGACGCCGGCCTTCACCGCCAGGGTCATCTGCCGATAGACGGCCGCGAAGCATCCCCGCGGATCGCCGCGCGCGGCGGTCTCGTCGACGATGCCGTCGAGGATCCCGATCACCTCGTCGATGTCGTTCGCGTGCAGCGCCACGGTCCCTCCTCCGTGCGGATGAGGATCATTGTGGACCCGCGTGTGCCGTCCCGGAAAGAACCACGGGACGGGAAGAACTAGCTGGGACGCGCGTCGGGGTGCTTGTGCACGAAGTTCAGGTACGCCTTCGACGGCGTGGGCCCGCGCTGGCCCTGGTACTTGGACCCGACCTTCGCGCTGCCGTAGGGGTGCTCGGCGGGGCTCGTCAACCGGAACAGGCACAGCTGACCGATCTTCATGCCCGGCCACAGCGTGATCGGCAGGTTAGCGACATTGGACAGCTCGAGGGTGATGTGCCCGTCGAAACCCGGGTCGATGAACCCGGCCGTCGAGTGCGTGAGCAGACCGAGCCGGCCCAGCGACGACTTGCCTTCGAGGCGACCGGCGAGGTCGGCCGGCAGGGTGCACCGCTCCATCGTCGACCCGAGCACGAACTCGCCGGGATGCAGCACGAACGGCTCACCCTCGGGCACCTGCACCAGCGACGTCAGTTCGTCCTGCTGCTTCGCCGGGTCGATGTGCGTGTAGCGCGTGTTGTTGAAGACGCGGAACAGGCTGTCGAGTTTGACGTCGACACTCGAGGGCTGCACGAGCTCCGGATCGAACGGGTCGATGCCCAGATGCCCGGAGGCGATCTGAGCGCGGATGTCGCGATCGGAGAGCAGCACGAGTAGAGGTTAACAATCGCCCGGTTGGGGGTTCTACGTGGCCGAGCCGCGCCGCAGTTGGCTGGACATGGTGAGCAGCAACTCGGTGCACTCCTCGACGACGTCGTCGTGGCTCAGCGGCACGGTGCCGTCGAGCCAGGCCGTCAGCGCCTGGGCGAGTCCACCGACGACGTAGTGCGCCGCGAGGTCGAGCCGGGGGCTCGGGGTGATGGCGTAGATGTTCTCGGCCTGCGCAGTGACCAGGCCGGCGAACATGCGGGTCGAGTCGAGGCGCCGCTTCGCGAGCTGCGTGTTGGCCTGACTGACGGAGAACAACATGCGGCCGAGTCGCGGGTCCTCGTCGATCTCGCGGACGATGTTCTCGACGCAGGCCCGCACGATCGCGCGGTCGTCGTCGGCGGGTGCCGAGGTCACGGCAGCGAGCGTGCTCTCGGCGATGCGCTGGACGACGTGGTCGTAGACGGCACCGGTGAGCTCGTCGCGGTCGGCGAAGCTCTCGTAGAAGTATCGCGACGCCAGACCGGCGCGCTTGCAGACACCGCGCACCGACAGCGTGGCTTCGCCGTCGGCAGCTCCGAGGAGGTCGAGACCGGCCTCGATCAGCTGCGCTCGCCGATCGGCCTGTCGTTCCTCGCCTGCGCGTCCACCGTAGAGCCGTCCAGTTGCCATACCCCTATCTTCGCAGCGTCCGGTCTCCGTTCCGCGCAACCTCCGGTCTTTACCGTCGGCGCGCATCTGAGTACAGTCGTAGTCACTTCGAACGATGGAGGGACATTCCGATGACGACGACCGTCGACAAGCCCGTCGGCCTCGACGACACGATGGACGGGCTCGGCCTGGCCGCCGGAGCCGCGAACATCATCATGCAGCTGTCGTGGCCCGGTGTCGGCTACGGCGTCTACGAATCCCGCGTGGAGTCGGGACGGCTGTTCGACCACCCGATCAAGCGCACCCGCACCACCCTCACCTACCTGGCCGTCGCGGCGCGCGGCACCGACGACGAGAAACGACTGTTCCGTCGCGGCGTCAACAAGGCGCACGCGCAGGTGCGCTCCACCGAGTCGAGCCCGGTCGAGTACAACGCGATGGATCCGGAACTGCAGCTGTGGGTGGCGTCGTGCATCTACCGCGGATTCGAGGACGTGCACCGCGCGCTGTACGGGCCGATCCCCGACGATGCGATCGAGTACTTCTACCAGAACGGCGCGACCTTCGGAACGACACTGCAGGTGCCGCAGCACATGTGGCCGGAGGACCGCGCGGCGTTCGAGCAGTACTGGGAGGACAACCTCCACAAGGTGAAGATCGACGACACGATCCGCGAGCACCTGCTGTCGATCGCCCGGATCGAGTTCCTGCCCCAGCCCGTCCCGGCCCTGTTCGGCAAGCTCAATCTCTTCTTCACCGCCGGCTTCCTGCCGCAGCTGTTCCGCGAGCAGATGCTGCTGCCGTGGACGCCGCGCGACCAGCGTCGCTTCGACCGCGTCATGCGGGCTCTCGGTGTGGCGAACAAGAGACTGCCGGTCGCGGTGCGGGAGCTGCCCTACCGCGTGCTGCTAGCCGACATGCGGTGGCGGATCCGGACAGGTCGATCCCTGGTCTAGCGGTCCCGCGATCGACCCGGAGAGTCTGCTACAGTTTGCTCCGAAAGCTCGGGCCGGAGTCGATGAGAATCGGCAAAAGCCCAGCGTGCCGATGTAGTTCAATGGTAGAACATCAGCTTCCCAAGCTGAATACGCGGGTTCGATTCCCGTCATCGGCTCCCACAAATACCGCGTTTGACCAGCGCAAACACCACAACCGAACATCGTGGCTA
>NZ_JBKFBA010000033.1:0-268 GCF_053345925.1 Rhodococcus sp. C26F
TAGGATCGAGTGTTTCGGTCATGATCGTGCCTTCTCGCCAAGCAAGCTCGGCGTGTCGGCCAAAACCAGATCAACCTTTATTCCGACAGTCCCCAGTGAACGAAACGGGGGGAGTTTGAGGGGGGTTTGGGGGGTGGGTGTGGCGGTTGGTGTGTGTGGGTGGGGTGTGTGTGCGGAGCGGGTGGTGGAGTGCAGGTGCTCCCTGCTCCTGGTGTGTGGGTGGTGGGGGACACGGAGTGCGGTGCTCGGTGGTGGCGGGGGTTCTGCG
>NZ_JBKFBA010000033.1:401-61962 GCF_053345925.1 Rhodococcus sp. C26F
GCTCCCCCGTGTGGTGTTCCCCCTGGGGGAGCGCTGTCCGGAGTGGTCGGGTGGGTGCTGAAGGGTGGGGTGCACGGCAGGTGCAGGCGGGAGTCGTCGGGGCGGTTGCGGGCGGGGTGGAGGGGGACAAGAACGGGTGGAGAGGTGACCGGGGCTGTGTAGCCGGTGAACGCTGGGGGGCGACCGTGGTCGGGGTCTGTGCCGGCAGGGGCGTTGCGCTGGTTCGTGCAGTGCGGCCGCCGGTGATGCACAAGTCCGGTCGGTGCACCGTTGCGGGCCGTTCGTCGAGGGGCTGTGGTCGTGAGGTCGGCGTCGCGGTTCGGTGAGCGCCGGTGGGGACAGCTCGAGTGGTGCGGCCGTCGTGTTGCATCGTCGACGGTCGGTGTTGCGGGTGCATGGGTGGTCACGTCGTCACGGGCCGTTGCGTGATGGCCGGAGCGAGGAAGGCGCACGGCGGTGTCGGCAACGGTTGCTCGCCGTGCATCGAGCAGTGCCGGCGGATGTTGCGGGACTGTGGTGGCCCCAGCCCGATCGTGTGGGCGCAACGGTCCGGTGCAAAGGCGCAACGGTCCGGTGGGTTGATGCGTCGATGCGTTGCGTTGCTCCGTGCGCGTGAGGCGGTGTTCCGGAGCGATAGCCGCAACGCCGTAGGGATGGCAGCCGGATGGAACCGGGCGGCGGCACGCAACGGCCGGTGTCGATGACTGACGCGGCTGTGCAACGGGTGGCGGCGATGTGTGACGCGGCTGTGCAATGGCTCTTGCGTCGGCGGGTGGGGATGACGGCGTGGGGGCCTCGGTGTGTTGCGTTCCTGGGGGCTTCGGTCACCGCTCGGTGGTGGGCCGGTGGGGTCGGCGCCGGAGCATCGCGGTGAAGGGACTCGCGGCCCTGTCCATCGCCGCGTCGGAGCTGGTTGTCGGAGCTGGGTGGGCGGAGTTTGCCGGTGGAGTCGTCGACTGTCGATGACTGGGCGAGCTGCGGGGCTCTGCGCTGCGCTCTGCGGGCCGGCGGGTGAGGCTGCGAGAGGCGAGGTGATCGGGTCGTCACGGTGTGGGGTTGCACTGCGGCCCGCAATGGGCGCGTCGAGGGGGTGCTGCAACGCGCCGTCCGGAAGCAACGATGCAGGTCAGCGGTGATGCAACGGGTCATTGCGGTGGTCGCGGCCGCCCCGGGTAGCGCAAAGTGATCAGCGTGCGCGGGCACCTGGGGGATGGATGGTGCAACGCGTCGAGGCGATGCTCATGCATGCACCGGCAGGCCCGGTAGCGATGCCGAACGGTGTCGGCAACGGCTGGGCTCTGCGCGGTCATCGGCTCGCAATGAGGCGCCGTGGGCAACGGGCACAGGTGGCATCGCTCGAGGCGGCGCAACGGTTCGTGCTCTCGTCAAGAGCGAAGGGCGCAACGCGACGGGGCACCCGAGGTCACCGGTGGCGGTGTTCGTTGTCTGCGCTTCCCGTCAGGGGGACACGATCAGGAGGGGTGAGGGTCGTTGCGTGCGCCGCCCCGCAATGCGGTTGTTGCCTCGGTTCGGGGGACAGCTCTCGGCGGTGAGCGCGGGTGCGGCCGTTGCCGTGTTGCGTGCACCGTGGATGTCTGCGGTCGGCGTCTGCAGCGCAGCGTTGCTCGTCACGGGCAGGTGCGTTGCGGTCGAGGGTGTCATGGCCCGCGTTCTCCCCCGGGGAGAGCGCTGTCCGTTGCCGGGGGGTGTTGGTGGCGACGCCGGATTCGGGGGTCAGCGGTACTCGCAATCGCGGCACCGTTGCGCCGCACGCCGGTCGATCACGGCGCCGGCGTTGGTGGTCAGCACTTCCCCATTTCCCAGTCGAGACCAGGCGTTGGGAACATCGCGGATCTCACCCCATCGGCTCGGATCGCTTTCGTCGTTGTGGGGACAGCCTGGAAGGTGCGCGACGTTCTGCGGGCTGACCAGAATGCGGGCGTGATCCGGCCGCCTGACCTGTGGCGGCCGACGGGTGTGTTCACACTGCCCCACTGGCAGCTCGCATCGCTCGCACCGTTGCACTGTCATGCCTTCTGCATCGATCACTGGCGAGGAGATGTTTCCTGCCCGTCGCCTCCCGCTCGGCCGTGCAACGCGGTGGTCCCCCACTCCCCCAGGGGGAGCGCTGTCCGGCGGGGGGTGGCGGGGCGGTGGTTCACCCGAACGACGGATGCCATGGTGCACCTGCACCCTGCGCTTGCTTTCGCTGCAGCCGGGGACATTCGCGCCAACCTAAGGAGGGTGACGGTACGTGGAGCAGATCCGCACCGATCCGATCGCGCACGCGCGTGGTGCCGCTGAAACCGTGTTGCGGGATGCGGCACGACGGGAGCGCAAGCAACGGGAGCGACTCAGTGAAGCCATCGACGTCTCCGCTGCCGCCATCGTCAATGCCCGCGAAGCGGGCGTTGCGTGGGAGGTCATCCGGTCTGCGTTCGGCGGAGTGACCCGCCAGTCCCTCGTCGAGCGGGTCCGCCGGTATGAAGACCGACAGGCCGGTGCTCGCAGCGCTTCCTGGGAAGGCACCCGGATCGACGTCCCCGACGACGGCGGTGCAACCGGGGCGTGGCAGTTCCTCGCCGTCCGTAGGGCGGCGACGGAAGGCGCCGAACTGGTCGCGGCCGCGGTCCGGCGCGCGCAGCTCGCCGACGGCGTCGAACCCCGATCGGTGATGGCCGCCGTGCGTGACGCCGGGCGAGCAGCGCTGGCGGCCGGTCGAGCGGCGGTGGAAGCAGAGGAACAGTCATGGGGGACACGATTGACGCCGGAGGAAGCGGTGACGATTGCGCGTACTGCGGCCGCCGGGTATCTGCCGCCGACCCCATGTAGGGACTGGACCGCAGCGCGGGAGTGAACCACTCCCCCTTGTGGGGCTGCCGGTGGGCGGTCGGCTTGTTGCGGCCGAGTCAGTGCTGGCCGGGTAGATCGACCTCGTCCACCGACTTGTCCGAACGCAGACCGCGCCAGCTTGGATGGCGCAGACTTCCGCCGGCGTATTCCCGGTACTCGACCTCGCCGACGAGGATCGCCTCGACCCAATGCGCGGCGTGGCTTTCGCGTCTGGGCGGAGCGACGTCCAGCGGGCTGGTGGGCCGTTCCAGTGGACGCAGCTGGGACAGCAATTCACGCCGCGTCGTTGCTGTGAAACCTGTGCCGACGCGACCTATGAACACCAGTTGGCCCTCGTTGTTGTGCGCTCCGAGCAACAAGGAGCCGATCCCGCCGGCGGCCCGGCCCGCTCCGGGAATCCAACCGACGACTACCCCCTCGGTGTTGCGGCGCAGTGGAGTCTTGATCCAGCTCGGCGCACGCGTACCCGGAAGATAGGGGCTGTTGGGGTCCTTGGCGACGATGCCTTCGAGGCCGTTCTCCCGAGCCACCTCGAGCATGGTCGAGCCGTCGACGTCGCTCCAGAAAGGCGACAGTTGCACCTGCGCACCGGGGGTGATCAAGTCGTCGAGCACGGCTCGTCGTTCGAGATACGGCAGGTCGATGGTGGAGTTGCCGTCGACAGCGAGGACGTCGAACAGGTACATCATGACCGGGATGTCGGAGCGCAACTGCTCGGTAGGACGCTGGACGTGCATGCGTCTTTGCAGGCGGGCGAAGGACGGTTTCCCCTTGGAGTCGAGGGCGACGATCTCGCCGTCGACGATGCAGTCCCGACGCCCGAGCGCTGAGATCAGCGGCTCTGCGAGTTCGGGGAACGTGCGAGTGATGTCGTTGCCTGCGCGGCTGGTCAACCGGCACTGTCCGTCCTCGATGGTGACGAGGGCGCGTTGGCCGTCGAACTTCATCTCGAACACCCAATTGCCGCTCGGGGGTTGGTCGAGGGTTGCCAGCATCGGGGACAACGGAGGGGACGAGGTGGCCACGTTCCGAGTCTGCTGCACCAGATCTGTTCGGGTTCGCTGAACTGCGCAGGGTTCGTGCGGCAGTGAGAGTCACGCGGGTGACGACGTTCGGTGCGTGTTGCGACGGTGAAGGTGGGCTGTCTGTGGGGTGACGACTCGTTGTCGCTGGAACGCAGGTTGTTAGCGTGGCGCTGGCTGTGAGCACGCACCCAGGACGGGTGTTGCTCTTCGCAATCGAGCGGAAAATCAGGAGCCCATGAGCGAGCCCACCCCCGACGTCCCCGAGTCTGCGCAGCAACCGCACGCCCTCGGTCACGGTGTGGAGCAGTCCTATCCGGCCCAGCCGCAACAGCCGTACGCGCATCAGCAGCCGTACGGGGTTGCCCCACCCGCGTGGGGTGCGGCCCCTCCGACTGTGGTGACGCCGCCGAATACGTCGGGGACAACGTTGGCCTACTCGCTTATCGGTGGGCTCATCGGTGGGTTCCTCGGCGTGCTTGCGTGTGGGGCACTGGTGGCGGTCGCGGTCAACGATGCCGGGGGTTCGTGGGATTACATCAACGAGGACCGCGTCGTCATGATGATGGTCTTTTTCGGTGTCGGTGGGGCGTTCGCCTGTGGGCTGCTCGGTTTGTTGATCGGCTCGTCGAAAGCTGCCGCCGAACGCCGCCGGTTCCAGGCTCGGTACAGCCTCCAGCCGGTGTGGCTGCCGGCGGGTGGCTACGGCCCTGCAGGCCAGTACCCGGGCAGTGCGCCGCACCCGACCACTGCGGCAGGTTCCGAGGAGGGGTAGCAGGAGTCCCGTGGGGGACTGGATTGCGTGTGTGTCCGGGGCGGGGGCCTGCGCTGATACCGCGTCGGCCGGAACCGGTGGAGAAGGTCGGTGCTCTCCCCTACCGGCTACAGACGAGGACACCATGACCATGACCATTGACGCCCAGGTCGAGCAGCGTCGACAGGAACGACGCGCAGCAGCGAAGGCCCGCGCCACACACGCGATCACCCGCGCCCACAGAGGCACCGAAGACGACAACGGACGGGGGATACAACACGGCTTCACCGTCACCACACTCGACGGAACACCCACCGATTTCGTGCCCGTACACCAGCGGGTGGCCTACACCGAAGAAGTCGCTGCGCTGCGCGCTCACGGCTACGAGCCCCTCGGGTTCGGGTATGTCCAACGGCCTTAACCTTCCGCTTCCCTCCCCGCAGGGTGGAGAAGCGTGTTTCTACGGTCGGCGGGCCGATCAGGGTGGACTCCCTGATCGGCCCGCCGCAGCATCTGCGTCTGCGGCGGCCACTTCGACCGAAAGGGCTGATCGATGTCCGCGATCGCACTTGGAATTCTGTTCGCCACCGGGACCGGGCTGTCCCGCATCCTGGTGCTGGGAATCCGGGACCGGGAAGAGTTCGATGCCCGGAGCGCAGCAGCGCAAGAACCGTTCGTCTACACCAGCCAGTGGGCCATCGGGAAGGTGTACTCACAGCGCGCCGCGGATGTGGTGGCCACCGCTGTGGTCACCGGTGTGGCCATCGGTGTGCTCGACTGGTTGCTCTCGCGCTGAGGTTCTGTCCGTTGCGGGTGTTCGGTTGTGCCGCACCCGCGGCGGACTCCTCACATTGTCGATGGGTCCACACGTTCCCTTCGACACGGGAGGATCCCCGATGATCGAATTGCTGTCTCAGCGGCTGCGTGCCGCCCGCACCAAGAACGATCTGGTGGCGCTGCGCGACGCGGTGGCCGCCGAGTTGAACAGCGGCAGCCCTGCGGGTGTCTCGGATGACGATGTGGCCCGCGCCGGTGCGCAGGGCTCGGATGCGCTCAGCAGCATCGTCGCTGAGTCCGCGGCTTGGCGTGCCATGTCGGCGTTGCCTGCGCTGTTGCCCTATCTCGACGGTGAGAGCGCCGACGACTTCGAATCGGCTCTGGCCGATCTGTTCGCTGACCTGCGTCATCTCGCTGACCTGCTCGGCGTCGACTGGGGTGAGGCCGAGTATCGAGGGCAGGGATACCACGGTGAGGAAGCTGTCGCTTCCCGCTGACTCGGTTGGTGCGGGACCCGGGGTGGAGCCTCCACCTCAGGTCCCACTCCCCCAGGGAGAACGCTGTCCGGCTAATCCGATCGTGGCCTGGGCCGAATCAAGTGGAGGGTCTGCCGTCCTGACATCAAAGAAGTGCCTGGGCTCGGTGGAGGAGCCGTTACTTGTCGCCCATGAACTGTCTTGCTTGAAACTGTGACAGCCCTAATTCCTTGAGCAGGACCTCGTGATCCAGGCGGTCGGCCTCGTTGTTCCTTCCCCTGGCTCGGGACTGCTGTGCACGGTCTCGAAGGGACTCCAGTTCCTTTTCGGCTTCCTTCTCGATTTCTCGTGCGGCCCGGTCAGCGCCGGCACGGAACCGCTCGTGTTCTCGCCGGGCACGCTCACGTTGCGCGAGTCGCGACAACCGTTCGAGGTCGCTGAAGAGTCCCATCGCCGTCCTTGCCTCTACCCATCGGTGGTTTCCGAAACCAGCGTGGTCACCTACTGATTCGCGGACGACAGGATAGGTCGCTGCCCAAACGCCCACCACATGCACCCATGTACTGCCACATTCACCAGCGACTGCCTCTTCGTTGTCGCCCATGCCTGTCCAGATCCGTTGCCTGTCCAGATCCGTTGCCGGCGACCTGCGGCAGGGCCGGGGGTGCTTCGTGTTCGGTGCCGCGCTCGAAAAGTGCCGGGAACAAGCTGATCTCGTCATCAACGGACACGAGCCCTGGAGGCAGACATGCAGGCACTTCGGATTTCGACGGACGCGAACGTTTCTCGTATCGACCTGGTGGAGGGTGGCCGCAAGATCAGCGACGGTCTGCGCGCGGAGATTGGCTGCCAGTTCTTCGATGTGGTGTCGTTGCCGGACGGCAACGGTGGGCGCATCGATATGTGGCTCGACGACGAAGGTATGTACGGCGTGGGAGTCAACCCCGCTGCCAGCTTCGTCGCCCGCCGTTTGGCCCCGGCGGTGCAGCCGTTCTTCTTCGGCAATGTGGTGTTCGCATCGTCCGACGACGAGGGCGAGACCATCGCACTGTCGGACCGCCAGGTCCACACGATCCTCGAGGCGCTCGCTGTGGCTGCCTGCCCCGATCCGGAGCAGCGCGCCGACTGGGTGGCTGTGGCGGCTCGCCGGTTCGGGGTTGCCTCCCCCACCCGGGTCTGACCCGCGGTTCCTCGTTGTTCTCCGCGTCCGGCTTCCCCCTGGGTGCGGAGAACAACGGGGGTGTTTGTTCGACGTAGGTGCCGTGTGCGGCGCTGTCCGCCAGCTTTCTGTCGTGTCCGTTGACGTCATCGAAAGAGCTGGTGGCAGCGCTGTTCACGGTGCCGCGCCCGTGGGTGCCTCAGACGAGGGTTAGTGGCGTATCCACTGTTCGACGATGAGGGGTTACCCATGAATCTCACGGATCTGCCGCACATGACCTGGACCGAGTTCTCGCGCACCGCGCTGCCGAAGTTGAAGGCTGGGGCGCGCGAGGACAGCCCCCAGTACGTGTTGTGCCCGTACGACAGCATGGAGAAGTTTTATCGGCGCGTTGTGGTGGTCACCGACACGGTGAGCGTGCCGACGGTGGTGCGTGCCCCGCGTGCACGGTCGAATCGGAAGCCGGCCGCGGTGGCGTTGCCGGACCTCGCCGCGCTGACCTTGCCTCTGGCGCAGTCGATTGTGCGTGTGGGCACCGACTACATCGTGCTTCGGCAGCTGTTCACCGATGCGCTGGTGCGGGACCGGTTTCCCGGCGGTGAAGAGTCTGTGCGGGGCGTGGCGGCGGCCTGATCGCTGCTCGCGCTGCGTGTTCGGGGCAAACGATCGTTGCTAGTGTGTCGTTATCGGTGTTTGCCTCACCGGATCGGAACGGCNCGGCCGTTTCTTGTGTCGGAAGGGATGCCCATGACTGGGACTCAGAGCGGGCTCGAAGAATGCTGGTGGTCTACGGCTGGAGCCACAGGTAGCCGCTGGTTCCCCAGCTGGGTCCGCCGTTGAGATAGGTGTTGGCGGTTGTTGTCAGCAGGCTCAGGCCCTGTCCGGGAGTGACCACGGTGGTGGTGCGGCCGTCGGCGATGGTGACCGGGTGGGTGTGGGTGAACGGGACGATGCCGTTGATCCAGGTGATGTTGGTGGGCACTTCGCAACCGGGGATCGATCCGTAGGTGCCGTTCGGGGTGAAAATCACCTCGGCCTGGTCGGGGCGGCCGGGGACATGCTCGAATGCGACGTCGATGCTGCCGTGGCACTGCCCGGACGGGATCGGCACGATGGCGGTGCCCGTGACCTGCAGGGTCGGTACCGGAGCAGCTGCCGAGGTTCCGGTGGTGACCAGTGCTGCGCCGGCGGCGACAGCGAGGGTGGAGGCAGCGAGGGCCGCTGCGCGGGTGATGCGTCGGCGAATCGACATGAACGAGGTCCTTTCGATGGGTGGTCGGAAGGTCACCGTACTGACGGCGGTTCTGCTCTTCGGTGCGCTTATCGGCTCCGCAGCGGGGGTGGGCCTGTCCACCGGCGTGGTCCGTGCCGGCATGAACGGCGATGGATCCGCCTGCGTGAGTGCGCAGGCCCGGTGCGTGTGTCGTGCAGGTGCGGGCTCCGTGGGTGCCGCGCTGTGTCTGGCTTCGGGAGAGAACTGGTGCGTACCGGTTGTCTCGAGGAAGGGAGTTCAGCGATGAAGGAGATCAGCCGACGTGGGGATGCGCTGCAGGCCGTTGCGAACGTGGCGGCACGTCTCGAGGCGCTGCAGCCGTTTCTCAGCTACGGCCCGAATTTTCGGCCGCGGGTGGCCGACGAGCTCGCTCGCGCGCACCGTGCCTGGCACATCGAGGCGGCGGGGTCGTTCTTGGTGACCGCTGAGATCGCGGCGGGGCTGCGGCCGGAAGCGGATTACCGTGACCGCTGCGCGCCGGAGGTGTTCGACAGGTCTCCGCAGGTCCTGGCTGCTGTGGTCTGAGCGAGGGGAAGGGCACCGGTGGGTGCGGGGTGAGCAACTCCTCTGCACCCACCGGACGCACGGCGACTGTGTTCGTGGGGACAGGATCTGCTCAGTTGCACCGACCAGTAATGCTGTGTCAGGCACAGTATCTGTGTGGTCGGTGTAGGCAATACACCACATATGCGATGAGCTGCGTAAATAGTCCCCGATTCGTCTCTGTTCTTCGTCTTCCGGGCCGAACGCGGTGGAACGGTCGGGGTATTGTCCCGAGGGGACATGCGGCGGGTGCGCGCGGGAGCGGTGAGCCCGGGTGTGACGGTCGGGTCTGCTACCTTCACGATCAGAGCCACGTTGCATGGCTGACCCCGACGTTGCCGACCGGTGCCCGCATCACCACTTCGGCCGCGCCTGAGGGCGAGGTCCCCCGGATCTGCAACCCTTGCTGACCGTCACATCCGTCCGTGGTGGATGCGGGACGCCGCGACGGCCATGTGATCGGAGCCCGCCATGACCAAGAACTCGGCCCGTAAGAAGGCTGCTCGCGCCTATCAGGCCGCGCATCCCGGTACGACCTTTCCGGAGGCCATGCGCGCGGTGGCTCGCGGCGAGGACCCGACCTCTGCTGCTGACAGTGCCGCGCAACCACAACCCTTCCGGGCAGGTGTCGACCCTCAGGTTCGGGACCAGGTGATCGCCGCTTTGACCGCACTGGCGCGCAGTACCCGCGAAGACGGCAGCGCAATCGATTTCGCTGACGAACTCGCCCGCATCCTTGCCAGCGTCACTGCGAATGTCGGTTCGGTCGAGAAGCTCCTCATCGGACGCCCAGGCTCGTGGGAGGCCGGCCTCGTCGCTCAACTCGTCAACGGCACGGTGATGGAGGAGGACTTGCCACGGTGGCGAACTGTGCCTGTCCGGGTGGTGCTGGACCTCGACGATTACTGGTACTACGCGGGGCTCGAGCAGGTCTACGACGAGGACATCGACGCCCTTGAACGGCTCCGCGGCGAAGACGTCGGCGACCCCGCTCGGGATCAGGCGTTGGTGGACGAGATCGAGGCGATCGACGAACTCGTCGATCAGGACCGTCGGTCCTATATCGAGGCGTGGACCGGGCATGCGCGAGAGGCCGCACTCGAACTCGGTATCGAGGTGCCGATCACGGTTGTCGTTGGGGAGGACACGCGTTCGTACGAGGATCTTGATTCGGTCACCGACCACATCGAACGACGGGCCCGTGAGCGAACCCCGCATCCGGTGGTACCCGAACTCGGAGAGTTGGTGAGGCGGAGGAATCATCCGCCGGAGGATCTTGCGGGGCGTATCCGGGCAGCGGGGAGGAGCTATCGCGAGCGGGTCGCTGAGCGGTAGAGCAGGGCTGTGGGGTGGGGGCTGTCGTCGAGTTGCTGTCCTCGTCGCGGTGCGCCCCCGCCATGGTGATACAATTTCGTATAACACCAGGTGAGGAGATGGTTCCTGTGTCACTTGCATACGAACCGGAGATCGGACGCCGACTACGAGCGGTGCCCGCCCGCAACGAACTGGCCAAGATCCTCAAACTCCGCGCCGTCCACGACGCCGTGCAGGCCGGCTGGACTCAGCGCCGCATCGCCGAGGAGCTCGGCGTCGAACAACCCGAGGTCAGCCGCCTGGCCAAAACAGCACGGCTCACCCCGCACGTCTGCGAGCGCAGCCCCCGTGAGGTGCTGCTCGAACACGCCGCCGGAGTAATCGACCACGCGGCGATGATGCGTGAACTCGAGAACTGGAACTACACCTTCGGCACCACCGACCCCACCGGAGAGACCTACCTACCCGGCACCTGGGATCAGATCGAACGCGCCGGAGATCTGTTGTCCGACGAGGACTACCAGCACCTACTGAAGATCACCGCCGCCCGACGCAACGCCGCAGGGCGCGCGTAGTGGCGGACCTGCGCGCAGCCACAGCTGCAGTCCTCGAGCGCATGTGCGCGGCCGGTGGCACCCTCGACCGAGGCGGTGCCACCGCCTCACACCGGCTCTACGCCAGCGACCCGCATCGGCGTCGCACCGTCGACCGGATCATCGAGCGCTACCTCGCCGAACAGCACAACGTGGTCCTCGAAGGCCAGTTCTGCGCCATCGCCACCGCCGGGGTACCCGGCGCCGGGAAATCCACCAGCATCAAACGCCACGGCCTCGCCGGGCAAGGCTGGCGCGTTCTCGACGCCGACCGCGTCAAAGACCACCTCATCCGCGACGCCCTCGACACCGGCATCTACCGGAGCATCCTCGAGATCGAACTGCCCGACGGCGGGACCATCATGCCCCGCGAGCTGGCCACCCTCGTGCACACCGAATCGACGAAGGTCCTCGACGCCCTGCAAGAGGTGTGCATGCAGCGCGGGGAGAACATCGTCATCGAAGGCACCTTCAGCTGGCCCGGACTCGGCGAACGCCTGCTGCGGCAACTCGGCGCCGCCGGCTACGAACGCTTCACCATCATGGACGTCGAAGTCCCCCGCGAACGCGCCCAACAGCAAGCCCTGCAACGCTGGTGGGACGGCCGCCAGCACTCCGAGGACGGTCTCGGAGGCCGGTTCACTCCCGCCGCGGTCATCGCCGCGCTGTATCCAGGCGACGGCACCGGCACGATCTGCGCCGCCAACGCCCGTGCCGCCTTCGACCACCCCCTGACCGCCGAGATCCACTCGGTCGAACTGCTCGTCGACGACTACACCAGTGGCGAGCTGATCCAACGAGTCGCCACCCGCTGCGACGGCATCCTCAGCTACGAATCGGCCACCGAACACTCCGACACCTGAGAACAACCGCCCGTCCGCGGAAATCACCGCAGTCATCTGCGTCGGGAACCGCGCTGGCCGCATCGTCGTTGTGCGTATGCACTGCCCACCGATTCCAGGAGAAACACTTTGACCGAACCCGACACGTTGTGGCACTACACCGACGCAGGTGGTCTGCTCGGCATCCTCGGTAGCAACCCGGAGCCGCGAGAACCCGGCGTCGTGGGTCCGCAGAAGTGCCAGCCGTCGTTTCGCGCAACAGCGGTCGAGTACCTCAACGACAGTCGGGAATTGATCCACGGCCTGGGAATCATCAAGAAGCAGGTGCTTATTCCCCGTGCCGAACAACTGGAGGCGACCGACTACCAGCCGGATGAGCCTCATCTGGTCGCCAACCCGAAGGAAAAGGCCGACTTCCTGCGCAAGCTCTGCGAGACGATCGACAGGGTGGAGCAGCGCACCTACAGCAACCACATCCACTGCTACGTCACCTCGTTCTCCGAACACAACGATGTGCTCAGCCAGTGGCGCGCCTACTGCGGTGGACTCGACGGATTCGCCATCGGCATCCGCAGGGATGCGCTCCCCAACCACCAGGAGGCGAAGGCCAAGAAGGTGCTGTACGACGACAACCCCACGTCGTGGACAACAGTGACCGACTACGTGCAGAGATGGGTGGATAGGCGTCTCCACCGCACAGAAGCCCCCGAGACCAGTCCCGGAATGCTCGACCACTGCATCCGGGAGTTGTCCCGCTATGCAACGCAGTTCAAGCACAACGGCTTCCGCGAGGAAGGGGAATGGCGAGTCATTCACCTCGGCATGAGCGAGGGACCGACCTACCGCAACCGCGGAGCGAAGCTCATCCCATACGTCACCTGGTCACTGCCCGCCGACGCCGTCGTCGCTGTCCGGGTCGGCCCCGGACCGAATCAGCACGAGAACTACCTGGCAGCCCAGGGAGCTCTGCACGCGTTCAGCTACACCACGGCCGCAAAGAACCTGACCGTCTCCCCCACCCCGTACCGATAACCGCCGTCGACCAGGCGACGTACCGAGCCGCACGAGTTCGGTTCAGGCGTCGCCGGCCGCGGAGCCATTGAGCACTGGGTATTCGCCGCTGAGGACTGCGGCGATCCGGGCGGCGAGCTCGTCGGCCTCGCGTTCGACCTCATCGAGTGCATCACCCACCCCGCTGAGCAACGTCTGCGCATCCGCGCGAGCCCGCAACCCGGATCGCACATCCCACTCCCCCAGCTCGGGTTCGGGGACGCTGTCCACCATCGGGTCGTCGTCGACATTCCAGTCCGGTTCGTCGTCCCAGCGGCGTCGGCGCCGGCTCCCGGTGCCGTCGAGTCGGGCCGTGAGGATCTCGGCGATGGTGGTGGCGCGTAACCCGCGGGGCTGGCCTGCGTGCTGCAGGGAGCCCATACCGAGACCGCCCCAGCGATCGATCGGCAACAGCAGTGGTCCGTCGTCGCGGATCGGCGGCAGCGGGGCGTAGGACTCGACCGACGTGTCGGTGAGGGGCCGGGCTTTGATCAACGCTTCTTCCAATGCGTCGTTGATCAACCATTTGTCCATGAACGCCAGCAACCGTGCCCATCGCAGAAACACCGCGGCCGGGCAATACCGGGGATCGTCTTCCGGGGCGGCGCTGATCCATATGCCCCCGACCTTGATCTGCAAGGCTGCGTCGATGACACGGGCATCGCTGCGCTGGAGTCGTTCCATCTGCCGGTAGGAGATGCCCATCGCCTCGGACAGCACGATCAGTAGTGCGTCTCGGCGGCCGAACAAACCCGACGGCCAACCCACTGTCGGCAACGCCGCGACCACCGCTGCAGCAGGGTTGTCTGCCCACGGCAACGGCGGGGACATGACAGATGCCGAGGTGGTGGTCTTCGCGGGTATCGCAGCGGCGGCACGGGCGTGAGCTGCGCGCACTGCTGCGAGGCGTTTGCGTTGCGTCTGGGCCGCGGCGGGATTGGCGCGCAGGAACCCGATCAAGGTGTCTCGGGTGGCGGGTATCGCCGGAACTCCCATTCCGGCGCACCAGTCCGCGTAGAGCGCGTACTGCGATCGCAGATGTGCAGGGAGTGCCCCTTCGAGCCTGTCCGTCTCCGCGCGTGCCGGCATGGCCAAACGATAGCCACTACCTGCGACTCTTCTGGTCGGGGCCGGCAGATGTCAACGATGTGTGCCGTACACCCGAACGGCGTTTGGCACAGTTGTTCTTGTCAGCGCGAACACCATCGCGTTGACAGAAGGAGAAGTGTTTCCGACATGCCGATCTGCGATCCTCCCCCCTTCGCAGTTCGGCGGCGCCGCCCCGCAAGTTATCCCCCCGATTGCGGGTCGGCGCACCGGCCGGAGCTGTACCCCTGACACAGTTCCGGTCCGCCCGTCCTTTTCTGCACCTCCCCGCAGAGAAGGACGGGAACTCCCGCAAGACGCCGGGGTGCTGTGCCCTCCCCCCTGCACAGCATCCCGGCGTCCCCGCCCCCTCGCAGCGACTCCCCGGCTGCGAGGGGCGGATCCGTTTTAGGGCATCGACAGGTCAGAAACCGAGTTGGGTGACGGCGTTGTTCTGCGCCGGAGTGCGTTCACGTGCATAGATCTCCACAGTCGCCGCAGACTTGTGGCCGGTCTGGCGCATGATCGCGTGCGCGCTCGCACCGGCGGTGAGTGAGTCGGTGACGAACCCCGCCCGCGGTGAGTGCCCCCCGAGCTGTCGTACTTCGTCCTCGGTGAACCCCGCGCTGCGGGCGCGCGAACGGATCACCTCATGGATCGCGGCCCCCGACAACCGGGTATCTCCCACGTTGCCGTGCTTGTCGATCTTCCGGAACACCGGTGCCTGCCCATCGGCCGGCGCCACCCGCTGATCTCGGCAGACGTGCTGCGTGAACGGTGCGGCGTTGGCCAGGACCCGGATCACGGCGGCTCGGCCACCGTCGTCGAACGCGGTCACCACCTGCAGCCACCGCTGGTAGGCGCACACCGGGCACCGGTGATGGTCCGTCCCGAACGGTGCAACCTTGACCTGTCCACCGCCGTCCTGGTCGGTCTTCGACACGCGCACCGTGAGGTGCAGACCGTCGACGGGGTGCCTGCGCACATCGGTGAACCGCAATTCGGACAGCTCCGAACGGCGGAACGCGCCGGCGAACGCCAGCCACAGCAACGCCGAGTCGCGACGTTCGCGCAGGTGCTCGGGCCAGGTGGTGGCTGACGCGCGCGCTGCGGTCACCATCGCTTCGATGTCGGTCATGCCGAGGGCTTCTCGGCGGCGCGATGTGCGTCGGGGGTCTCGGGCTGCGGCGCGTTGGAGTCCGGACAGTGTCGATGCGACGAGCTGGCTGGCCCCGGGCGGCGGTTCGTTCGCGGCCCGGTGGAAGTAGTTGATGGAGGCGACCCACCGACGCAGGGTGCTCGGTGCGGACGGTTTCGCATGGAGGGTCGGATCAGCGGCTTCGGTCAGGTATGCGGCGACGGTCTCCGGTGCTGCCGGCAGCGCGGGCACCGAGTTCGCGGCGCACCACCGGGCAAACCGGTTCCAGTCCGATCGGTAGGCGCGGGTGGTGGCCGACGACTGGGACTGCTCGATTGCCGCGACGACGCGGGCTTTGGCGTCGTCGCCTCCGCGACCCCACACGCCGACCTGTCCGCCCTCGGGTGCGACGGTCGATACAGCAGTGATGCTCGTCAGCGGTGGCACGTCCATGTCCGAAACCGTATCGGGGCCTGCCGACTCCGCCCGCTACCGCGACGGGTGGAGTGTCGGCAGGCCACAGCATCGGCAGGTCACAGCATCGGCAGCACCCCGAAGGCCACGAGATTCCAGATCAGGTGGGCGCTGACGGCAGGCCAGATCGAGCGGGTGGCCAGCACCAGCGGGTAGATCACCGCACCGAACAGCCCGGCCATGATGACGTTGAGCCAGCTGTAGTCGGAATGGATCATGCCGAACGCGACGGTCGACAGCAGCCAGCCGCCGCCGACGGCCACGGCTGTCAGAGCCGTGCGGGAGCGGCCGGTCACCGCGTCGCGAAGCTGCCAGCACACCAAACCGGGGCTACGGAAGACGAGTTCTTCCCAGAGCACCCCGAGGCCAACAGCAACGATGATCAGGCCGACGGGCATGCCTGCGTACCAGCTGCTTCGAGGATCGGCGGTGTGCGTCGGCAGCACGCCGGGAAGCTGGGCGAGGAGTGGAGCGAGAACATGCACCTGCGTATAGATCCAGGCTGCCGGGACGGCGAGAACGAACACCACGGCCTGTAATGCCCGATACCGAGTTCCTATGCGAGGCAGCTCAAACCCCGAGTACTTCAGGGCGTGCGCCAGGTAGAGCCGCCATTGTCTGAACCATTCGCGTGGCTGGACCGACGGCAGCACCATCACGAGTGGGGGTATGGCGCCGGCCGTGAAGATCACCGTTGCCAGGAGCGCGACGAGGGTGACCGTCAGATTTGCTTCCGGCCGAAACCAGTCGGCCAGCAGACCACACGTGATGCCCCCCAAACACAGCGCCAGCATGGTGAATGCGGCGATCGAGCCAGTGGGTATCGGGATGGGGCGCACGGGGGTCGGTGTCATAGTGTCGATTTCAGCATCGGCCTCCGACATGCGCGGAAAGTTCCTGATCGAGCCTGAATGAACATAATCGATGCAGGTCAACAGGTCTGTGGTGTACAGCATGCACAGATGCTCTGTGCAGCATTGCTGCTCTGTTGTTCGTGACGAGCCGTGGAGCGACAGGCTCGGTGCCCTGTCCTGGCCGGAGTTGGTCTCGCGGCGGCGTGAAGGAAGGTCGAGCAGCGCCACCCGGGGACATGCCGGATGCCCTGAAAGAGGGCGTCGCGCACGGTCATCACCGGAACGGTGATCGTTACCTTGCCCGGCATGTGCCGATCGATCGAAGAGGGGGGCCGGCGATGCCCCAGCTGTGGGGGGTACGCCGCGGCCGCCCGCGCGAACAGCAACCGGGCCCGCAATCGCAAAGTGCGGTCCCTGGTGGTGGCTCACCTCAAGCAGCAAGGTCTTTTCGACACCGCCGCAGCCGTCCAAGGAGCCGCCCCGAGCATGCTTCCGGAACTGATCGACAAGCTCGGTATCGATGAATCGGCATTCGGCGGCCTCACGTTGCCCAGCACCCACTCGCACCCGCCGTCGGCCGCGGACATCCTGGCGATCGCCGCGGCCGAGCGTGACGCCATGAGCAGCCCGGAACGGGCCGCACTGGAGCAGGCCCGCGCGGAACTCGAGGCAGCCAAGGTCGAACAGCGGGAAGCCAAACGTGCCTACTACCGGGCGCGACGTGCCGCGATGGAAGCCAACCGCAACGGCGACCCCCACGAGATCTCCCTGGCCGAGGCCGAACGCGACAAGCTACGCGCGCTCTACGTCGCTGCGAACGATCGTCTCGGCGAAGCGAAATCGAACCTGCTGATCGCCGAATACGACTACCACGGCACCGTCGACGAACACACCCGCGACGAGTACCTCGCGGAACTGTCCCCCGCCGACCAGGACATCATCGCCGCGGCCGCCACCGCGCAGCACCTGCAGACTGCGGTCGAGACTCTGGTCACCAACAACCCCATCGCCATCTCCGATGTGGACCGCGACACCAGCATCTACACGGCCGGCACCTTCACCGCTGCCCTCAGCAACGGCGACGACACCGTGGAGGGGCGACTGCTCGACGGTGGAACAGCGATCTACCGATCCGGATACGGCGAGTTCCTCGTCCTGCAGGATCCTGGCAACGGCGTGTACGTGCCGGTGGCCACGGCTTTCTCCAAAGCAGACGCGGTTGCGAAGGCCAACCGCGTCCCGATCTTCACCGGCCTGACCAATCCGGGTCCCGATGCGGACCCGCTGGACAAGCAACGAGCGGAAGCCAACAGAGCTGCCGTTCTGGCACTGTCGAAAGCTGCTGCGGTCGACGGCGATCTCAGCGATGCCAGCGCACGCCTCACCGCGCAGCTCGATACCGCTGCCGAGGAGTTCGCCGAGGCACTGGGTGGGGCCCGGGTCCGCAACGAGGTTCATCAGGGAGCGAGCCGGCACCGCACACGACTACGGGAACAAGCTGCCGAGGACGCCGGTGCGGCGGCGCGGGCGGCTGCCCTGGCGGCCGGTGCCAGCGCTGAAGACGCCGAGGTTGCCTACCGGAAGGCTCGCCGCGCCAAGCTCGGCACCCCCACTATCGGTGGCGGCGTCATTCCTCTGTTCGACCACAAGATTCCACCGGAGTCCCTGGGTGATGAGAAGTACGCGAGCTTGACCCGATCGGGGATCCGCGCGTTCGGCAAGGAGACCGCTGGCGACTATGCAGTGATTTCCTCCCGGCTCGGCAACCCCACAGCCTGGGGATTCGCCACTACATCGGGCACCGTACAGACCTCGTCGATGACGCAACTGACCAGCGACTTCGAGCCGTACATGAAAGAACACATCGATTCGAATCAGCGCAGCGCACTGCGGGCATACACCGGGCACTCGTACCGTGCCCTCAATGCAGCGATCACGGGCCGCGACAAGAACCCGTCTCCGACAACCAAGTCCACAGTTGCCACCTTGACTACCACGTTCGAACAGTTCGCTGAGAAGAACACCAACACAACTCCGATGACGGTGATGCGCGGTACCCGAGTGCCCAGTGGCTGGAAAGGTTCCGCCGATCAGTATCTGGATTCGGCGTTCACGGTCGGGGCGAAGATGCAGATGGGCAAGGTCACCAGCGCTACCACCCGCGCGCAGACCGCGGTGTCCTTCGCTCAATCCGAAGGGACGCCCACCCATCCGGCCTATCTGATGGTCATCCGTACCCGTCATGGGATGCCGGTTTCTTCGCTGTCCGCTCATCCTGGTGAGGACGAGGTGATCATCCCTCCAGGATCGGATCTGAGATGTGTGCACGTCGACAAGGCCGGCATCAACGGCGTTCCCACCGTGTATCTGGTCGCCGAGGACATCGTCGCCGAGGCCGACGAGGGAATCACCGTGTGAGTGCCACTCGAACAACGATGTGCCGCACTCGCATTGCCGGGATCTGACACTGGTGGACGTCAATCACCTACTCGCTCCCATCGGAGGCCTCACATGAACTGTTCCAACTGTGGACAACGCATCGAACGCATCCCGTTCGGTGGCTATAAGCACGTCGGCTCCGCCCCCTTCAGCCTGTGCGGCGGCAAGATCGTCGAACCGGTTCGAGCCGACACCGCGACGACCGACACCGGAGTGTCTGCGATGGTGCAGCGCTCGTAGTCGACTGCCGGGGCGGATCTGTCGGACCTAGCGGTGACCATCAATCTCAGTCGGTGACCGCTGCCGGTCGCCGGTGGGGTCACACACCTGGACGGTGTGTGACCCCACACGTGATGAAGAACGGAGAACATCTATGAGCGTGGACGGGTTCGTGTTCGTCGACCTCGAAACAACGGGCACTGTCGCATCCGAGCACGAGATCCTCGAAATCGGGTTCGCGCTGTACTCGGCCGATCTCGAACCGCTCGAACGGCTGGTGCTGCTGCCGATCACTACGGCCACCTCCGCTGTGATCGAACGAATGAGAACCGACCCCACCTTGGAGTACGTGGGCCGGATGCACACTCACAACGGTCTGCTCGCAGAGCTTGAAGCGGCCATCGATGCATCCGATGCGCTACCTGCAGATTTGAGTGGCTACCAAGACGTCATCGTCGACACTCTGCTGCGGTGGGGGGTGGATGGATCTACCCCACTCAGTGGCTGTTCGCACCGGATGGACCGCGAGTTCCTGGCCCGGTGGCTGCCGAAAGTCGACACGATGTTCTCCTACCGGATGATCGATGCGCGGTCGTTCTGCGAAGCAGGATTGATCCTCGACGCCGAACGCACGACCGACCGGCTCAAGCTGGTCGACGAGTACGGGCAGTCGAACCACCGCGTCGCCGAGGACATGCACTATGCAGCGAATCTGTTGCGGGTGTTCCACGACCGAGCCCCGATCCCCTTTGTCGAAGAACATGCTGTTCTGAGCTGACCGCCGAGACGGCACACGCTGGCCCTGCGCTCCGACTGGTTCGGTGGCGCGGGGCCAGCATCACGTTCGGCCCCCAACATGGTGCTGTCCGAAGTCAGGGTCGTCGACGTGCGGCGGTGCTGACACCGGCGCGGGTGGTGCCGCACCGAATCACCCCCAGCGACACCATCGAGCCATGACTGAGAACACCATCGGATCAGCCCCGAGTGCGACCGTGACCGACACTCCGACAACGGTATTCACCGAGCAGCAAATCCTGCACTTCAACCGATTCCTGGACCGCGTCGACCGCGACATCGAGGACCTTCTCGCCGATCAACGGCGCGTTGTCGGATACGGTTTCGCCGCCGCCGTACGGTCCGCTGTTCCCCACGCGACGTCGGCGACTGCGCTGCTCACGCCCGCCGGCCAGATCGGGGTCGTCTACGCGATCAGCGACGGCAACCTCGTGCAGGTGCCCGGACCGGTCATCGGCACCGATCTGCGGCAAGGGCTGCTGTCGGTGATGCGTCGCCTGCCGACGGGCTTGGGAGGCGGGCCGTGGCATCATGGCGGCGGCACGCTGAATCTCGCGTTCACGCCCGAAATCATCGGACAAGCACCGATCCCTTTCACCACGATCCAGGACCTTCTCGTCGATGCTCTCGAGCGGGTCACGAACCGCACCATCCGCAGGATCGTGATCACCACGGAACTGTGGGACAACGGCTACCACTTCGACGACACCCTTGCCGTGGACTTCACCGACGGCGACGGCGACGAGATCTACTACGAGAACCTCTGCGACTACACACCCGAGTTGCGTGAGCACACAGGTGATCTCGGACCGTGCACTGTCGTGACCATCACCCGAACCGCAGACGGCATCACCATCGACTGACCGTTACCCAGCCATGGCCGGGGACTGGATCCCGGTCGCCACATCAGAAAATGAGGAGATTCGATGACCACCACCAGCGCTGCAGCCCGCGTCATCAACCGTAGGGGCACCGAGATCCGCATCGGCCAAACGTGGGCCGACAACAGCCCCACCCGAGACCCGATCCGCCACTTCACCATCACCGACCTCGAAGCCACCTACGGCAACGTCCAGGCCGTCTGCCACATCACTCACGGCATCGACCGCATCACCGGGGAGAAGGTGTCGCTCGACCGCGTAGTCCGCATCGACATCGACCGTATGCACCCCACCCGCACCGGCTACCGTCTGACCACCCCCGACGAATCATGACCATCCCGGACAACGCACAGCACGTGCGAGCACCGTGACCGATCAACCTTCGCTTGTCGAGGCGACGGCCCATGAGGTCGTCGCCTCGACATATCGGCACTACAGGGGCCGGATCGTCGTCACCTCGTCATGCTGGTCGAGACGAAATGCCAGCATGAGCACCCTCGCCACTGCCAGATCCTCCCGACCTCTGTCCACGCCTGGCATGACCGTCACCACGTCGACATCAGCCGACCACCGCTGCCCCGCCCCCGAACCGCCCCCGCCACACTATGGGCGAACCGACGAAGGAGAAAAGACATGGCCGAACACACGGTCGGACAACACACCATCACCGACGAACAGCTCGACATCATCCGCCAGGCAGTCACCGAAGGCCGCACACCCACGGACATCGCGAACTCACTGGCGCGCATCGCCGATCTCGGAGAGAGCACCACAATGTTCCTCGAAGCTGTGGCGTCCACCATCGCAGAAGGCAAGCCGCTTCCCTGGGAACACTCCTGACCGCTACACCCATACCGTCCCGGTTGTGCTGCGAAACTACCTGGGTAGGAGGGTGTTTTCGCAGCACAACCGGGCAATGCTGACGTGGTCGACACCGAGGTGACAACCGCCCTCGTGTCTCGCCCGAATCAGGCTCAGCCTGTCCGCCCCACGCACCTGGCTCCGAGCCGAAAGACCAGGTGGATGCCGGTGCACCCGGTCACGCGCCGGCAGCGTTCCGTGCCGCACGGTTCAGACCTCCCAGCGATGGTGGTTCTCGTCAACGAACGGAACACCGAGGAGAACCCGATGACCATGACCCCCACCGACGAGATCACCGAGGACAACTTCATCGCCACCGCACTGCACAACGCAGTTGCAGACACCGACGGTGTTCTGGTGGTCTTCCACAACGGCAACTTCGCCGGAGGCCCCACCGACCAGATCGATGCCTACGCAGCGGCCCTCGAAGAGGTCTACGGCGAAAACCAGATCGCGCACATCTTCGACGCCGACACTGTTGCAGGCTGGATCGCCGCCGGTGAACAGGCCGGTGACTGGCACGTCGCCATCGAGCACTACCGCCGCGCCATCGCGGCCTAACAGACCCCGGTAGGTCACCACCTCGACTTCCCCAGTGGTGNCCTACCGGTCCACTCCCCCACCGGGCCGCGCCAGATAGCGCGGCCCGAATCGTTTCTCACACCCACCTGTCCGCCCGCCGGACACAGAGAGCGCAACCCTGACCTGTGTCCCCAAAACCGTGTGCCGCGCAGGTCGTGTCCTGCGGCCAGTGTGAAGGCACAGCAGACCCCTATCGACCGACCCGTATCAGGAGATCGCCCATGCCCTTGTCATCCGGCCACACCAACGCTGTCGCGACCCTCACCGTTCGTGTGGCCGACCGCAGACACTCGCCTGTAGGCCTCGCCACCATCCGCACGATCACCATCGCTGCGACGTGCCCCCGCTGCGGCGGCCCTCGGGGCGAGCCCTACCCCCACAACTTCTACGACGACGGGGCTTGGCTGGTGGCCGACTGCTGGGACAACCCCTGCGGCCATGTCGACCTGTACAACGCCGTCCTGGCCGAAGCTGAACGCGGTCCTCGCACATGACCTGCGGTAACAAGGGCCGAGGTCCCGTGTCGTCCGTAGCGTCGTCGGGCCACCACTCCCCTCCCCCACCGCCGCTGCGTCCACTGAACCGTGCCGCACTCGATGACGGAAACCGCGATGGTCCGCCCGTCCCTGTTGCCACTGCGAGTGGGAGAACCATGACCGACCTGACCTACACGCGCTCCGCTTTCCCCGACCGCACGTGCCTCGAGCACCTTGCGGATCTCCTCGATCGCCGGAGCGAGACCAACACCGGAGAGTGCGTCGACCAGGCGTACGAATACGCCGACGCCGCCCGCTTCATCGCCGAGGACTTCGAACAGATCACGGCCACCTGGATCGGCACGACTGCCGAACTCGAGGAACTGAGACAGTTCGCCGCCACACACGGGCACCCGCTTCCGGAGCTGGTGAGCATGCCGCATCTCTCAGGGCAAACCCGCAACGTAGACAACGTCATCATCCCGCAGACCTGCTCGAAGGAGCGTTCATGACCACCACACCCGCCCCCGCCGAGACTTCCGCTGAGCTGTACCCCCTCCAGGTCGAACTGCACGAGCTGTTCAAGGAACAGCGCCAGCTCCAGGAGCGAATCGACGCGGCGGCCATCGGGGCACTGAAGGAATACACAGCGCGGCGCTATCCGACCGCTACGACGCTGATGCTGGACTCGAACGGCAATCCCAACGAATACCTGCCCGTTGCTGTGCACACCGGTGCTGGCGAGGACGTCGTCGACGAAAACGCCGTCGCAGCAGATGAGACGCTTTTCGAGCTCGTCAGGACAGTGCCGATGCAGCTGATCCGCTACGACCGGACCAGCAACCTGTGGAAGATCGCTCTGCGCTGAGCGCACACGATGTGAGATGGCCCCGGCACGACTTGTGCCGGGGCCATCTTCCATAGGTAACGGATCCAGTAGCGAACCCGGTATTGCGTAGGTGAAACGTTTGCGTCTTCTGCCCACCGCTGCTCTGTTCGTCACCCTCGTGCTGTCCGGGTGCGGTGGCAACAGCAACGAACAGTCGGACGCACCGACTACCACGCCGACTACGACGGCATCGACTACGACAGCTGCGACCAGCAGCACCACCACTCCCCCGCCACCGACCACGACGGTCGCGGAGACAACCACCGTCGAACCGATCGCGACGTACACCGAGCTGACCGTTGAGTCCCCGGCCGCAGTCCCGGTTGAGGAGCCGTACATCCTGCACTGCAACCCGGGAGGCTTCGGTCCGATCGAGACGTACTGGTCCGATGGCACCGTGACGGGGTGGTCCGAATACTGCCAGGGGGTCCACGATCAGACCATCGCCGACGAAGTCGCCGCAAACACCCCGGTGTGCGACGGCACCGTCTGCCGGTACCCCTCGGGTGCGACCATGCCGGACCCGGCCGCGCCGAAGACGCCGTCCCCGTGGGTCCAGGACCAGATCGATTGGTTCGACTGCATCGACGCCGGCAACAGCGAGGACTACTGCCGCCAGGCCCTCAACTGAGGAGTCGTCGGGACCGCGGCGGGCGCGTTCGGGGACTCGGTAGTCCCCGGCCACCCGCACCGATGCCTCAGGTGAGCCGATCGGGAGGCTCCCGGCTACCCGATCCAGCCCGAAAACACGGTGAGCAGCACCTTCACGGGTTCAACGGCGGTAATGGAAATTATCGTGGGTGAGCGACCAAACTGTTCAGCCCAACAAGAACAAAGACTCCCGACTCAGAAAAACAGCAGGTCAGGTTGTCGATATGCACCGAAGATGAGCGAGATAGGCGGGGCAGATCAACTGGGCCGACCGCAGCTTATAAGCGCTCTGAGCTGCGGTTTTCCTGGAATGACACCTTGACCGGCGCTCTCGTATCATCGAGCCTCTGTCAATCTGTAGCGGCGTGTCCTGTCAATCTTCACTGCATCGCGACATCTGTCCTTCGAACCAGATGCGGTTGCAGTCACGGTGGGACCCGATCGAGCTCTGAGGCAGACTCCCCCGAGCAGCGATCAGGACTAGTGGCCTCAGGCCCCTGTGACCGACGATGTCCCCCGGTGGCGTGCAACAAACCGCTCCGCAGGTCGTTGCGTGTTGAGGAAGGGACGCACTGAGGCCGGTGCAACGCCCACTCGGACGTTGCACCGACCCCGTCGTGGTCCTCTGGAATCGAGATCAGCTTTGAGGGCTGCAATGCCTACGTGGCACCGATAAGCCCGGCCTCGCGAGGCGCGTTGCTGCCAGCAGAGCCGTCACTGAGGTCCGGCAACGGCGGAACGCTGAACCCGGCAGCCATTGCAGCGGCTTCGGCCTTCCTGTAGCGGCGCATTGCGGTGCTCGCTGCCCGCGCTCCGGTCAACTCGGCCAACTCGGCGAAGGAAACGTCGGGCCGATTGATCTTGAGCTTTGCGGTCTGCTTCACGGCCTCCTCGAGATCAGCGTTCTCGATGAACTGGAGCAACTCCTCGACGGTTCGGTGCTCGTTGCGCGACTCCGCGGTGTCCCCGAAGGCCGGTGCACTGCGCTTGTCGAACTTTGCGGCAATGTCCTCCTCATCGAGTTGCGCAATACGGGAGGCAACACGTTCAGCGAATGGCACGCGGGGTGCGTCCTCGTCGTTGCCCGTTGCGCGGTCATCCTCCGGCGTTGCGGAGAGGGTGCCGTTGCTGTCCGCAACGCCGGTGGCTACGACGTGCTCGGGCATTGCGTCCCCAGCAGCGTCGAGGGCCGTTGCAATCTCTTCGGTGGAGCCGACCGCACGGTCAGGCGTCTCGGGGATGAAAGACGACACCGACTCCTCGGCCGCAATGCGAGTGGTCGCGCTACGGCTGCTTGCCGCTGGGGGCGCGGGGCGGGACGTGGTGTCGACCGTTGCGGCCACGGGTCCGTGGTGATTCAGCGCTGCGGAATTGCCTCGTGCACGGACCGTTGCGTTGTCGTCGGCAGGATCTGGCGTTGCGTTGCTGGCATGAGTCGTCGACATTGCATTGCGCGACTCGTCGGCCTGCGATGCAGCGTTTACACGCTCGGAGAAGCGGGCGTTGCGCATCGGTGTCGTTGCAGCGGTCGTGGGACTGTCCATCGTCCGGTCCGCACTCGGAACGGCTCGTGTTGCGTTGCTGACGGGGGTGGTCGGTGTTGCGTTGCCGGCGGGGGTGGTCGGTGTTGCGTTGCCGGCGGGGGTGGTCGGTGTTGCGTTGCCGACGGGGACGGTCGGTGTTGCGTTGCCGGCAGCCACGGGAGTGACTTCGGTTGCGGCGCTCTCCCCGTCCGCATGCTGGTGCACCATTGCCGTGTACTCGGAGTAGGCGGTGCCAATAGCCTTCACGAGGATGCCGATGCCGTGGGTGAAAAGAAGCATCAGTATCGGAGGGATGACCGCGATTACTGCGGCCCCCATGGGCGCGAGTGGTGCAAAGCCTGGATCAAATCCGTCGGCCATCTCCCCCTGGAGATCGTGGACTGCTTTGTAGGCGTGGAAGGCGTTTCCCACCACGCTGATGCACACCGCTGCAACGAGCAGTGCCACGAAGAAGTTCTTGCCCTTGGAGCTACCGCCGATCTTGTTCAGCACGACTACGGCGATCGTGGCTCCTACGATCGCACCGTCGACGATGGCGGGAAAGATCCACGTCCATCTCTCGCTCACCATGCCCTGAAGCGCCAGGTCTCGGAGGACGTCGAAGGACAGGATGAAGGCCCCGGTCGTAAGGCCGACTGTGATGAGGACACAAAGCAGTAGCGCTGCCATCAGGCCGTATAGCTGGATACGTGCGGCGCGGATCGTCAGATTGGTCATCGACTCGGGGTTCCTTTCGCGGTTTCCCTGTCCTGGAGCGTCCGACGGCCTGTGCCCGGTCGGAACTTTTCGTGCGGGGCATCGGCGTCATTGCCGCGTCGACATGCAAAATCACTGGTAGAAGTGTTGCGCAAGGTCGTGTTCCTAGAGGTTGATGCCTTCAGCTGGAGGCGCGAATGGCTTCCCGGAGTTGTAGTCCCGCTCGATCCGAGAACACAGCTGATCGATGGCCACTCGGATGAACTGCTGCTGACTGGTGATTCCGGTACGGGCCTGCGTGTGCAGGAGGGTTGCAACCATCCGCTCTTTGAGTTCGACGTCGATCGACAACAAGATGTCGGTGGTGGCTGTTTTGCGCTTCTTCGTACGCCGACCTGCTTCCGCGGCTCCCGATTCCCGATCAGTGGCTTCGGAGATGTCTGGTCGGGCCGGGTCGGTTCTGGAGGACTCGAGCGAATCCTGCTGATCCGTCCCCGAAGGCACCAGCGGATCTGGGTAGGCCGGGCGTTTGGGTGCTGGATACGAGGTCATCGGCGCGACACCTTCCCGAGGACGGCGACAAACTGTGTGTGAAGCTGTTCGGCCCATGTGCGCTGAGATGCAGCATCGGAGTACCGCGCGAGCTCGGTTGCGTGACTGAAGGTCGGGACCAGAGCGTTTCGCCCGAGGACATTCTTCGCGGGTCGATGACCAGCGAAAACGTGGTCGTAGCGGCGGAGGATGTTGTCAAGGGCGCTCTTGAGTGCGTAGTGCTCTGCGCAGGCATCAGCTCCAGAGAGGGGGGTTGCGTGCAAGCTTTCGCTGCCCCTCGGAGCGACGCGACCGGGTTGCCGGCTCGTCACGGAGGCGAGGGCTGACCCCCTAGCGGTTGAGCCCGCGCATGCGAGTCCGATCGTTGTGGTCGTCTTCCTCACCTCGTCTTTGGTGTTCGCCCCCGCCGTGATGGCCATGCCCGCTCCCGTCGCTACCCATATGGGCACTAATTGCCCATATTGATCTTGTTAGCTTAGTACCCAAGGTTCCGGGCTCTCGGCGGGATGTCGCGCCCAGGCTCTCACTCCCGGAGGTTGCTGCGGACAACACGATCGGGGCTGACCAACGGGGGTAAGCGGTGGAACAGAGATCCCTATCGTGTGGCTGTCCGCCCCAACCGCACCGCAGGAGTTATTCATGGCCCCCGACGCACATCGCCCGCGCATCGTTGTCACCAAGACTCAGCTGGCCGAGCTCAAGAGGTGGGCCAACATCGTCTTCGGAATCATCACTGCCATAGGAGTGGTGCTGGTTCTCGTGGTCAGCTCGGACACGTGGGCGCTGGCGGTCGCAGCCGTGGGCGTGGCCGGCCTCGCGGGGATACACCTCGTCAGCCGGACTCCCCTGCCGCCGCATGGTGCTGGCGACCGTGCGGACGGTTAGAGCGGACCGACGGTACGCATCGGTGTTGCCGCCTAAGTGACGCTCCCTGCATTCACGGTCCCGTGTGCGAGGGGTCACTCCCTGCTCGACGGTCGGGGCACCCTTTACGCGCGTTCCCGCAGCTCAGCGACGCAATGGCTCTGAAATCAGCTCTCCCGCACGAAACGCGCTTCTGGTAGGTAGTTAGTGCGGAAATGGGTTCAATTGCGTCTGCGTCGCTCCTGGGTGGTGTTACGGCGATTTGGGGTGTTTTAAGGGGGTGAAAAACGGCCCCTCTCCCCCGAGTCGGCGTAAGGCCGCAATTTTGGATGGGCCACCGGTCGTCAGGCGAATCATGACGAGACCGGCCCCTAAAGCAGCGGCGCTCCCGTCGGTCATGGGCAAAATCAGGCACCTCTCCCCCACTCCTGGACTGGTCTAGGAGGGCCGCAATCGATCAGTTTGTGAAGATCTTGGAGAGCGAATCGGGAGTGCGAATCATGCTGTGAGCACGGTGCTCCCGTGTCCGGGATGCGCGTGCAGGATGCCTTTCTTCCGCCGTCAATGAGTCCCGACTGGACCTGTTCGACGAGGCCCCGTAGACCCCCAAGATCATCCGTGAACTGTGGGGCACGTCAGGGGCAGGGGATCCAAATGGGGACTCAAGGGCAGAGCTGTGGCGCCGAAGATGGCACTTCATGCCAGAACGTATGCAGCCGAAATTCGACAGCAAACCACATATCCGGGAGTGAAAACGACCTCGAAGTTGGCTCGAGAGGGCGGTACCACCAGCTCATCTGGACGGGATATTAAGACGTCAGGAATCCGCAAGGGCCAGTTCTCAGGCCTCCTTCGACGCATTAAGTGCGGGTACGAAAATGCCGATAGCGGATCAATTCCGTCGACTGCCAGGCGATGGTGCCGGCCGAATCGGGTGTAGCTCGTCCACTTCACTGATTCTCTTTGGAAGAGTATTCGGGCCGCACCCAGTAGGAGATGTCACCAGATTGCATGCCTAGATGGCTGGCCGACCTCCCCCTCCAATGTGGATAACAGGAGAACGAGAGGGAGATCTGAACGCCTCCACATGCGAACTAGCGCAGTAGTACGCAGGGGGCGCGATTCGTGAAATCGGAGATTTCAGCCGACCGGATCTACAGAATTCCGATCCCACACTGGCGCTCGCTGACGGGTCGTGGGGTGTCCAACGCAGCTCGATCGCGAGGTTCCAGTCATCGCAGTCTAGGTACTTGCGGGACACGAGGATGTGGGCTGAGCTGCCGTTATTAGCATAAAAGTATTGCTAACACAGATCCGATGTGCACAGCATGTCTAGTTGGTAAGACAGACATTTAGTCTGACGTGGATGAGACAGCTTAACGGTGCACTACATGAGATGCAGATGTTCGTTCCTAGACAGATCGACTGTGTTATAGATGTAATGCAGTTCGACTGTAGTGGAAATGTGCTCTGTTCTATCAGTCTCAAACATCTATTGTGTGCGGAACATATAGAACAGAGACAACATCGAAAACATGCACCATTGGTTGAACATTACGCCTGTCTATACAGTGGGATGATTAGAAACATTGCTGTCTGTATGAGACAGTACGTACTGGGTACACACATATTGATGACTCTACATGTGACAAGTGCAATACTTGTACTACTTCTTAAACAGATGACAAGTTCTAAACGTGTAGTCAATGTGAAGCGGAGTATAAATATCGTACGGGTCATCCATGTACCGAATATGCCATGTCATGCACTGCTCATATATTAAGGCAGGAGTGTAAGTCGGATATATGAAGCCAATGCAATATTGTTTTAATGTGTGACACAGGCTGGCTTGCTGGTCAGTGTTCGCAATCAGACACGTGCCACATATGCATGCCTTCATGAACAAGCTAACTGTTCTACACCTCATGCACGAACACGCAGCGTCGTCCTGGCAGCACAGACCCACAGGATGGAACGTTGTGCATTGAGAGTGAGGACCACACGGATGGTGTAGAGAGACCAGACGAGATGCAGTGTCTGTGGCAGCTGATGTCTCCTGCTACAACAGATACTGAAGAGTGCACGCGTGTCGTGGACTGCACAGAAACCACGACTTGTATGCTCTGCCAATACGGATCCTGCCTGCACAGGTGCCTGCCTCACTGAAAAATAGGCATCGTGTGGGCCAGACAGAAAGGGGGTGCGATGGCCAGCCTTGGTGAAAGTCGCGCCAACTACCGCGCCAAGACCGTGGCTACCTTGTGCTCGAAGGGTGGCGTCGGGAAGAGCACGCTGACGGCTCAGATCCTTGACAACGCTGCTCGCTTCGGGCTTCGCGTCGCTGGTGTCGACCTGGACCCCAACGGATCGCTTTCCAGGATGACCGGGACGCTCGCCCCGGTGGGGGAGATTTCGATTCGCGAGGTCCTCGAGGGGTCGATCACACCTCAGGCCGCTACGCGCAAACCACTTCAGTGGCAACCGGAAGTCGTGGCCGATCGAGCCTGGGCGAAGGGCGGCCCGCTCATTCCCGGCGGGGAAGTCCACATCGTTCCAGCGCCCGACCGGGGACTGGATGCAGTGACGTCCCGGTCAGGGACCGAAGCCGAGCACGCACTCTTCGAAGCGATCACCACGTCGGGGTTCGGCGAGTACTACGACATGATCATCGTTGATCCGCCCGCCAGCACGGCGTCCACGTTCCACCTCGCATTGAACGCTGCGCAGCACCTTGTTTTCCCTCTCCAAACAGAGTCGGCGGCATTGTCCGGACTTGTGCTGACCATCGAGTCAGCGATCAAGTTTTCGAGTAGTACAGGCCGGCCTGTAAATGGCATCGGGGTAGCGGCAACCATGATGGACGGCCGCACCACCGAGCACACGGAAACTCTTGCAGCAGCCAAGGAATGGATGCAGGAGAAGTTTCACGGCCAGTTGCCCGTTCTCGAACCTCCAGTACCTCGTCGTACGACGGTTCCGGAAGCGGGCGCCGAGATGCTTCCTGTTGCGCGCGTAGCGCGGGGGAGTAAAGGTGCACAGCTCACCGCGGCCTACTCTGCGATCGCGTTGGCTGTTGTAGCCAGTGTGGTGCCGGAAAAGACCGACGCGATCTTCGATGCGTTCGAGGCGGCAGATCTCCCCGCAGAGCTCGCCGAGGTTGTCTTCGCGAACTTCCGTGCATCGGAAGATCCTTCGGCCTCTCTCGAAACCCCCGCGAACTAGGAAGGAACTTCCCATGGCACGACCCAAAGTGGATCGTCTGGGCCTGGCAAAGGCGGGCACGCTCGGAACCAGCCTGGCAGCGTTCGCTGATGCCCCGGCGGCGCCGGCTCCGGAAAGCACGGACATCACCTCTCCCAACCCGTCGACCAACCCGCTTGACCAGCAGGAAGACGACATCGTCGATGACTTTGACGATGACTACGAGAACGAAGACGAGGACGACGATCTGAGCTCGGAGGTGGCAGAGGCCGCACCGAGCCCTCGGAAGGGGAGGGCGGCAGCGCGAACCAAACGTTCCGCTCACATCCAGATGAAGACCTTCCCGATGCTCAAGTCGACAGTGGACGCGGTCTCCGATGCCTCGCTCAACTGGCATATCTCTGATCCGAGTCGGATGAAGAAGTTCGGCGGTACAGCGTCGGAGACGGCCTTCGTCCAAGCACTCCTGCTGTTCGCAGTCGATCGGATCAACAGGAACGAGAAGGATGCCCAGCGTCTGCTCCGGTACTTCCCGGAGAATGCGCGTATCCGAAACAAGTAGACGATCACATGATCACAAGGTGAGGGGCCGGTCGAACTCGACCGGCCCCTCACGCTATCTACCCTGTTACCTCGTCCTTTGTCTCCCGAACGTGCGTCTTGCGATGCGTAGCGCCGCTCCGACAGAACCTGGCATGCGAGTATGCCAACCATCGGAGATCAACAGTCAGCACACATCAGGGAGCATCGAACGTGATCACACTGCGCCTCCACCGCCACGCACGCGCATGCCTCGACGCCGTGGCCGAACGCACAGACCGCCCACTTGGCTGGATCCTCGGCGAAGCTGCTATCGAAGCCATGCGGGCAACAGCCCACGCGTCAACGGATGACCATGCCATCGCGGTGCTCGGCCCGTACCTGGCGAGCCCCGCACGGACGGAAGAGGCCCGCATGACAACGACATTGCCCAGTCACTGCGAGTACGCAGTAGAACTCCTCGGAAACGTCTACACCCGGTGTTCGGGCGCGCCCGTCTCGACGGCCGCCGTCGTCCGAGCCGCGTGGTCCCGCTGGCTCGACGTGGCCACAGTCGAGGACATCACGTTCAGACTTGGAGCAGTCCGCCCAGCAACAGCCGTACTGGCGGCAGTTAGCGCAGGTGTGGCATGAACTGCGTGTTCACACCAACCCTGACCGTCGCGGCGTCCGCGTTGCTCTTGTCGGCAAAATGCGCGCCGAACACAACGTTCGGGCCCGAGGACGCCGAAGCGTTCCTGCCCACCCGGTTGCGATACACCGAACTGGGGCCGAAGTCCGCGGTCGTCACCCCCCGGCAGGCGTGGGAAGAACTGGCGGCCGCGGGACGAGTGGTCGGCGACTTCATCGCCTGGCGCCTCGTTGACGTAACAACGGGGGAGTGACATGAGTGACCCTCGACCAAAGCTGGTCCGCCCTAACAGAGCCCGCGGTAAAACCGGGTTCTTCGTCCCGGTAGTCAAGGACTTTTGGAAGGAGATGGCAGCCGAAGGGTGCAGCTTCTCCGAGATCGGATACTTCGCCCTGATTCTGACGTCGAAGGCAACCACTCCGGTCGGCAGCCTGTACCTGCAGCACGAGTGGGGCGACATCGAAGGCACCAACCCGGACCATGCAGAGAAGTCGCTCGACTCTCTCGAACGCCGGGGAAAGATAGTCCGAGACGGATATTACATTCTCGTGAGGTCGTGGATTCGGCGAAATTGCTTCACCAATCCGAACTATTTGAAGGCCGGTCTGTACCCGCTGCAGAACGATATCGACAGTCCGCTGCTCCGATTCGTTATCGGATCAGAATTGCTACGACTGGATCTTTCGAGTCTCGAGCCTACGAAGGCACAAAATCTCCATGCGAGTGCCAGTTTGTTGTGGGCGGAAATTACTGAGTCTGAACTTCCGCCACCCAACGCGATGACCGGTGACCTCAACCATCCCAACGACTACATGATCGGAGCCCTTGCAACGATGCCAGGGATCGACTCCGCGGCGGCCGAACTCGACCGTCGGAACTGGTGTGTAGTGAAGGAAGAGCTGCGCGTGCCTCTGCAGAAGGCGCTGGCGCAGGTTCGCAACGTCACACCGTTCCAGGCCCGGATGCACGCCCAGTAAAGCTCCCGCCACGCCGGTTCGGAAGGCCCACGGACACGTTCCGTGGGCCTTCTCTATGCCCTATGCAGACACGAAAATCGGCCCAAAAGTCGGTGGATGCCCCTTCCGATACCCCTGTGGATACCCTATCCACTTCGCGAAAAGTGGATACCCGTACTGATACCCCTGCGGATACCCTATCCACCTGTATCGGCGCAGGTCAGAGCTGGGATGGATAGGGTATCCACTACCCCTATGGATAGTCGCGCTCGCGCGTGCGTACGCGCGCGCGAACAAGATCACAACAACTAAAACCCCACCTCCCTACGGTCGGTGGGGGTGCAGGGGGAGGGGTGGCACGGGAGAGCCCGGGCACAACCTCGCCGCTGCGCGCCGAGGCCTCGATGCGCCGGCCGGCGCATCCCGTGATCGGATCGACGCCAGGAATCGGGATGCCAGCCCTCCAGCCCTCCAGGAGGCTCTGGAAGGTTCATTTCCACCCCGGGTATGCAAACGGGGCCGAAAATGCGCCACATGGCCTCTCAGCCCTTGTTTCAGGCGGTCTCTGTCCAGGCGCGATCTCCCAACCTGAGCTCAAGCCCCAAGATCGGAGCGGCGCAGTTCACGACGACCCGTCGCACGGGCGCCCGATCCAGTCCCCACAACTCGGCTGCCGCACACCCGAAACGGCCCCTCTAGCGTGGTCCGCGAAACCAGCCGAATGCATACTTCACGCAAGGGAGAAACAATGTCTGAAATCAACGAAGACATACTCGCCCAAGCGCTTTTTGCGGCCCTCGAAAAACGGCCCCAGATACTCAACGAGTTTGCCGATCGAGTCGCCTCTCTGGTTATTGCTGCTATGCGCGAAGAACCCATCCCAGAGGGGACTGGATCGCGCTCTACTTATGCCTGGAAAGCGCCTCAGGAACGCATCGACGAACTGATCACGTGGGTGGAAGAGACCGGAGCGCGGATCATCGACGGCGCCCCTGAGACATGGGCACTCGCAGTGGTTGCCGCCAGTGGAGCTACGCGCCCCGAGGATGTGTTCACCTGGGCGTTCAGCGATACATGCCCAACCAGTTACTGGCGACGTAACCGGGTTCCGATAGCTGCTCCCGCCGCGACCAAATCCGGCGCTGCCAAGGCGGGGCTCTACACACAGATGCTGGCCGAGTTCCGTGCAGCTCAAACAGCCGATGGTGCACTCGCCGTGGCAGGAATAGATCGGCTGATCGAAACCGTGGCCGAACAGATTCGCTTCTACGGGCTAGTTGACCAGGTCAAACCCACTCTGGCGTGGAGACGAAACGCGCTGGCGATCCTGAGGTCCTGCGACGGGACTGATCCGGGGGAGGTGATCGTGTGGGCGATGCGCAGCCGAAACCACTGGCGCTCCAACATTCAGGGAGTTCCAGCTGAGCGCACCTTCCGCAAGATTCACGGGGACTACGTGGCAGCAGGCGTGGGATTCAACCTCCGCCGCGATGGTGGCGAGCACGCCAGAGCCATCGAGGAACTGACTCATGGATGGGCTTGCTACCTCGCGAAGCTGCTTGAACGCCGAAATATTCCAGTTCGACCTGTGTCGCATCGATCTGTCTGGGAGCTCCTCACTGGCGGGGACGGAGGCCAACCTGTTCCCGAAGTCCAACTGCAATCTGTCGTTCGGTGGATCCTCGATCCCCACGCCGGCCGCGCACGCTTCTACACCAGTGGCGACGACTTTCCACCACCAAGCAAGGTTCGGAAGGCGCTGGTCGACATGGCTACTGACGGCTCACACTCCCGAGCCGGGCAGTCACGCGTCGCCACTACAAACGCGCTCGCAGGCGACGGTATGGCCACTGTCGGTTCGACAACAGTGACTGTGGAAGGAATCTGATGAAGTTTGCTCTCTCCGGTGGCGACATCGTGAAAGTGGGATGCAGTGGTTGCGGAGTCCCGGTAAGTCGAATGTCTGGACTGCCGGGCCGCGCCCACGACTGGAAAGACCACGTGGTGTGTAGCAAGTGCCGAAACGACGATCCGGCAGAGACGTGGGCAGCTGAGCTTGACGCTCAGGCGCAACTCCGTCTGCAGCAGCGGATTCTCGATTTCGATGCGACCGCCGGCTATGAGACCGCAAATCTTGAGGCTGACGATGTTCGGGCAACCCGCTGGGCGCAGGCGGCGCGACAGGCCCTACGGGCGGCCGAGACCGATCCGAAATCGAGAACTTGTCTGATGTTCTTCGGCCCGACTGGAATCGGGAAGACCTGGGCAGGCTTTGCCATCTGTAATGCTGCCGCTCGTCAGTTCGGCGCCGACAGAGTGCGCTTCGCAACTGAGGAGTCGCTGCTCGGCGGTGACGTCGCACCGTGGGAGTTGCGGTCTCGTATTCAGGGATGGCTGCGTGGCGCGTCTGCGGTACTCATCGACGACATCGGTGTCGCCAATCGCCGTTCCGATCACGTGCAGGTGGCATGGAAGGAACTGTGCTCTCAGATCGCAGCGCATCCGCGTGAGCTGCTCGTCGTTGGGACGACGAATAGGCAGGGGTGGAATGGTGATGCCGGGCTTACCGCGTGGATGGGCGCCCAGTCGACTTCTCGTCTTCGGCAGTGGTCTGCGGACTGTTCAACCGGCTGGTCGGACCGACGAACTGGCGTAGTGCACGAACGGTGGCGTGATCACCTGACCGGGGGACCAGAACGGTAACCGTCACCATGGCGTGCACGACAGATCAGGAGGTAGAGACCGCATGACGGGTAGGGCTGATCCCTGGGGCGACGGCGATGCTGGCGTTGAGGCCGGCAATCCGTGGGACGATCGGTCGCTCGATGAAGCGGCGTGGACTGAGTCGATCCGTATGGAACCTGATACGTCCGACTGGCAGGACACTCCTCGACCTGTCCAGCGTCCCCCGCGCCCGGTTGACAGTCCGGGGAAGCCGAGACCTACTCGAGGCCAGGTCGGGACTCGACCAGAAGTCCATACGTCCTCGGGAAAGTCGGATAAGAGCCGTAAGGGATGGCGGTCTCTGTTCAGGGGACATGGCATCAGTGCAGGTAGAAGCGAGACAGATACGCTGAAAGCATCAGTGAGCAGGCCTCTGCCTCGCGCCAAAACCGTCGCATTCATCAACGAAGGTGGAGGCACGGGCAAGACGACGAGTGCTCTACTGCTCGGTCTGACGCTGGCCCTGTATCGGCCGGGTCCTATTGTCGCGGTTGATGCATCCCCCGGATGTGGCGATCTGGCGAATCGTGCCCCTGATCCTGACGGCCCGGTGGGAACGGTCCGCACCGTGGTTAGCAGCGCTGAACGGATTAGCAGCTACGAGCAGGTGCGCGCACATACGAACGTGCTGTCCGGTGGTTTGGAGTTGCTTGCTGCCGACGCGTCGATGTCGAACGACGCCGTTTTCACCGGTGCGGCGTACACGCGATTGATGGGTGTACTGCGACAGCACTATGACCTCGTGATCACGGACTGCGCGGCCGGCATGGTCTCGGATGTGGTCCCCGCGGTTCTCGACGATGCTGACTTGGTGGTCATCGTGTCCGAGGGGGGTGATGGTGTCCGTTCGTCGACGTGGACGGCCAACTGGATGTTGGAGCATGCGCAGCGGAACCCGCGTTACAAGCAGTTGCTCGACGATGCTGTCGTCGTGGTCAATTCGCGGCATGACCGCACCAATGCCAACACCGGGAAGATTGTGGACTTCTATCGGGGCATCGTCCGCGCGGTGGTTCAACTGCCCTTTGATCAGCATCTTGAGGGCGGCAACATCATCGAGATGAACAAGCTCGCAGACGCGACTCGCCATCAGTTGATGAAGCTCGCTGACGCCGTGATGTCCTCAGCGGCCATGGAACGCTAACGGAATTTGTGGTTCGCGGCGGTGCTCCGCGGTAGGCGGTGGGGGTGCTGCGGGGGAGTGACCCCGCAGCACCCCTGTCCTACTGGGTCTCGAAGCGGGGAAGATCCCGCATCACGGTGCCGGAGTCGGTCTTCCATACATTGCAGGTGAACACCATGGTGGCGGGATTGACGCCGTAGGGGCTGTTGCCTTGGGAGGTACCTGTGACGGTCCACTTGCCGTTGGTGGCCGTGGCCTTCACGTCAGCGAGGGTGGCAGGTACCTGTTCGACCGTGTACTGATCGTCGATGTGTTCGTTGCAGATGTCGATGGCGACCTGTTCGGACAGGGGTGCTTCGCGGTCGAAGGTGGCCTTGAACCCGGGATCGTCGCCGCAGCGGGCGTTGTCGTTCATCTTGAACTCGTGTTGTCCCTTTTTCAGGCCTGTCTGGGCTGCTCCCAATGCCCCTACGGCGACTTTCGCGTTGGCCAAGCGGTTTGCTGCAGCGTCGGGGTTGTCATCGATCGCGCAGTCGAACCGGACGAAGTAGCCCCCGTCGGGGTAGTTGTCGAGGAAGTCCTGTCGGATCTTCTGCCAGGCGAGGTTCAGCGACTTGGAATCAGCCGTCTCGACGAGTGCACGGTAGTTGCGTTCGGTGTCTTCGACCAAGGTGTATTGCGCGATAACAGGCTGCACGGTCGGGGTGGCGGCTGTTGTGGTCGCTGTAGGGGGAGCGGCGAGCGAGACTGTTTCGTCGGCGTTGGTTGTGGCGCTGCTGCATCCGACGAGGGTTGCCGTAGCCAGTGTGAGTAGTGCGAGGCAAGACCGATACGCGTACATAAGGGTGATTGATCCTTTCGTCCGGTTAAGTATCGAAGGGACGGAAGTCGATCTTGAACGCGGGTGGGCGAAACGGAATGCCCCTGTCCTGCGCCACAGAGCCGTGCTCTACGAGCAGTCAACACCGGAGTCCACCGTGAGGCGAGGCCATCCAGCGGAAGCCGTAAGTCGACTTTCAACTGGTGGGCAGAAGCGGATCCAAGTTTGCCCAGACGGTGTAGGCAACCCCCGATTCGTCCACCGAGGTAAACGGCCGGCCGGTTCCGGACCGCGCAAGAAGACGCTCGGGATACTCGCAGGCAAAGGTGGTGATGCTCTCCTCGACCGCCTGAACGATGTGAGGCGCCTGGCCTTTCTTGTCGGCTGCTCGTGATAGGCCGAGTGTGTTCATGCGGTGGTGCAGGGCTTCTGCTCCGTCCTGCGTTGCGAGAACGAGAAGGATCTGCGGGGTGGTCAATCCGAACTCCTCACACGCCTCAGCGATTTGGGTACTAGGGGTGACGACACTGACCCACGTTCGGAGAGGGAGAGCAGAGGTACTGGTCATACCCAAGATTGTGGGAAGTGCCTTTCGGGCGTGCGGCGTGAGCGGCATGCCACGGCCGGAACGCGTGACCTCAGAATGGGAGTGGGCTCCATCGCCCATCCCCACCCGAGCGAACTGAAGGGACTTGTAGGAGTGCAGATGTCCGTCGAACACCGAACCCGTCTACGGGAGGCGGCGATTCGGTTGGCATCCGTGGGGATCACCACGCCTGCGATGGCCGCAGCCCGGGATAGGAACGCATTGGACGACACTGCGTGGCCACCCCGGCTGACAGTGCAGCTTCTCGTCGACGTGCGGGCACATGCATCCACCCTCTGGCCGATGGGAGTCACAGTTCAAGACCTGCCGCCGATACCGGCCCATGCACCACCGCCTGGGGCTGCGCCGGCGCGGCAGGCACATGCGGTAGTTGACGGAAAGCTCGCCTCAGTGGCTCCCTCCGCTGTGCACACCCGCACCCGCCCCGCAGGTCCCCACCAGGCTCGCCGCACGCCGGAATCTGCGGCACCGTGGGGGACCGGAACTCGAGTTGCCGCAGCTCCGACCCCATCGCAGGCCCTGGCCGCTGCAGGCTTCGACGTGTCGATCCCGCAGGCACCGACAGCGCACTCCGCTGCGGCAGTGCTCACCCAACAAGGAGCCGGCGATCCCTTGCTGTTCGATGGGTTGCTGGACTCGTTGAGGGGAGTGCCGGTAGATGACCTCGATGGGGTCAGCGCCACGGTGCGCGACAAGCTCGTCGCCGGTGGTGTCGGGACCGTCTACGACCTCCTAATGCGCGTTCCACTGCGCTACGTCGACCGCACCCAACTCGTGCCGCTGCGTCAGCTTCGCTCCGGCCTATCGCAGGTCACGTTCATTGCCCGTGTGCTGGGTGTGACAACGAACTGGGAAAAGCGTTACGTGCGATTCCAACTCGGGGACGAAAGCACCCGAGTCTCCGCGATGTTCTTCAACGCGATGTGGATGGGTAAACGATTCCGGCGCGGTGACCTGCTGCTGGTCCAGGGCGACGTTGGGGACTTCAACGGCGCATTGCAGATGACCTCACCACTTCTGGAACCGATGAGCGAGTCCACAGCACCGCTGCTCGCGATCTACCCGCAATCGCAGAAACATGAGGTCGATACGTGGATGCTGCGCCGTGCCGCGGTCGATGCACTTCGTCGAATCCCGGAGCTGGATGACCCGATTCCCTCGAACTTGCTGGCTCGACGGAAGCTGCCGTCGCGGCTGACCGCGCTACGCGCTGTCCATGTTCCCGAGTCCAAACAGCACGCAGAAAAAGGCCGGGACCGACTGGCCTACGACGAACTCCTGCGGTTGCAGCTTGCCCTCGGAGTGCTTCGAAACGCACAAGCCGCCGAAGCCGGCATCGCCCACAAGCCCACCGGGCGACTGCTCGATGCATGGTTGGCTGGCCTGCCGTACACCCCCACCGGTGCACAGCAGCGGGCGATAGCCGATATCCGCACCGACATGACCGCCCCCCGACCGATGAATCGGCTGCTGCAGGGAGACGTCGGCGCCGGAAAGACCCTCGTCCTTGCAGCCACTGCGTTACTGGCAATCGAAGGCGGCTTCCAGGCAGTCCTCATGGCCCCGACCGAAATTCTCGCCCGGCAACACTTCGAAGAGATCGCCGAAGCATTGCGACCTCTCGGCGTGACCGTCGACCTGCTGGTGTCCCGGAACCTGCCTCGCCCCCGCAAAGCGGTCCTGACCGACCTGGCGTCGGGAGCCGTGAACCTTCTGGTGGGCACGCATTCGGTGCTGTCCGAGCCGGTGGTGTTCGCCAACCTCGGAGTGGCGTTGATCGATGAGCAGCACCGGTTCGGTGTCGATCAGCGTGCCGTCCTGGCTGCGAAAGGCCCGGCGGGAGCGACACCAGATGTTCTGCAGGCCACCGCTACGCCGATCCCGAGAACTGCAGCGATCACGACCTACGGTGATCTCGAACTGTCGATCCTCGACGAGAAGCCACCTGGCCGCACTCCCACGGTCACCGACTGGGTCGAGAGTGCAGACACCGCAGATCCCCAGGCCCAGGTGTGGCGTGCTGTGCGAGAGCAGATCAGCCAGGGGCGGCAAGCCTTCGTGGTGTGCCCGTTGGTGAAGGTGTCCGGGCAGGAATCCGAGACGAAGATGGCGGCCGCGGCGGAGGAGACGCTCGCCGAGCTCGCGCAGGGGGCACTGGCTGGGATGCGGCTGGGTTTGGCCACTGGCAAGCAGAAGCCGGACGAGCGCAACGAGACGATGCGCGCGTTCAAGGCCCACGAACTCGATGTGCTGGTCGCTACGACCGTTATCGAGGTCGGGGTGTCCGTACCGAACGCGACAGCCATCGTGATTCTCGATGCCACCAAGTTCGGGCTCGCTCAGCTCCATCAGCTCCGCGGCCGAGTGGGGCGCGGACGATGGCCGGGTCAGTGCTGGCTGGTCGGGGAGACGAATAGCGAAGACGGTATTGCTCGTATGGCTGCAATGTGCGAGACAGACGATGGCTTCGTTCTGTCCGAACGAGATCTGCAGATCCGTGGTCCGGGTGCGCTTACGGGCTCTGCACAGGCCGGCCGGGATGCGGGGCTGCTGGTCGCCGATCTGATTGCCGACGCAGACATCCACCTGGCTGCCCGCGAAGACGCCCACACCATTTTGGAGCGGGACCCCCAGTTGTTGCGCAGTCTCACGCTCAAACGAGAGGTAGAGGCTGCTCTGGGGGACGAGGCCCACTATTTGACCAAGAGCTGACCGGGTCTCTTCGAGTAGCAGGCCCGTAGTTACAGGTCGAACAGGGGAACTTGACTCGCGTGAGCTTCGGCTTCGTTGTCGCGGACGAAGCGTTCAGCCATCGCCTGAGCGACGCTCTCCTTACATCCGAGCTCGCGGCTGATCTCGCTCCAGCTGTATCCGTCGTGCTGCATTTGCCACGCTGTTTGATGCAGTTCGTGGTCGATAGTCAACGTTCCCCCTTTTGGTGCGCCAGTAGTAGCTGGCTATGAGGTGGAATCGGGTACACGGCCAGTAAGCGACACCTACAGGTCGAAATGTCGTTGACACGCCGAGCGCTACACGAGTTGGTACAGATTTGTGAGGAGTTACTGCTGCGTATCTTGGTCGTTCAAGACTCCGAGCAAGTGGGCTTCGGCTGCGACTTGAGCGATCGTTTTGGGATTGGTGACGTGGGGGCCGGTGGTGAACAATCCGCCGCGGTCTCCGTTCGGGTACGTCAGTAGCCAACCTTCTCTCCCGTAGCCGTACTCGCCGGGATCCACATGCTCGATGGTGTATTCGTCACCGGCGTTGTTGACTTGGGCGTAGAAGAAGTCATGCCCGCGGTTGGATTGCTTTTTCCAATCAAGCCGTGTGCGTTCGTACTTGACGCTTTTTCCCATGATCCCATTTCCTCGCTCTGCTGTGCTGAGTGTGCGGGCGACGACGCTTTCTCAGGAGCGTAGCCAGATCAACGTCTGTCCGGGAGGATGCCAGTCGATCTGTGAAGTCGTCGATACGGGACACCCTCCGTGGGGAGTTGAGTAGCCGCCTGCTGGGGGTCGCTTCGAAGGTTTCGGCGCAGTTGCTGGGGGTAACCGATGGGCTCCGCAGAGCAAGTGGGAGTGGAGATGTGGAGGTCCTGGAATGCAGTGGTCGCGGTCTGTGCGCTGGGAGTGGCGATGGCGGGGTGCAGTAGCAGTGACGATGAGGCTCTAAACGCCGTCGACGACCCAGTAGCGGCACTCGAAGCGGCTGCGACCGAGTGGTCGGAGTCCTTCTACTCGGGTGACTCCTCCGAGGCATACGATCTTTTCACCGCGGACTGCAAGGACACCTTCTCTCCGGACGAGTTCAAGGCCTTGTCCGACTTCAACCGCGCCGATGGCGCTTCTCGGACGCTGACGGACGTCACCGCCCGGGTTGACGGTGACCGAGGAGCTGTCGACTTGGTGTACGAGAACGCGGACAGCGACACGAACATGCCTTGGGTATTGGTCGACGGAGAGTGGAAGACGAGTGACTGCACTCTCCGCGAGTGAGCGTCAACCACCAGGTGCTTCGGTCTGCGCCTTGCGGAGGGACGCAGGGGAATGCGGGGGTAGTTCGCACATATGTTCTATCCGCGCTTTATAATGAGATCGCGGCAGGTCGATGGAAGGATGCTCACGGCGGACTTCGGGAAGCATCGGCCTGCTGCGTAGCTTCAGCGTGCAGCGCTACTGTCCGGAGACTTCTCAAGGGCTGCTATGGATAGAGTCCATGGCACCTTCCGCCGGCTGGCAGCAAGACCCGAAGGACCGGAACTTCGAGCGCTATTGGGACGGCGAGCAGTGGACCAACCAAACGCGGCGCCGCAGCAATGCTCGAGATTCCCATCCTCGCGTAGAACAACCGCCAGCGACGGTTCCTCGGATGTCTCTCCGTTGGCTTCTTGGCATCGCCGCGGTGTTCTTCCTGCTGGGAGCGCTCAGCTTGGCGTCGATTGGCAACTTCGGAGGTTGCCTCTCATTTACGGCCGCGAGTGCAAGCTGCCTGATCCCCAGCATTCTCCAGCCATGGCTGGTGACACGAGGCCGTCCACCGCTCCGCGCAACGCGGTGGCTTCCCATTGCGGTGGGATTGATGGTCATCGGCATGATCGGCGATGCCACTCAGGTGACGATGTCACCTTCCGCGCGTCAGAGCGAGACCGACAAGCGCGTACAGCAATCCGAACGAAAAACAACGTCTCCCTCTCCCGAGTCCACTGCAGCGCCCGAACCGGTCCAAGAGTTGGAACTGTTGGACTGCGCCCCTCCGACCGTAGAAGTACTGGAAATTGAGTGGGAGCACCCCGCTACCGCAACCGATCCGCAGAACGTCTTTCGTCGCACCATGACTGTCCGCATCGTGAACCACAGCCAGCACAGCATCAGGACTAGCGGTGCAGGATTCAACATGGCGTGGCGAACGCCAGATGGTCGTGTCGTCAACAGGGCTGAGGACATCTTTGACGGCAAGAGGTCGTGGATGTCATGGGATTCGGTTCCGGGCTCCAACAACCTCGAGCCGGTATCCGATCGAGTCGAGGGTCAGGGCAGTGTCGAATATACGAGATCCTTCGGCTCCTACGCTGATATCTATACGGACGGAACCGAACCGTGGGTTCACCAGCGTCATGTGTTCTACGAGTTCGACAACCCGGACCTTGAGCGTGCCTGCGAGGAACAACGGGCACGGCTTGGGCAGGCTCGACAGGCCGATGGGCATACCGAGATTCGGTGATCCGGTGTGAGCGTCACCTGCTCGCCGCCAGGCAGAACTGTTGGATGCGGGGGAGAGGACCACGATAGGCAGGAAACAGTTGGGTGCCGTCTGCTCGAACGGGACTGCCGTGGTCGTACATCTGACGGATGCCGGCGCATGCATCCCGCAAAGCAGCAGCGACATTGCGCGACTTGGAGCGCCGCTGCTGCAGCGGGGCGTACACGACCAGGGTGTTCCCGTGGATCGAGACACCGGGGCCGGATTCGCGTGGGGGAAGACCGTTCATGCTGCGTCGGAACTCGTAGTCGAGCACCGCTAGCAGATAAAGAGCCTGGTCCGAATCTGGTTCGTCGTCGAGAACGATCACGAGCAAGTCCTTGTCGAGATCGCACCGCTCAGGATTGTCTTCATCGATCGGCTCGACGAGGCCACGGCTTCGCCATGCCGGCAGGGTCACGGTGGGTGAGTTCACAATGCACTTCCCAGTTGCAGGGGTCGAATGCCAGAGAGTCCGAATGCTCGCGCGACGACGTCGGTCACTACCTCGAAGTCGTCGACGTTCGTGCACGCCGCGGTGAGCGTTGCCGCCGCCATTTCTGCGCCGAGGCCGGCATCGAGAATCTGCTGAGTTGCAAGTAGATCCGCCATCTGCGGGCGCCATACAGGAAAGCCGCCGTCTGCCATCGAGTTGACGTGCCGCTCGAGTAGATTGCGGCCAATCTTCACCAGTCGCCCATCGATTCCGGCCGCTTCCGCGATCGTGTAGTCCGTCTCCACGGTGATTTCGAACGGGAAGCGACGTTTGATTGCGTCATCGAGCGGGCGAACGCCTTGGCCTTCTTCGTTGTAGGTGATGATCAGACCGAATCCTGGACTGGCAATGACCGGTGGCTGGTCGGGTCGGTCGTCGAGGACGAGCTGGCCTCTCGAGTCAGCTATCGATAGCAGCGCCGCGATGGTTTCCGACGGGGCCCGATTGACCTCGTCGAACAGCAGCACCTTGCCCTCTTTCATGGCGCGTGTCAGTGGACCGTCGCACCAGATGAAGCTGCCGTCGGGGTGGGGCTGGTAGTGGCCGGCAAGCGCCGACACGGTGAGGTCGCCATGGCCCTGGATGGTGATCAGGTCGGAGCCGAACGCTGCGGCGGGGAGGGTGGTCTTTCCGGCGCCGGGCAGGCCTTTGAGCCGGATGTTCATCACTCCGCGCAGCTTGCGCAGCACCAGGTAGTCGGGCATGCCTGCGATGGATCGAGGCCAGTAGCGGCGCCCGTCGGGCAGTAGTACCCCATCGGCATCCTCAGCCGGAATCGGCATCAGTGCCCGCGCATCAGCCGGGGTTCCGAACGAGGTGGTCGTAGCGCCACGGACCGGATCATTGCTGATGGTGAGCGCTTGGTCGGCGGCTGCGAGGGGATCGTCGACGACGGTGCCGGAGGTGGTGGCGAGCATGGCGAACAACGACCGTGGGTTCACCGGGGGCGTGTCATCAGCCTCGTAGAAGCAGACCTGGGGCGGACGAAGGACGTGCTCTGAAGTGGAGACGGTCGTCGAACCATCCGGGATGTAGTAGTGCTGGAACAGCTCGGCGAACACCCGTTGCGGGTTTCGAGTCGGTGGTTCGTCGCGAAGGATCAACGTCGCGTCCTCGAACTGGGCATTGCTGCCGAATGCCGATACGACATGAGGATCGCCGGTGTACGGATCGATGAAAGTCACTGCGGCGTGGACCCGCTCAGTCGGGCCAGTCAAGTCCCTGCAAGCCCACGCAGCGAACGTCACGCTCGCCATCAGATAGCCCCTTCGTGTGGTGATCGATTGATGCGCAGAGCTTCGCAACGCTCGGAAACGAGTGCGGCACGAGAGTTCACGTCGATGGACGTGACGGAGCGACCGCAGCTGTGCCGCACAAAGAAAAGGTGACTGCAACGGTGGGGGTCAACACGATGACAGGAGAACTCGGCTATGTCGGCAACCCGCCACCCCACGTCCGATCCGATGTCGGCTGCCCCGGACGGGGACCACACACCAGCGTGGCGGAAACTGTCGCTTCGGCTCGGTGCGTTCGTCGATACGATCACCCCACGTCGGGACCTGCTGGCCGTCATCGGTCCCGGTGCCACGGAGATCTTCGATGGCCAACGCCCGGCCGGGATGTTCGATCACTCGGCGGCGACTCTCTTCGTTGACGCCACCCAGGTCCTTGCTGCGGCCGCGGACCCGGATCGGATCGACCTGCGGGATCCGCGTGACTGTGCCAGGTACCCGGTTTTGGCCGGGGTGACAGCACACGAGGTCGGCCACGCCACGCACTCGGCGCGACGCGGGACGATGCCGAAACGAGCTGCAAGGTGGGCATCGCTTCTGGAAGAGCCCCGTATGGAAGGCAGGGTTGTCGCGGAGAACCCACGCGCTCGATCGTGGCTACGGGCTTCGGCAACCCATCTGCTCGGCCCCATCAACGCGCGAAGCGCAGACGAGGCAGCCAGGATGTTGATCCTGGTCGGCGGCCGCATCGACGCAGGCGTCTACGAGCACAGCGACCTTCCGGATCTGACAGCACTGGCCGGCCGCTTTCTCTCGGACGAGCAGGTCGACGTGCTGGTGACACAGATTCGGATCGCCGTCGGTCTCCCCGATGGCGACGTCGAGGCTCTGGTGCGGTGCGCGCACACAATCGCCGACGTGATGAGCTCCGAAGACGCCGAGGACGACGGTGGCGACGAGTTGGTCGAACATGGCAGCGACGACGTTCCCGTCTCCACCGGATCAAACGACCATGCAGCCGCCAGCGCAGACGCGGACGTCGAGGAAGAACTCGCCGCAGCACTGGCCGCGATGGCCCGCCGCTCGGTTGACCAGCTCCGCTACGCAGAGAACGTCACCGCCCTGACCTCTCGCGCTCAGCACCGCCGTGACCTCAGGCGAGAGCTTGCAGCGCAGACAACGGCAGCCGGTGCCGCAGCCCGCGCACGCACACACCGCCACTCCGCACGTCGACCCACTGCCGCTGAGACCCAGCAGTCAGCACGGCTGACCCGGCTGCTTACGCGGGCTGCAGACCGCGGAACATACGTGCGCACCAATGCGCAGGCAGCTCCTCCCGGCCGGATGAACACCCGCGAGCTCGTCAGACGCGAAGGTCAACTCGCTGCAGGTGTCAGCCCCACCGCCGCGCCGTGGTCTAGCAAACGAAGACGGGTGGTCGATGTTCCTCCCCTGACAGTTGGTATCGCAGTGGATACTTCGCCCTCGGTGGAGCCGGTACTCGAAGCTGCCGGAGTCGCGGCGTGGATGGTGCGGCGTGCTGTGCGTTCGCGGGGAGGCGACGCCGAGACCATGACCTGGAACAGCGACGCCGCGGTCTTGCAGGTAAACCCGAACAATAGAAGGGTGCTCCTGCCAGCTTGCGAGGGCACGAGTGAGGGGCTGCCCGAAGCGCTGTTGGCTTTGGACGCTCGCCTGCACTTGACCGCGGGTACCGGGCCGCGGCTGGTTGTGGTGATCAGCGATGGAGACATCCCCAACCACCACATAGTGGAGCAGCATCTCCGTCGCTTCACTACCAGCGGCGCCGCGGTGCTGTGGCTGACGCACTTCCAGTGGGTGCCGCAGTGGTTGGAACAGCTGAACCAGCGGTCAGACGCGGTACGGGTGAGCATCTTGGACGACACCGAACAGATCGCAGAGCGCATCGGCGCAGCGATGGTCGGCCTGCTGCAGACCTGGTAACCGCTGCGCCGGTCTGGGACGTGGGACTGAGGAGCGCTGAGTCTCCGTTCCGCGGCATGACCCTTCCTGCAAACTGAACCAACCGGACATATGCGATACAGTTCCCGGTTTAGCGGGTGGTGAGTGCTAGACAGGCTGGCAATCGGGGCAGCCACATCGCGGTGGTTACGCGAGAGGGATTGTCGTGAAGTTCGACAAGAAGTCGATCCTTGCCGGCGCCGCTGTTGTGGCGGTTGTCTGCGTTGCTGCCGGCACGGCCATTGCGTTGTCCGGGAACTCCGAAACGCGTCCGACCGGCGATCCAGTTCCGGGAACCTACTCTCAGATTCCGCGTGAGATTGGGACACACGAGATCGAATTTGCGGACGACGAGGTGTGGCCGCTGCTCATTACGGGCGAGGCTTTGGTCTATTTCCAGGACCCCACCGGGTCCGCCGGAAGAAGCCTCGGAAAGAAGATGACCGGGGTCAATCTCGAGACCGCCCAGTCGTGGGAATACATGATGGAAGGCGCATACTGCGGTTCTTCCGAGATGTACTCGCAGGATGCGACCATGGTGGTATGCCGGGTGTCGGGGACAGACACCACCACCATCCTTAACCCCAAGGATGGCTCTACCGTCGCATCCATACCTAGCCTGCAGGGCAACGACCATGTCGCCGGTGACACGCTCTATACCTGCTGGCGTGAGGACGGAACGTTCAAACTCGCGGCTCGAAAAGCCCCGGACTTCACCGAGGAGTTGCTTGTCAGGGTTCCTGCGAATACTGAGAACCCCTGCAACTTCAGTCTGCACGGCGACAAGATTGCGATCTACAGCAACCAAAACTGGGTGACGGTCGTCGAGGAGGACGGCACGATCGTCTACCAGGATTTTCAACGTCAGGGCTCGTTCAACTCGGCCGGGCTGCTCGAGACGATGGTTTACAACTCGGAAGAACCTCTTGAGGACAAAACATTCGACGTTATCGACCTGGACGGGAAGAAGATTTTCGAGTATTCCGAGCCCTTCGAGGAAGTGCCGAGCATTCCGGGTGGGCGTGATAGCGGACTCTTCATCGATGAATACGGGGCAGTGCGCGAACGCTCTACGGGACGCGTCCGCTGGACCTATGCAGAGACGGACCATTTTCGTGTCGTCGGACTGGCCGGCAACACGCTTCTGGTCGTCGAGAACTCTGAGAGGCTGCGCGCCTACGACGCCGAAAACGGAGCCCCACTGTGGGCCATCAGCGTCGATAGTGTGCTCCCCGATGACGCGGAGTCCTTGCCCGGAAACCCCGGTGGCTACTCGCTCACCGATAGAAAGCACCGCGTCGCAGGTGACGGCGAGGTCCTGCTGTTTGCATCCGGAACACGCCTGACTGCAGTCGATGTCGCCACCGGTGACATCCTGTGGAATATGGGCACCGGAGGCTGGATCGTCGACGAATACCAGGACTACATCGTCCTTTCCGACGACGAACGCATGCGAGTCCTTCACTTCCAGTGACCCTGTGCACGGGTGAACGATCTATCGGTCGGCCCGTAGTTGCACGAGCTCAGGCAGTTTCGCGGATCTGCTCGATCATATGTTGGGTGGCGTCGGCGACATCCAAGTAGGACTGTCCGAACGCGTCGCGGTCGGCAGCAGCAGGTATGTCCGGCACAGCGAGCACACCCGACTGCACGCATGCGCCGGTGCGACGAAGCACCTGTACCGCGAGTTCCAGACCACCAATCGGCATGTATGCCATCGGCGGGTCGCTCTGGAACAACTCCGGAGACGTATCGGCGTCGACGAGTGTGAAGGTCAACGCGGTGAGCAGCTCGGCGATCTCCCGGGGGTCAAGCCCAACAGGATCAGGAACTCCGGATTCGAGCAGCATCCGAAGTGCGGAGGCAAGCTTCGTGCGCAGCAGCCCCATGGCCGCGTAGCGGGCGTGAACGTCAATCGCATGCACGTGTGCGGGCAACCGACGCTCGGGATAGGTGGCGGTCATCGCGGATCTCCTGGTGTCGAATTCCAGTGGTGTCACCGGGCAGGTCAGCGAACGTCGCCGTGCGCGGCGGTGATGATGTCGTCCAGCCATGACGCGGTGTCACGAAACCCGGCCGCGGCCTCGATAGGACTCTGGTTGGTAGGCACTGGACACAGGCCTGCGTCGATGTTGCCGGCCGTCGCTATCAGCACATCGCGTGCGAACGCCAGCGCTCCGGTCACAGAGAACACCATCGGATAGTCGGTGCGCAGGAACTGGCCGGTGTCTCCATTGGTGTTTTTCTCGATGGTCGCGAACAGCTCCAGGGCCTCACAAATCTTCAGCGGATCAACACCTGGAGCAGACCCGCCCGCTTCAAGTGCGATACGCAATGCGTGCGTCAATGCGTGCTGCACCAAACCGTTGTCGCCGACGCTGATAGAGCAGTCGATGTCCTCTACCGAAAACGGCACTCGGGTGCGAGCAAATGTCTTCATATCCGGAGTGTGCCTCACCCGATTCGGGTGGAGCGCTCCCTGCAATGCCCCGTCGGCGCCGTTGCGGCCCTATACATGAGGTCACCGACAACTGAGAACGCTCATGAAGTGGAGTGACTATGCCGCACCGCGCGCCCACCTACCCGCCCGTCGAATGGGCCTCCGAGTTCGGGGACGATCCGAACGATCTGCCGGGTCGATCGGATCGACGGCCACCGAAGCCCCTGCGGCCGCACGAGGGCTACCGCTTCTTTGCTCTGCCGGCGACAGCTGCGTACGTTCCGGACAACTCCTACCGAGTGGACCTGGGCGAGCAGGTCCTGCTGCATGAGGGTGTACCCGTCGCGGTTATCAGAGCCGATGGACGCCCACAGTGGTCTGCGCGACGCTCGCAGGATGAGTTTGCTCGCTGGGCGGAGGACCTGCGCTGGATCCAGCAGGTGCCGGCAGCGACGACACTGACCCACTTTGGTTTCGGCCTACTGCTTCGGGAGGCACGCACAGCGGCGTGGTGCGAGAAGCAATCGAAGACTGCGTTGATGTACTCGACCGTTGACGAGGTGCGCCGAGGACGGTGGCGTGCAGAAGAGCTTCTCAAGGCAGACCGTCCCGAAGATCTTCAGTTCCTGGCGCGTGTCGATCCCCGAGCGGCGTACTACTGGCATCGCGGCCGCCGGCACGTTCTGGTCCCCGGGCTAGCTGCGCTGCTCCCCGAGTCGTCGGCGGGGGGATGGCTTGCAGATGTCGCCTCGGGGAGAGCCTCCGTGGCCGGTTGAGTCTCTCCGAAGGCCACATACCGGGCTCGACCTGCATGAATTGCTGTCAGCAGGGTCCGCATGCACGCAGCTGTCGCCGTGCCGCCAGACTGGGGACTATGGAGATCAAGGGGAACGTCAAGCCCACAGCAGTGGCCACCGCATACTTCCGTTCGGTGGAGTCCAAGCGACCAGATCACCTGTTCGTCGACGATCTTGCCGAGAAGTTCGTAATCGCTTCCGGGATGTCTCCTGATGGAGACCTTCGTCTGCCGAACGTCACCGAGACCAGGTTGTATCGCACCAACGCAGCGCGCACCCACTACCTCGACGAGCAGGTTCGCCAGGCTGTCGCGGCAGGTGTATGCCAGGTAGTGATCCTGGGTGCAGGCCTGGACTCTCGTGCCTTCCGGTTGGGCTTGTCTGCGGAGGTGACCGTATTCGAAGTGGACCTCGAGAGCTTGTTCGAGTTCAAGGACGCCGCGGTCGCGGCGGCCGGCCGCGAGCCGACTTGTCGCCGCATCACAGTGGCTGGAGACGTGGAAACCGATGACTGGTCGAGTGCGCTAACTGCGGCCGGGCACAACGCTGCCGAGCCGACTGTGTGGATCGTCGAGAGCTTGTTCTTCTATCTTGGGGACGAGCAGAACGAACGTCTTCTGTCGACCATCAGCGAACTCAGTGCTAGTGGGACGGTGCTGTGTGGCTCTCACTTCGGTCCGGGCTCACGCGAAGAACAGCAGACTCAGCAGATGAACAACCGCGCTACTGAAGCCGGTTCAGCGTTCCGGTCGTACGTCGACGACCCTGCTACATGGCTGCGGCCGCACGGATGGGAGGGCGAAGGCGTAAGTATCGCCGACTACGCCGCGACCATCGACCGTCACGTTCCGTACACGGAAGAACCGGGCAATGTCGTGGCGTGGCTACTGTCCGGTCGGCGTTTGTAGAGCTGTAGTCTCCGGTGCTGCTTGGGCGGCACCGAACATGCCGATGTCGGATAGCTCCACCATGAGCCGGTGGGCAGCTACGGAGTCTTTCGAGGCGCGCCATGCTGCCCACCGGGTCAGGGTCGGCTCGGTGGGCGTAAGCACCACACCCTCATTGAGGCGGGTAGCTTCTTGCCATTCGTGCATCCGGTTGCGCAACAACTGATACCGGCGGTAGCGCCGGGGGAGCGTTTCGGCGATCACGATTCCACCGACAATTGCGAAGGTGGCAACGAGACCGAGAACCAGCACGAGGGACACGGTTTTCGAGTGCTGCGCGTACCAGGTCTCATCCAGGTCCGGGTCGTTGTTGACATACAGGTCAGCGATTTTCATCGCAACGTAGGCGGCTGCGATGGTAGCTCCGACGGCGAAAGCGGCAAGACCTGCCGCTAGCGGGCCACGTCGAACCTTCCTCATGGCGTTGACGGTTACCACCAGAATGGAAAGCGCAGCGACTCCGATCGTGCCGAGATAGACGGTCCAGTACGCCGCCAGCCACCCAGTCATCGGAAAGTCGGCAGTCATGTAGCTCGTGGGTGATTCTGTGACCGGAGTCATCAGGAAGGTCCCTGCCATCAATGCCGTCACGACGGCATAGAAGTAGGGGAGTCGACGAGAAGTCGACCAGTTGCCACCGATGGTGAACGATGCGAACGCCGCGAACGCAGTCGCGGCCAAGGTGCCCAACAGCATTCCCGTGAAATCGGTCAGGTTGTACACACCAGTGATGGCATGCAGCCCTTCGTCGATGTACTCATCGGTAATAACAGGGACGCGTGCGAGTTTCGCAGACCCCAGAAGGCCGAGAGCCGCGGTGAGGATCCACGTTTCCCGAAGGCCGCGGTATCGGTACGCGCGCCAGGCGGCGATCAGAACGAGAGCTAATGGCAATGCGATGCCCACCAAGATTGAGGTCATGGCACTGCCCATCCGACGGCACGGGCTAGGCGCCCGAGGATTGCGCTGTCGTGGTCACCAACATCGTCACCCCACAATGGTCGTGTCAACTCCTTGGCTCGGGACATGAGCAGCGTCGCTAACCATTCGGCCTCGCGTTCGATGGGGTCTGTCAGAAGCGTGCGGTTCTTGCAGTAGGTGGGGAGCAGGGTTTGCGCCACGTCACGGCTGATCGAGGGCATGAGTGTGCGCAGGTAGATCTGCTGCAGTGTCTCGGCAGTCCGAGCGTCGGGACGGTGCCGGAAGATGATGTGGGCCAACTCGTGGCAGATGATGTGGTCACGGTAGTCGCCTTCGGCCTTGGAGGTGACGAAGACGTAGTCGATTCGCTCGTTGGGGAGCCAGGCCCCGGTGATCGTATTTCCATCCTGGTCTTCGACCTGTGTTTTCTGGTCGGGGATGGTCATCAACTGAATAGCGCGACCGTTTCGGATGGAGAGATCGGCGATGAACCTCTCGATACTCCAGGGGCGGCTTACGGGGAGATCCTGCAGAACACGTTCCGCGGCCTCACGGGCTGAGTCAGATGACGTCTCTGGACCCGGCCGGTCGCTCATTAATGCTCCTGAGTAGAGAGATGACTTGTCTTCGTTCGGCGGAGGATGCGCGCCCGGGGTTGCGTCGTAATCCCACCCACGGGACCCCCGCTGTGCGCATGGCGGCAAACAGTTCCAACTGCTCCTCGAGATCGACGGCATCGTCGTCGGTGAGGTATTCCGGGGCGAACCCGAAGACCTGAGCTATGCAGCTGAGGACAGCGTCGGAAACATCCGTCACGGCACCGGAACGGAGATTCTCGATGTCTTCGGTCGTGATGGCCGTGTTGAACCGCGAGTTCACTTCAGCTGCGACACTGGCCGGGGTGTGCGAGGAGCCGTCGGGCTTGGGGAGAGTTGTGAAGAGGCGATCGATGCGCTCAGACAGACGTGACTGACGCCTATCGTTCATGCCGTACCTCCCTCTTCTAACCCGTGTGATTGGCTCGGCGGTGGAGTCGCTGCGTAAACGCTTCAGTCTGTTCCTCCGTCAGACCGGCAACTCTCCCGCTCAGCCAACGACGATACAAGCGCTCGGTCAGTTCTGGTTCAGCGGTGCCGTCGGTCGGGGCATCGAGAAGGTGGCCGAAGGCCAGCTCGAGGACTGCGGGAACCTCCGTGTTGGAGATCCGATTGCGTTCGAGGACTTCGGTGGCCCAACGTCCTGCCAGACTGGAAGTGGAGGACTGGACCTGTCGAACAGACTCGCCGAGGTCGTCGCTGCCCGCTGCGTAGGAGTCAGTGAGCCGGTTGACTGCTCGGAGCAGGCCGGCCAGTTCTTCCACCGCTACAGAGACCTGTGACACACCGATCAGTGATTGGCCCGAAGTGTGGTCGGACGCGTTCCCGTCGCCGTTCGATGCATAGGTTGGAGCGTCAGGCAGTGCCCGTGGGATGCCGCCCGAGAGCGTTCGAGCCGCTGATCCTGGCTGCCACTGCAAGCCCGCATCTAGCTTTTGAAGCGTGGGGGCGGAAGGATCGGGACCGCTGTTTTCTTCGATGGTTGCGAGTCGGCTGACCGAAGGACCGCCCGCCTGTTGGACCTGCGCGCGAGTCAGGCCGAGTTCGCGGCGACGGGCGGCGACGTAGTCGCCGAGGCGGGCTGAATCATTGGCCATTAGCTGGAACACCTCATTTGCGGTCTGTTGGCGTGCGCCAATGGGTTCCTCGGCTTTCGGGGGCTAAGCGTTACTCGAGCTACATCCAGAACGGTGCTTCTGTCAATCCAACGTATTGCAGTAACTATGGCATAGGACTCAGATGGTGCTCAAATGGTGTTGAAATACATCTTCGATGCGTATATGTTCCTCCGTTGGGAGGAGGTAGACGAGGGAAGTAGATGATTCGGATCGACGTGGACTCGTTGAAGCTCGACGAGTACCTCGCGACCATCGAGGGATCAAGAACCTACGACGACATCACTGTCGACAACGGTCACACCTTGATGACCTCATTGTGGAGGGCACTGTGCGAGCTCGGGGATGCTGATGTCTTCACCATCCGTGATCGGGAGGGTGATCATGGAAACCTCGACATCAGCATCATCAGCGAGTATGGCAGCACCGATGACGACACCGGCGGCGAAATCGTCCGCGTGGTAGCAGTTCTCGGTCGTCGATTCCCACACATGGCCGGCCGACGCATGTCGACAGCCATCAGCGTCGGGCAACTGACGTCACCGTGGGAGCTCTGCCAGGATCAATGCGGCGGGCCAGACTTTGCCCGCGCTGTCGCACACGGTATCGCCGATCTCGCCACCCGCGCGGTCGATGATGCCCGGTCGATCCTTAGCTACAACCCATCCAATATCTCTGCCTAGTCGCCGCATAGCGGCGCATCATCGGAGAACAACCCTGACCACAGGGACAAGACGCGTGAGGCCCCGGACNCCTCACGCCGTTCACCGTCTCGGCGTGCCGCACCTTCGGCCGCGACCCCTTATCTTTCTCACCGCCATCGCGGCCGCGAGACCACACCCACGTGCGCTCGCCGCCTCGACGCAACCCCGATCGGGGGACCTCTCCACACCACGAGTAAGGACACACGCATGCGCTCAGAAGGCCACTTGCCGAGTGAAAGCCCGCCCAGCTCTTCCTCCGCACTGGTGACAACTCTGGCCTGGACCCTGAACCACCGGCTATCGACAGTCTCCGAACCTGACGACGACGAACTGACCATCCTGTCGTGGATGCTCGCAGGGGCTATCGCGTCCCACTGCAGCAACGTGGCAACAACGACGTCGATGGAACTGCAACCTCGCGTGCTTGACATCTTGCGACGACAGCGGACTCATACGTATCGGGAACACCGGAACCTCGACCTCGTTGCCAGAGCAGTGGCCGCTGTCAACACAACGCCCTCTCACGCAGTGGCCGAGTCCAAGTCGTGAAGAGTCGCAGAAACGACGTCACTGAGCGTGTACTCACCCAGGACGGTGTGATGGTAGGTACCGTGCCCGTTCTCCTCGGCCAGCGGCAGTAACGGACACTGCGACACCTCGTCGAGGAAATCGATCAACCGGTTGTACGTGTCGACGGGAAGCTGCAGCACTTCCAAAGGCGGCTGAGTTACCAAATGGCGCGCAACATCCTGTGATAAGGACTGCACTCTCCGCTGCACCTCCAAGGACAGATCTCGCATCATTGCCGAATCAGTTGCAACGTCCGACATTGCCAGAACCGCGGTGTCTGCCAACTGCTCGACTATTCGGGCTGCCCTCATCAACTCCACCAATGTGGCAGCCGCCTGCGCGACTGTATGGGCAGACAGCAGCACCGTCGGCGCAGATTCGCCGGGGACCGCGCTGGCCAGAATTGTCGGGGCAAGGCTGTCCGCCCAACGTTCCACTGCATCGGACGTGATGACTGTGCGGGCCAGGTCCGGGGTGATGCCGGCCGATTCGGACACCAACGTAACCATGTTGTTGACGAATTCACTGACGACTTCGCGGGAAACGGCGATGTTACGTTCCTGCAGGATCGCACAGAGCCGCTCCGTTTGCGCGACATGCCAGCTGGTCTCGTTCATGCGCCAGATCATGACGTACCAGGTTCGGGTGGACGAGGCGATGAGTGCCAACGACCGACGCATCCCTGAATGCATGAGAAGGACACCTGATGGCCGGAACAACAGCATCGATACGGGAGTGGAGTGTGCAGAACGAAGCGAGTCGTGCCGCCGTGCAGCTACGTGATTCGGTGCAGTGGATGCGTGGTGACATGGCGGCGGTGATGAGGTTGTTCGCCGAACAACACAACGCCAATGTCCACTGGGCTGACAGACATCCGGAACATCCGCACGCGGACGTGCTCACCATGCTCACCGAATGGATCCAGCACTACTACGGCTTCGTCCCGAAACCACCCCAGCGTGCGGACACGGGATTGAGTTCGGCCCCTCAACTCGTGCAGCAGATCATGCACACGCGGGCTGACTCATTCGCCGCTTTGCCGATCCATGTCCTGCCACCTCGGGTGTTCGAGACCATTCTCATGCTCGCAGGAACCGACACCTATCGACGCGAGCCTCTTCCGCTGAGCACAGCGTGGGAACCTACAGGACTGTTGGTGCTTCCGACCGCCATCCTCCGCCGCAATGAGTCCCGATTGGACCAGATGCTGGCGCAGGTGCTGGGTCGTTCACCCGAGCCGGACACGCTCTCGGCGGTGTCGTGGCTTCGCGAACCCGCCCGTGAAGGTGGTGATCAGATCCGAGTGGGGGACTGGATCGTGCCGGAAGTGGGCTATCAGGGCTCCGGTATAGACGACAACGTCGGTCAGGCGCTAGCCGCCTTCGACAACAACAGCGAGTTACCTCCCTGGTTATGGACCAACGAACAGATCCACCACGTTCAAAGCGCAGCGCACCCATCCAACGATGCACGCCGACGAATCCACTCCGCCGCTAACGACCTGAAAACCGGCACCGTTGTTCCATGGACGCGGGGAAGCGTCTACGACGATGCCGAGGGCCTACTTGCCTTACGTCTGACCCACGTGGCCTGGGATGCAGTCCAAGCAGGGATCCTCTGCAGGGTGCCGCTGGAGGGTAACGAGCCGGCCTTTCTCGTGCAGCCGTCCTAACCGCTGGGCTGTGCCCACTCCACCGCGTACCGACCACGCTGTCCTGCACCGCCGAACGTTTGGGTGCCACAACGACACTCTTCAACCGGAAAACAGCCTCAGCCGGCCACCGTCTGTCTACGGCCGGCCGCGCTGTCGTGCCGCGGCCTTGGGTGCCGAGACGCAGGGTTGATTGCAGTACATCGCAATCGCGCAAGGAGGCCCACATGTCGATCACGTTCTACCCCGAAATGGCACCGGTCATCGGTTACCGGCTCGTCGACCACCTCGGTGGTATCAGCGAGCTGTTCGCGGAGTATTCCGAGGCGGTTGCTCGATTGGACGAGCTGCACGCGTCCGATGCAGTGCTGCAAGGTTGCACCGACCCGGAGTCCGCTCGTGCGTACGGCGCAACGATCGAGGCCGTCACATCCGACGGCGAGGACGTGCCGGACCTCAACGTCTCGAATGCGAACGCGGCAACGTTGTTGGACGTTCTGGGCTTTTCTGGTGAATGCAGCGGCGCGTGCTCGGCGGAGGACTTCCTCGGCCGCGTTCTCACTGCTGAGGCACTGAGCCCTCAGGATGCAGGTGTGCCCGCCCATCAAGTCGGCGCCAGCCCCCGCGTCATCGACTGTGGTCGACGCGCGGGATACATCCAGGAGCGACTCGAAGAGCTACGTGTCATCGCTGAATGGGCGCGCGCACATGATCGAAGGGTGCAGTGGGCCTGATGAACTCCATCGGTCGAGTTCCGAGTGATGAAGTCAGGTCCAAGGTTACAGCGAGTCGATTTTCCTCTCGATGCAGTCGTCGACCAGTGAGTAGGTGATCTCTCCAGCAGATCCGACTTCCGAACGGCACCGGTCTTTGATTACTTGGTAGTGTTCGCCACCAGACTTTTCGGGGACCCAGAACCCCCAGACGAGCAGCGCGACAACGCCGATGAGGACGCCCCCGCTTAGGGTGAGGCGCTTCCGATAGCGCCTTCGCTCTACAGCAGTATCACTGTCCCCAGTCAGGGAAGGCTTGGATGCCAGGCAGGCGATAACCCCGATAATGGCGCCCCAATAGAGCAATTGCGCCGCAATTCCCACGGGAAGTGGTAAAGCTGTGTATTTATCAATACCCTGAGTAAGAAGGAAAAAGTTTTGCGCCATAACAAATGGCCAAAATATCAGCATGAGAACAACGCCGAGAGCTAAAAGAAAAATTACGAGCGCAATAAGTTGAGGCATCGGCACCTGCTGGCTTCCATAGTCGATCGGGCTGGCTACTACTACTGCGCAGCGCCGAAGGAGCACCCATGGAAGCCGCGAGCGTTGAGGATCCTAAGGGACTGGATCGCCGGCTCGATCGTTGAGGGGTGCAACGGTGTGGTGGAAACACCGACTGCTGACACGACACACTGCGGGCCTTCCCATCCGGTGGGTTGCGGGGCCGCGCACACCGTAGAGACCTCTTTCACCAGCCGTCGATCACCAGGAACAATTCTGTCGGTATCGAGAAGTCAGAGGGGATTTACGAGCGCAGTCCAACGATCGGGGGAGCCCAAGAGAAGGCCGTCAACGGGCTTTCCGTATGCTGCATCACAGGTCGGGAAGCCTATGCACCGGTAGTCGGTGCCGTTCACGGGAGTATTGGTTGTCTCGACCTTGGCTTAAGCCGGCCTTTATCGGTGCTGTCGCTCTGCTCAGTACGCTCGTGGTCTCCTGTAGTAACGGGAACGACGTCGGTGTGCCGGAGGAAGTGGTCATCGACGCATCCGCTACCGAAGATAATCCGGTTCGGTTGAAGCTCACCGAGTTGGCCGAGTTCGATGTGTATTACTACACGCACGAAGAAACAAACATTCTCGACAACAAGCTCGTATACCCGGGCGGACTCCAACCGAACGTGAACTGGGAGCTTGTGGTTGATGACGAGGTTACAGCCGCGGAAGGAACCAATTTAACGTTTCGCGCCAAAGTCGAGTTGTTCCACAATGGCAAACCGATTGATAGCTACTACTTTCACCGCAGCAGCGACGTCCTGAAGAACGAAATCGTTGCAGAACGAGAATTCGGCCCCGATGCTTACGGCTGGGGTGCTTCCCCGTACAAGGCTCCGTACCAGCTCAGCAACGAGTCTGGCGAGCCCAATACCCTCGTGATGGCCAGCGACACCGGCACCGACTTCGAATTCCGCTTCTCAGAGATCGAAATCGGCACAGAACCGTTCACACCTACAGAAATCGTCAAGCCTTCGCCGCCGCCGCCGCCCACGTTCGAGGACACCCCGGAAGACCAGTTCAACCAGCTTGTCTACGAGAATCGCTGGGCCCTGCCGCCGACGGCGACCACGGAGTACACCTACCCCAACGGCAGAACAGTGCCGAAGGAACGTGTCCCCGCATTTGCCGTCAAGTCTTTGTTCGACCAGATCAACGAACGCCGGGACAGTACTGTCAGCTCCTGGTCGCCGGCCCAGTTGATGGAGGACTGGACGACCCGCTGGAACAAGGACCTGATCACCGCTGGTGTCGACCTACTGGGCGACGACGCCATCAAGGAGACATGGCAGCAGGTCCAGCAGGGAAACATCGAACGGTGGTTCAGCAGCGGCACTTGGGTTGTCGGTTACGGGGAGAACGAGATCCCTCCGGGCACCTACCAGACCACCGCTGCTCCCGGTGAGCTGATCAAAGACGGTTACTGGGAACGCACATCGACATCGGGCGACATCATCGACAACGACTTCGTCACCTCCGCACAGCAGGTGACCGTGACGATCACTCCCACAGATGGACAGTTCGAGAGTTCTCGTATGGGCGTCTGGAAACCGGTGGGCTGATCTCCGCATGCCGTGAGAACCTTCATTTCCAGCAGTTGATCCGGCTGGCGGTAGCTGCTACGCAACGCCGAAGGAGCACCCATGGAAGCCGTGAGTCATCGACGATACGAAGGAAGTGGATCGCCGGTCCAACCGTGAACCGGTGCAGCGCAACAGTGCTGCCACCGCACGATCGGTCCGTCTGGAACGCCGGCCCCACCGGCTTGGTCCGCGCCGCGCAGTCTCGGTATGACCGGTGTACGCCGAGCATGCGGTCAAAGTACGCGTGACAACGCCCACGGGCAGCGTCGGCTGTCCACCGACACGGCCGCGTAACGCCGTACATCACATTGGCGATAGTGCAAAAGTTATGGATCCCCGTGGCAGAGTACGCAACTCTGCTCACACAGCTAGGAGCTTTACGCAGTGACGAAGTTTGCCACCACATGCTTTAGTGCCGCCGCGATGGTGGTGCTTGCAACCACCCTCAGTGCCTGCGGCGACGAAGGGACACCGTCGGCGCAGGAAGACACGGCGGCCTTCGTCAACATCGTCACGCCCACTACGACTGCAACGCCTATCGACGTCGAATCTGTGCGGGACTCTGTCCGGACAGCAGGAAACAACCTGGTTACCAGTGCTGGATGGTTCGACTGTTATCAGCAAACACCGACGAGCTGCACTGGCCAGGAACCGGTCGAGCCGAAAGACAACGACGCCTTCGACGACCTCTACGACAGCTACTCCGCAACGTGCCAGGAGCTGATCAGTCGCAGCAACTTCCGGCTGGATATGGCAGAACGAGTTCGCCCGTGGATCGTCGATGACGACGCGGACCAGATCATCGCCAACATCGACGAACAAGAGCGGACGGCTACGACGACCGTCAACCAGACCGACGGGTCGTCGATCGTCCTGCACTTCGACCTGAAGGATCCGTGGGGTATAGCTCCGCAATGCAATGAGGATGGAACTCTCCACATCGAGATGAACTAGATCCCACTTCAACGTCCCTGGGACGGCAGGACGCGAGACCATGCCGACCGCCTGACACAAATCCACGCGCGAAGGCCCCAGCGGTCGACTCCATCATGAGAGTCCACCTGCTGGGGCCAGCTCAATCCCACACGCCGTATCGCCACTGGCCATGGCGGTCGGCGCGCGAAACAAGCCGCCTCATCGAATCGTGAGTGCCTCGAAGCCGGAACATCAACTACCCACCACTGCGTCTCGGCCGGTCCGGCTGTCCACCACCTTTACCGGCTCTACGCACTTTGCAGGGGCGTGATGCTGTCCGACCCCGTGCCGTGTCGGTGATTGAAAAAGGGCCCGCGCCCTTGTGAGCTGGGTGTTCTTCAGGCAACCAGACCAGCAAGGAACGCGGGCATGCTCCACAGTAGTGGCTCACTGCTGCTCGATCTCGACGGCATCGTCGTCGAGTCGGTGCAGCGCATCGACGACGGCAACCGGATCGTCCGGCTCGGCACCGACCCGAGGTGGGCCGGCGTGTGCCCACAATGCGGGCAGATATCGACCCGATCGAAGGGCTGGGTCACCACCCATCCCCGGGATGTGCAGATCGGTCCGGACCGCCCCGTGCTCGAATGGCGGAAACGGAAATGGTTGTGCACCAATAGAGTCTGTGATCGCAAGGTGTTCACCGAGTCGGTGCCGGGCATCCCGGCCCGCGCCCGCATCACCCCGCGGGCGAAGACGATGATGGCCGCCGCCGTCCTCGACGAGGATCGCTCGGTCGCTGCCGTCGCCGCCGAGTACCGGTGCGCCTGGCACACCGTTCATG
>NZ_JBKFBA010000034.1:0-8862 GCF_053345925.1 Rhodococcus sp. C26F
GAGTCGGAGTGCGGGTAGTCGCATTCCCACGCGATGGTGTCGACGCCGAGCCGGTGACGGTTGTTCAGTCCGCTCGGTTCGGTGATGTAGCAGGCGAGGAAGTTCTTGCGCCACACGTCCGTCGGGCTCATCCCGGCCGGCAGAAAGCTGGTGCCGGTCCAGGACTGGTTGACGATGTGCCGGTCGATGCGGTCGAGCCACGGGGCGACCCAGCCGACCCCGCCCTCGCTCATCGCGACCTTCAGATCGGGGAACTTCTGGAAGGCACCGCTGAGCATGATGTCGGTGGCCGCAATGGTGGAGATGAGCGGCGTGAGGATCATCATGTCGTCGATGTTGAAACCGGCCGGGCGCTTGACGAGGTTGATGCCGCCGCCGATGTGCAGGGACAGCACGATGTTGTGCTCGACGCATGCCTTGAAGATCGGGTCCCAGTGCCCGGACTTGAAGTCGGGATAGCCCTCGCCGACGCCGTAGGGCGTCTCCGGGATGCTGATCGACCGGCATCCCATGGCGGCGATGCGCTCGATCTCCTTCACCGATTCCTCGGCGTCGTAGAACGGGACGATGCCGATGGGGATGAACCGCCCCGGGTGGGCGTCCGGGACCTCGCCGACGACCCAGTCGTTGAACGCCTTCAGGGCGGCGAGGGAGAGCTTCTTGTCGGGCAGGCTCGCCAGGTGGGTGCCGGCGAAGCCGGGGAAGGTGGCGAACAGGGTCGCGGCGAGGGTGCCGTTGGCGTCCATATCGCGCACGCGCAGGTCCATGTCGTAGACGCCCGGTCGCATCTCGGCGTAACCGGTGGGGTCCATGCCCCATTCGTGCTTGGGCCAGGAGACGACCGCGTTGAGGCCGGAACTGCCGACGACGGTGCCCTGGAACTGCCAGGCCTGCACGTTGGGGTTGCGGGGATGGGCGGTGAGTTTGGGAGCCTGGTCCATCAGGTTCTTGGGGAAGTGCTTCTCGAAGATGTCCGCGGGTTCGACGACGTGGTCGTCGATGCTGATCATCACCATGTCTTCGGTCTTCATGAGGATCCCTTTCCGCAGCCGGTACCGGTTACTTCTGTGCCGTCACCGGCGCTGCGATTCCCTGCTCGTCGACGATCTTCTGGATCCGGACGAGGGTCTCGTCGAGTCCGTCGCCGAGGCGCGGACCGGGCGTGAAGGTGGCCGGAAGCTGCCGCATGCCCTGGATGACTCCGATGGAGTCGTAGTGGACCGTGCCTTCCGGATCGCACCGGAAGTCGGGCATCCGGTCAAGCACTGCGAGCAGCATCCGCTTGAACATCGTGCGCGCCAGGTTGGATCCGATGCAGCGGTGCACTCCGAGTCCGAAGCTGAAGTGCCGGTTGCCCTTGCGCTCCAGGTCGATCTCGTTCGGATCCGTGAACAGTTCCGGATCGCGGTTCGCCATCGCCCAGGAGAGCCAGATGCGTTCCCCCTCCTTGAACTCGACGCCGTCGAGCTCGGTGTCGGCGGAGAAGGTGCGTCCGTCGCCGGCCGAGGGGCAGAAGAAGCGCAGGAATTCCTCGGTCGCGGAATCCAGCAGCGTGTCGCGCTGCTCGCTGAGGATCTCGCGCTGGTCGGGATTCTGCGACAACCATTCGAGGGCGTGCGACGTCAGGGCGGTCGTCGTATCGAAACCGCCGCCGATGAGCAGGCTCAGCACGCCGAGCAGTTCGAGATCGTCGGGCGTCTCTCCGTCGATGGTGGCCCGGGCGACGGCGTCGACCATGCCGGGACGGGGATTCTCCCGGATCTCGTGGAGGCTGGCGAGAAGATCCATTCCCATCACGCGGTGCAGTTCCGCGACGCGGTGGACGTCGGGTGAGTCCGGCGGCGTGTACATCGCGGCGTGGACCGGCTCGCAGTAGACGTTCCACTTGGCGACCGGGATACCGAGCATCGCGAGCGTGATGACGGCGGGAACGATGTTCACCAGATCGTCGATAAAATCGATGCTGCCGGTCTCGATCTTCTCGTCGAGGCACGCGCGGATCACCTCGTCGATGAGGGGAACCCACTTCTTCACGGCGGCGGGGGACAGATACGGATTGAGTACCGCACGGAACTCCCGATGTTCGGGGTCGTCCATCTCGAGGATCCCGCCGCGCACACCGGACGCCCGGACTGCGGTGGGGATCATGATCCCCTTGTAACCCCGCCGTACTCCCTTGATGTCGTGATCGTTGGAGATGTTCGCCGAGCGTGCGAGGGTGAACACCGCCTCGCTGCCGGCGGCGACCCAGTGACCTCCGTGCGTGTCGGACCAGGTCACGGGGCACTTGGAGTGCATCTCCGTGGTGATCTCCGAGAAACGGTCGCGGTAGTCCGGTGCGTGCCTGTCGAACTGGTAGACGGGGGTGCGGTGGTCGGTGTCGACCGAGGCCTCGTCGATGCTCACGGTGTCGCCCTCTCGTGGATCCGGTGGATGGTGGGGTCGGGTGTGGTCACAGGACGGAGATCGCCTGTTCGGGGCAACTGCGATGGGCCTCGCGGGCGGACTCGGCGAGTTCGGCGGGCACCTCGGTGTCGACGGCTGTGGCGTGCCCGTCGATGTCGCTCAGCTCGAAGAGCGTTGGGGCGGCCATGGCGCACAGTGTGTGTCCTTGGCACCGGTGAGGATCGACTTCCACCTTCATGACGTTCTCCGATCGTCGGCGAATTCTGTTGTCCTGCAGTCGGCTCGGAACTGCACCGCGACTCGATCCGTGTTCCCTGTACACATTTTCACGATCTTTGTTCCAAGAATGCCGTTCCGGTTAGCGAGAACAGTAATGTCACAGGTGTAGACCTGCAAGAGGTATGAACGAAGGAGTGGAGCATGAGGACGGTGCAGATATGAGGGCATGGCAGTTCGAAGGAGCCGGGCGACCGATCTCGTTGAACGAGGTTCCGGAACCGGAACCCGGCCCGGGCGAGGTGGTGATCGACGTCGCGGCGGCCGGACTGTGTCACAGCGACCTGATGTACATGGAGGTCGGAGAGGAGACGATGCCGTTCCTGCCCATGACGCAGGGACACGAGAACGCCGGCGTCATCAGCGCACTGGGCGACGGGGTCGAGGGCTGGAGCATCGGTGACGTCGTCGGGGTCTGCTCGTCGGGCGTGCGTCCGCCGCTCGGCATGTTCTCCCACGGTGGGTTCGCCGACAAGCTGGTCGCCGATGCCCGCGATCTCGCCCGGGTGCCCGAAGGGTTGGACCTGTCACTGGCCGCCCTCGCGACGGATGCGGGAATGACCTCGTACCACGCCATCATCAAGGTCGGTGGTGCGTCGACGGGGATGAAGGTCGGCGTGATCGGCTACGGTGGTCTGGGGCAGATCGGAACCCGTGCGGCCGTTCTGGCCGGTGCAGAGGTGCACGTGGCCGAGACGAAGGAATCGGCATGGGATCTCGCCCGGCAGGCCGGCGTGACGGACGTCGTGCGGGACGCGGCCGAATGGGCGGGCCGAGGATTCGACCTCGTGGTCGACTACGCCGGTTTCGACACCACGCAGAAGGCGATCGACGCCGTCGCCCGGGGTGGCACCGTGGTGCAGGTCGGTCTGGGCCTGCCGACGTTCACCGTGAAGACTCCGACGATCCTCGGCAGGACGCTCGTGGGTTCCCTCGGTGGGACCGTCGAGGACATCGAGGAGGTGTACGACCTGTTCGTGAAACGGGAGATCGAACCCGCATACACCGAGATCGGCTTCGAGGAGATCGGCGACGGGCTGGAACGTCTCCGTCGCAACGAGGTGACCGGACGGCTCGTCGCGCGCTTGGACCGCTGAACCGTCGAAGCGGGTCCGCACCCGGAAACACGAAGGGAGGCCCAGTGCAGGGCCTCCCTTCGTGCGGGAACCTCATCCCCTCGCGGACACGAGGCTCTCCGAACGCTGCACGGTGCCGGAGATTCCGCTCGCATTCTGCTGCGCGAGCAGCACCGCAGCGGCACCCATCGTCTCCGGTGGTTCCACCATCTCGGGCGGGATCTCCCGTCCGCCACCGCCGGCGGTCCAGCCTTCGGTGAGGATGACCCGCGACGGCGCGAGGCAGTTGACCGCGATGTTGTCCTGCCGCAGGTCGGCCGCGAGCCCGACGTAGAGCCGTTCCACTGCGGCCTTGGACACCCAGTAGGCGTTCGAGCCGCGGTCGGTCATCGTCACGCCGCTGGTGGTCACCGCGATCATCGATCCGCCGCCGCGCTCGCGCAGGTGCGGGATCGCCGCCTTGGTCACGGTGAACACGCCGGTGAGGTTGACGTCGAGGCACAACTGCCAGCGTTTCGCCGGGGTCGTCTCGATCGGCCCCATCCACAGCACCCCGGCGTTCGCGACGAGGATGTCGAGTCCGCCGAACTCGGCGACCGTCGCGGCGATAGCGGCGTCGACGGACCGTTCGTCGGTGACGTCGCACGGCACCGGGAGGGCCCGGCCTCCGGCGTGGGTGATCCGCTCGGCGACCGAGCCGATGGTTCCGGGCAGCTTGCCCTCCTGCTCGGAGCGTGCCGCGACCGCCACCGACGCGCCGGCCTCGGCGAGAGCGACGGCGATCGCCGCGCCGATGCCGCGACTGGCACCGGCGACGAATGCGATCTTTCCTGCGAGCGGGCTCACTTCGACGGGAACCTCAGTGCACCGTCGAGGCGGATGACCTCGCCGTTGAGGTAGTCGTTCTCGACGATGGACGCGACGAGCGTCGCGTACTCGGCGGGGCGGCCCATGCGCTTGGGATGCGGGATCTGCGGGCCCCAGTACGCCTCGAGCTGGTCGCCGGCCTTGCCGTAGGCGGGGGTGAGGATCGTGCCCGGCGCGATGGTGTTGACGCGGATGCCGAGCGGCGACAGGTCGCGTGCGGCGACCAGCGTCATGCCGATGACGCCGCCCTTCGCGGCCGCGTAGGGGAGCTGTCCGATCTGGCCTTCGTAGCCGGCGATGGACGCGGTGTTCACGATGACGCCGCGGGAGCCCTCGTCGTCGAAGGGGTCCTGCTTGGCGATGGCGGCGGCGGCCAGGCGCATGACGTTGAACGACGACGTCAGGTACGACTCGATGGTCTTGGTGAAGTTCTCGAGCGGCATGGCGCTGCCGTCCTTGCCGACGAGGCGTCCGCCGCCGGCCGGGCCACCGTGGCAGTCGACGGAGATGCGCAGCGGCGCGAGCGAGTCCGCTTCCGCGATGGCGGCCGAGACGGATTCCTCGCTGCCGGCGTCGGTGCGCACGTATCGCACACCGAGCTCCTGCTCGAGTTCCTTGCCCTTGTCGTCGTTGACGTCGGCGACGACGACCTTCGCGCCCGCCTCGTGGAGACGCCGGACGGTGGCCTGCCCGAGGCCACCCGTGCCGCCGACGACGATCGCAGAGCTTCCTGCTACCTGCATGCTGCCTCCTTCGAGATCCGAGCTCTTGAAAGTAAAGCTCTCTGTCTGTGAGAATAATGTTCTCATGAACCTAAGCATGATTCTAGAAATGGCCGCAAGCACCGGCGAGCGAGCAGTTGCGACCGTCGGGAACCGGACCCTCACCGCTGCCGGTCTCGACGCCCTCGCACGTCGTGCCGCCGCACAGTTCCGGAATCATCCGGCGGTGCTCTACCTGGGGTCCAACCACCTCGCGTATCCGGTGGCGCTGTTCGGTTCGGCGTTGGCAGGGGTCCCCTTCGTGCCGCTGAACTACCGCCTCGGCGACCAGCAGCTCACCGCACTGAAGGCCAAGCACCCCGGTGCGCTCGTGCTCGAGCAGGACGACCTCGACGCCCTCGTCGACGACTCCTACGCCACAGGAGATCCCGAGCCGCCACTCGAACCGCAGTGGGACGGCGACACGGTCGCCGCGATCATCTACACCAGCGGCACCACCTCGGATCCGAAGCCCGCGATCCTGCGGCACCGGCACCTGCTCGCCTACGTGCTCAACACGATGGAGTTCGGATCGGCCGCCGAGACCGACGCATCGCTCGTCTCGGTCCCGCCGTACCACATCGCCGGCCTGACCAACCTGCTGTCGAACTTCTACACCGGCCGCCGGGTGGTGTACCTGCCGGCCTTCGACCCGCAGGTCTGGCTCGAGACGGTCCGGCGCGAACGCGTCACCCACGCGATGCTCGTCCCGACCATGCTCGCCCGCATCGTGACCGCCCTCGGCGACGAGACGGCCGACACCCCGACGCTGGCGAGTCTCGCCTACGGCGGGTCGCGCACGCCGCGCCCGGTCCTCGAACACGCGCTGCGTGCCTTCCCCGACACCGGCTTCGTCAATGCCTACGGTCTCACCGAAACCGCTTCGTCCGTGGCGGTTCTCGGACCCGACGACCATCGCACCGCCTTCGAATCCACCGATCCGGCCGTCCGCGACCGCCTCGGTTCGGTGGGTCGCCCGCTTCCCGGCATCGAGATCGAGATCCGTTCCGAGGAGGGCGAACCCGTCCCGGCGGGCGAAACCGGCCTGATCTTCGTCCGCGGCGAACAGATCTCGGGCGAATACGGCAACCGCAGTGTCCTCGACGCCGAAGGATGGTTCTCCACCCGCGATCTCGGCCGGCTCGACACCGACGGATATCTGTACGTCGAGGGCCGATCCGACGACACCATCATCCGTGGCGGTGAGAACATCGCCCCCGCCGAGATCGAGGACGTCCTGCTCGCCCACCCCGGCATCACCGAGGCCGCCGTCATCGGCGTGTCGGATACCGAATGGGGACAACGCATCGTCGCCGTCCTCGTCGGTGACGGCGATCCGGACGAGATCCGCCAGTGGGTCAAGGAACGCCTGCGTTCCTCGAAGACCCCCGACAACATCGTCTTCCGGGACGAACTGCCCAAGACCGAGACCGGAAAGCTCTTGCGTCGCACCCTTCTCGCCGAACTGGAGGCCACCCATGCCTGATGCCGTGATCGTTTCCGCCCTGCGCACCCCGGTCGGCACCGCCGTCAAGGGCACGCTCCGCGACACCGACGCGTTCACCCTCGCGGAGCACATCGTCACCGCGACCACCGAGGACCTCGACAAGAACCTGATCGACGACGTGATCCTCGGCGAGGGCCTGTACGGCGGCGGCGTGATCGCCCGGCACGCGGCCCTCACCGCCGGCCTGACCCACGTGCCCGGGCTCGCGCAGAACCGGCACTGCGCGGCGAGCCTGTCGACCGTGCAGTCCGCCGCGGCGAGCATCCGCTCCGGCATGGACCGCATCGTGATCGCCGGTGGCGTCAACTCCGCGTCGACCTCGCCGCGATCGCTCATCCGGAAGGGCGAGGAGTGGGTGCCGTGGATGTCGCCCAGCCACCCCGACAGCCCCGAGGCCCCCAACCGCGACATGTCCATCACCGTCGGCTGGAACGCCGCGGTGAAGGCCGGTATCAGCCGCGAGGAGATGGACGCCTGGGCGCTGCGTTCGCACCAGGTCGCGATCCGCGCCATCGACGAGGGCCGCTTCAAGGAGGAAATCGTCCCGATCGACACCCCGCACGGCCTGTTCGACACCGACGAACACCCGCGCCGGGAGACGAGCCTCGAAAAGCTCGCGTCGCTCAAGGTGCTGCACCCCGAGATCGAGGGCTTCAGCATCACCGCCGGCAACGCCTGCGGCGGCAACGATGCGGCGGCCGCGCTGGCCATCGCCAGCAGCGATCTCGGTCTGCCCGCGCTCGGCACGGTGCTGTCGTGGGCATCGGTGGGCGTCGACCCCGCGATCACCGGACTCGCTCCCGTCGAGGCGATCCCGAAGGCACTCCAGCGCGCCGGTCTGTCCATCGGCGACGTCGACCTGTTCGAGATCAACGAGGCGTTCGCCGCCCAGTGTGTCGCGTGCATCAAGCTGCTCGAGATCGACCCCGAGAAGGTCAATGTCAACGGCAGCGGTTGCTCCCTCGGCCATCCGGTCGCCGCGACCGGCGCCCGCATGCTCGTCACTCTCACCCACGAACTGCGCCGCCGCGGCGGTGGCATCGGCGTCGCGTCGATGTGCGCGGGTGGTGGCATGGGCTCGGCCCTCGTGATCGAGGTGCCGGCACCGTGAACCGGGATACGCCGTGAACATCGGTGAACTGATCGACGCGGCACGCGGGGGCTCCCCGCGTGCCGCGGGTCGATTGCTGACCCTCGTCGAAGGACCGCGCCGGGACGAGGTGCTCGTACTGCTCGAACCCGCCCGCGCGCGGGTCGTCGGATTCACCGGCCCGCCCGGGGCCGGCAAGTCCACCACCGTCGGAGCGCTCACCACCGCCTACCGCGAACGGGGACTGCGGGTCGCGGTGCTGGCCGTCGACCCGTCGTCCCCCTACAGCGGCGGTGCGCTGCTCGGCGACCGCATCCGCATGGCCGCCCACGTCGGCGACTCGGGTGTGTTCGTCCGGTCGGTGGCCTCCCGCGGACATCTCGGCGGACTCGCGGCCGCCGTCCCCGCGTCGATCCGATTGCTGGCAGCCTTGGGTTACGACGTGATCCTGCTCGAATCCGTGGGAGTGGGGCAGTCGGAAATCGAGATCGCGTCGGTCGCCGAACCCACCGTCGTCATCCTCAACCCCGGCGGGGGAGACGCCGTCCAGGCGGCCAAGGCCGGGCTGCTCGAGGTCGCCGATCTCGTCGTCGTCAACAAGGCCGACCGCGACGGTGCGGATCAGACGGTGCGCGACCTCCGCGGCGACGTGAAGGTCCCGATCCTCAAGCTCGTCGCCGCGACCGGCCACGGTGTCGACGACCTCGTCGACGCGATCGAGGCGCACCAGCGGGCCGACACCGCCGAGCGTCGCGCGGCGCGGGCCCGCAGCCAGATCCTGTCGCTGGCACACACCCTCCTGCGCAACCATCCGGAGTTGGAGGCGCTGGCGGAGGCCGTCGCGGACGGCCGCGACGATCCGTACTCGGCGGCCGCACG